>SCTI01000002.1:0-300000 GCA_004297735.1 Patescibacteria group bacterium
CGTAGCTAACCTGTGACGATGCCACCATTTTTTGAACGGTACCCGACTTTTGAATGCTTTGGATTGAGGTTAGCCTGGCAGCCTCAACCTCAAGCTCCTGCTTATTAGAAACAGCCTCAGCGCGTTGTCGCTGCAAATCTGATACCTGATAACCTAACACCCCCACCTTGGTTACCTGAGTTAAGTACAGCAAGGCTAAAACCGAGATCGCGGCAACCACTACTACGGTGGCCGAAACCGGACCAAGCTTCATGTCGGTCTTGGTGCGGTAAAGATTTTGGTTGCGTCGCACAGCAAGTGTGGCGGTGCTCATAATTACTAATTTCCTGTTTATTTTTAAGTTTTAGTTTTTGGTTAAATCGTTTTTTGGTGCGGTTAGCGGCGCTCATCTCGTTTTTTGGTACACCGCTAACCGCGGCAAACTAGCGGCTATTTAGCGATCTAGCTTGCGAACTTGGATGCGTCGAGCACGCATGCTCTCTACTTTGATTGGAACTGACATTCAGCCCTCCTTTTGGTTTTGGTTTATTTTCACTGCGGCTCGGAGTTTGGCGCTCCTAGCACGCGGGTTAAAAGCATCTTCGGTACCGGCTACTGGTTTGGTGGTGAGCTTTTTAAGGCTGGCCACGTGGTCACAGGTGCAAACCGGCTGTTTTGGTGGGCAGGTACAGTCTTTTGACTCGCGGTTAAAAAACTCTTTAACCAAGCCGTCTTCCAGCGAGTGAAAGCTAATGACCGCTATTCTGCCACCTGGCTTAAGCAATCTAACTAGCTTTGGTAAAGCTTGCTCTAGCTGCTCTAGCTCTTGGTTGACGTGGATGCGCAAGGCCTGAAAGGTCTTGGTGGCAGGGTGAATCTTGCTCGCTCCTCTACCGCCCACCGCTTGCTCAACAATTTTAGCTAGTTGAGTGGTGGTCGAAATCGGTCGTTGGCGTACTATCGCCGCCGCAATGCGACGTGAGCGACGTTCACCGCCGTACTGGTAGATTAGATCGGCTAGATCTTTTTCTGACACCGCGTTAACCACGTCGGCCGCCGACGGCGACTGCGACTGGTCCATGCGCATGTCGAGCGGGGCTTCAGCCATAAAGCTAAATCCGCGCTCTGGGTTGTCAAGCTGTGGTGACGAAACCCCCAGATCCAACAAAACCATGTCGACTAAACGACGATCATGTAACAGCTCTTCGGTAGCCGATAAATAATCGCGGCGCATAATCCGGACTCGATCATGGTTGTTAAATCGCTGCTGCAACGCGTGTATAGCGCGATGATCGCGATCGGCCAAGATCAAGAAGCCGTCAGGAGCAATCCGCTCAGCAATTGCCGCAGCGTGACCGCCATATCCTGCCGTTCCGTCAAAGTACAGCTCACCTGGATTTGGATCCAGTAGCTTGACTGTTTGCTCTAAGAGCACCGGAACATGTTTGGCGACGTGGGTCATTGGTATCTCGACTGTCCGTAGTTCGTGCTGGCTATCAGTTGGTGACGCGATAGCCTACGGCCAGAGTGGTTTTCAAGGTCACCTACTCAGTAGTCAGTGTTGTGTTTGAGATTTTTGTTTTTGTTGAGTGTGATGGCTATCGTATGAGCCATCGAGTTGTTGTGGTAAGGAACTGTCATAATTCCGTAAGAATTGTGGCACATTCCTTATAACGATTGTGTGAGGTGGAGTTGTTTGTTGCTAGGTGCCAGGATGTTTGAACGGATTCCTCGAACCGTCGTACTGACTACCAAGTAGCTAATCTTGAAGTTTTTGTTTTTGTTTTTAAAGGACGATGCCTGGTTAAGTTAGGTAGTTGAGGGAGTCTTGATGCGCCAGTAGCCTCCGGGCATTTTAGTGGCCACCACCTCTTTATTGCGATCAAAGCCGGCGTAACGGAGCAAATCCTGCTCTATTGTTATACGTCCCTGCTTTGAATCCATGGTGGTTTCCATCATGCCTTCGAGCAACTGATCGGCCATGTCGGCTAGCTCGCGATCAAAAACGATCGGAGTGGCTCCATTACCCTTCCACTGTCCACTGAGTGCGGTTTCCATTTCGTTGTTCCACACCGCCTCACTGTACACATGTAGGTAGTTACCAAAGCCGCGAGTGATGATAACCTTACCGCTTTCAAATTCAGGGCGAAGTTCAGCTGGAATTGTCAGCCGATTTTTGTCGTCCAATTTGCGCTTAAAGTATCTCATCAAACTCTTTCTGCCTCTCTTTCAACCCTCTATGTGCTACCTTGTGTAACCCATTGATTAGATAATACTACCCACTGCTACCCACTGTCAACGATTTTCTCTATTATTTTACCCACTTTATGCATGAATACAAAAAAGACCACCTAATCAGTGGTCTTTTACAATAATTGCTGGGGTTGGCGCATGTAGGGCTACTGCCCCACCTGCGCCGGAACGGCTACCCCAAGCGGCGCATCTCGTCGATCATGCCGTCGATCTCGCGAACGCGATTGCGTCGATGCCGACGCCCACCGTGGCGGACCGGAGGCTCGTGGAGACTCTTGGTCACCTCCTGCGGGCTGCATCCCCTCTCGCGAGCGATATAGCCGACACGTAGCGCGGCCTGTTCGTAGCTGAGCCGATCGTCCACCGAAATCTCGTGCAGGGTCGGAACTGGGAAGCCCCACTCGATTAGGAGCCGTTTCGCATCCTGTTCCGAAAGCGTCTGATTCAAGTCAGGTGCAACTGTCATACGGCGTGACCTCCGTGGTCGTTTGGGTACCGTTGCTGTGATTTTACAGATGTGAGCGTGTTTTGTCAATACTGTTAAACAAGTTTGACGAACAATATTAAATAATGATTAAAACTTGTCGAGCTGAGCCTGAACTTCGTCCGCTAGCCCATCGATCTTAACTCTCACCTGTTCCAAAGTATCGCGGTGACGAATGGTAACCGATTTGTCCTCTAGGGTGTCAAAATCAATCACAATACATAATGGCGTGCCAATCTCGTCCTGGCGGCGGTAGCGCTTGCCGATATTGCCGTTGTCGTCATACATAACCGCGCCGAACTGCTTTTTGAGGTCGGCGTAAACGTCCTTGGCAACCTTAACCAGCTCAGGCTTGTTGCGCAGCAGCGGCGATACCGCTACCTTTACCGGGGCTAATTGCGGCTTGAGCTTAAGCACGGTGCGGTCATTCTTGTCGTCCTGCCAGTAAGCGGCAGTCAGAATAGCCAGCACGGTTCGGTCCACCCCAAAGGTTGGCTCAATCACGTGCGGGATAAATCGCTGGTTGGTGGTTGGGTCGAGGTAGCCCACATCAACCCCACTGTGCTTGGCATGGTTGCTCAAATCAAAATCGGTGCGGTAAGCCAGGCCGTACAACTCCTTTACGCCAAACGGAAACTCAAACTCAAAGTCGATCGTTTTTTTGGAGTAGTGAGCACGGTCAGCCTCGGGAACGTCCAGGTCGTGAATACTGGTCTTTGGCAGGCCAATCAGCTCCATCCAATCGCGCATACGCTGCTCCCACTCGGCAAACTGCTGCTCCCACTCCCCTTCGGTCACAAAGTACTCAATCTCCATCTGTTCAAACTCGCGGGTACGGAAAATGAAATCTTTAGGTGTGATTTCGTTACGAAAGGCCTTACCGATCTGCGCCAAACCAAACGGCAGCCGTGGATGAATACTATCCATAACGTTTTTAAAGTTTACAAACATACCTTGAGCGGTCTCGGGGCGCATATAAACTTGGTTGGCGCTATCCTCGACCACCCCGGCCCGGGTCTCAAACATCAGATTGAACTGACGAGCGTCGCTCAGTTCGTTGCCCTCCGGGCTCTTGATGCCAAGCTCTTTAATCTTGGCGCTCATTTGGTCTAGCGTCATCCCAACTGGGTCAATATCATGCTCTTCCAGTAAATGATCCACGCGATAGCGTTTGCGGGTCTTCTTGTCCTCAACCAGTGGGTCGGCAAAGCCGGCGCCGGTGTGCCCACTGGCCTGCCAGACACGAGCGTTCATTAAAATAGCGGCATCGACACCGTACATATCATCGCGACTATCAACAAAAAACTGCCACCACAGCTGTTTAATATTGTTTTTAAGCGCCACTCCATAAGGACCATAATCCCAGGTACCAGCTAGACCGCCGTAAATTTCGGATCCCTGAAAAATAAAGCCACGTCGCTTGGCCAGCGAGACCAGTTCATCGATTGTAGGAGTTTGAGTGGTTTTTTTGTCGGCCATAATGTGGCTTATTATAAGGCAAACCCGGTTAGCTGGCTACTCTAGCACCTGGGCGGCACGAAACCGCTGACCAAAGGTGTGGTCGTAAAAGGCGTTGCAGGCCAGCATTGAATCAACCGCTAGATCGCTCACCGCCTCAATGCGCCGGATTGAACTCAGCGGGTTGGCCAACATCAATCGCCACAGCTTAATCTGGTCCTGGGTTAAGGGCAGATTGATTGAACCACAGCCGTCCCCAATTATGCCACCGTGCTCGACGCTCAAACCATAATTACGGTGCGATTTTGCGCCATGACAGACAACACAGCCGTCCAGCTCCGGGCGGTAACCGAGTTGATCTAGCAAGCGCAGTTTAAACCACAGCTCGGTTACCGTGTCGGGGTTAGCCGGTATCTCCTTGAGCGTATCGTGCATCAAATCAAACAGCGCCGGGTGTTCCCCTTCGCCACTCAAGCGGTTGGTCATCTCGGCAACCAAGTAGGCCAAGCGCATTGCATCGTAGTTATCACCAATCTTCAAATGCGACTGCAGTCGCGCCGAGGTGATAATATCGAGGTTCCGACCCTCGGTTAACATCAGATCCGATTCAGAGAACAGCTCTAGGTGTCCGGCCAGTTTGCTTTTAATCCGGCGCACCCCTTTGGCTACCGCGCGGATCACCCCCCGCTCCGGCGTAATTAGCACAATAATACGATCGGCCTCACCAAAGTTATGGCGGCCAATAATAATCCCTTTTGTCTGATAACTTGCCATGCCGTAAGTTTAGCAGGTATCTGGCGGACGCTTTGGTTTAAGCGGACGAGGTATTAAGCGCTACCATCACCTTTTTTACCACCTCATCCGGGGTATGGTGCGACTTAATTAGATAGTCGGTTACGCCCAGGGCTCGCGCCAGCTCTTGGTTCATGTCAACTTGAGCCTCACCAAGGTTGGTCAGCAAAATTACCGGTACGTTGCGCAATCCCGGCTTCTTTTTTATCTCTTTTAAAACGTGGAAGCCGTTCATTTTTGGCATCAAAATATCCAGTAAGATGATGTCGGGGGTGTAACCCTCTAATAAATTCAAGCACTCTTCGCCATTGGTAGCCACCACCACCTCATGACCCTCCATATCAAACTTGGCCTCATACATTTCAACCAGTACGCGATCATCTTCTGCCAACATTATCTTTGCCATTACTGTACCTCCATTCACTCGATTGGGCTTTGGTTCATCATTATACTACACTACTGCAGCAGCGGAAGCTGCTTAGCAATTGGCAAGGTAAAGCTAAACCGACTGCCCTTGCCCTCACGGCTGCTAACCCAAATTTTACCACCATGTGATTCAACCAAATTCTTAACAATATAGAGTCCCAAGCCGGTACCGCCAGCCTGAACGCTCATTGGGTTGTAAATCCGGCCGAACTTCTGGAACAGACGCTCTAGGTGAGCCGGAGTGATGCCGACCCCTTCGTCTTTAACGCTTATAACCAGCTCATTACCTTGAGCCTTAAAGTCGATTGAAACCTCGCTCTTAGGTAGAGAGTACTTAATGGCATTATCGACCAAGTTAACCAAAATCTGCCGCAACCTCACCTCGTCAGCCAACACCAGCGGCAGCTTGTGCTTGCGATTAATCTTTAGCATGATCTGGCGCTCAAATCCTTTGCTCGCCAGTTCGGCCACTACATCATTAATGAGCGGTTCAACCGCGGTTGGGGCAATTTTGAGCTTGATCTTGCCGCTTTCAATATAGCTAGCGTCCAGCAGATCTTCTACCAAATGAATCATACGCTGGTTGGTCTGGTAGACCCTTTCCATAAAGTACAGTTGACGATCGGTTAATGGACCAAAATCCTTTTGCACCAACATACTCAAAAACCCTTTAATCGCGGTTAATGGCGTGCGGAGTTCATGCGACACAATTGAGATAAAGTCGCTCTTAACCGCCTCTACCTCTTGCTCACGTTGAATGTTGCTAATAATTACGATGCCGCTGGTCACGTTACCGCTGTCGTCAAAGATTGGCGAGCAGCTAATTTCGGTCCACAAAGCCTGGCCGTTCTTGGTCTCAATCAACTGCTGCCGCTTGGTAACAACCTCGCCTTCCTGTAGTACCTTCCGCAACGGTGTCAGCATCGCCATACTGGTACCTTCGGGAGTCATCGCCTTAACCACATCGTGGAACGACCGCCCAATCGCCTCCTGCATGGTAAAGCCGGTTAGCTTACTGGCGGCCGGGTTAAAACCAACCACCTTGGTATCACGGTCAAAGATCAGGATCCCCTCTTCGGTAAAGGTAAACACCGCCTCCCATCGTTCACGGCGAGCGTTAACCTCGTTGTACAGCTCCCAGTTTTCAATGATCACCGCTAGCCGTGAGGCAACCAGTCGTAGCAGCTTGGCCTCGTGCGTGTTATAGGCCGAGTCTCGGTGGCTGACCTTGATCACGCCCAGGGCTTTAGAGTGGTAAGTGATCGGCACGGTTAGCATGTGGCTTTTGGATATCGCCCCATCATCAATCTCTGGATTATAGGTTTGAGGTTTACGTCGCAAAAACGCCTCCACCACCGGATGATACGCCCCTAAATGCCACTGGCCGGCATGTTCATGAAAGTGCGTGCTGGTCGCCACCCGCTTAAGCAGCTGCGAATCGGGCTGATACAAGTAAATGCTGACGTTGGGCGACTCCAGCAGCTGGCTGATCATGGTTAAGTACTTTTTATAGATTTGATCAAAACGGAAACCAACAAAACCACTCAGTTCCGCCAGACTGGATAGCTCGCGTGAGTGCTTGTTAGCTAAGCGAGCCATCTTGTTGGTCTCAATCGTCTTTTCGACCAACGTGGTGACGTCTCTAGTGGTGATAATGGCGCCCTCGTACCGATCGCCGCGAATTAACGGGCTAGCAACCAACTGTAAGTGCTGAATCTTCGACCCAAGATCGGCCTCGGCGTAAAAAGTGGTCTCCCGCCGCTGCTTAACCAGACCTAAAACCTTATTAATATCGGTATCAAAGCTCAAAAAGCTGGTTACTTCGGGTTGAGCCAAGGCCTCGGTGATTGGCTTGGCCGGCAGCACCTGGTTAATAATCTCGAACCGCGAACTAACCGTCGTGACCACATCATCGGCGTCAAGAATAATCATGCCAATACTGTGGTTTTGTTGAATCGCGCGCAGCTTTTCTTGCTCAGCGTACAGGTGGGTTTGGTCGCGAAGGTTGATAAGGACGCCCATAATGCCATCGTTAATGTCCCGATACGGACCCAGCACCGCCTCAATTGAGGTGGAGCGATCATCGCAGGAGATTGACATGACCAAGCGCGATTCCTGGCCGGACAGAGCACGCTTAAGAGCTCCATCGGCGTTGTCGTAAGTCAGTGGCGTTTCGTCTGGGCTGCCGTTGGGCGACTCCACCAACCCCAGAAAGGTGCGGCCGTTAATCTGCTCTTCAGGCAAGCCAAGCAGACGTGCTGCGGCTGGATTACTGTAGGTGATTACCCCGTCTTGATCTAAACAAAGCAAGCCGTCACGCATACTCTCGCGCATTCGGTCCAACTCGTTTTTAACCTTGGCAGTGGCGACTTTGGCTGGTGCCGCCACAACCGGCTGCTGGTAGAAATTTGTGGTTCGCCGCGCCATCATCACCCTTGTTACTAGTACTTAAAGTACCATGATCCACCAGATAGCCTCAAGCATAAGGGCTGTGTTCTGCTCAGTTATCTACGGGTTGATTTTAGCGCCGGCAACGATGGTATTAAACTCGCCGACATACCTTTTATCTTCGGTGATCAAAACGATGGTTTTGTCGCGCACCGGCACAATAATAACCACGCCTTCATGGCGCTGATCATCAATGGTCCCTTCAAGTTGGGTGGCGTCAATCCCCGAAACCTTGGTTCCCTTGCTAGTAACCTTTTTCTGCTTAATTAGGGTTTGATAGTCTTTAACCACATCGGCCTGGGACTGGCGCAGCAGCTTGAGGCGAAAAGCCTGGGTGTTGCGAGCATCCCGGTTGAGATTAATGGTCACCGTATCAGGGTTAGCGGCAAAATCAACTTGGGTTGGACCGGTGTTGTTACGGCCGTAATAGGTGCTCCAGGTTTTGGGTATGGGCAGTACAAAGCCACCGTCTACCGCATCGGCGGTAAAGTTTTTAAATGGTAGTTCGTTAGCTTTGCGATTTTCTTCAGCACTTTGCTGTTTTTGCTGTTCTCTAGCGCGCTGCGACTCAGCCTTAACTAAGGTGTTGAGATTACCACGAACATACTCATTGTCTCGGTAAGCTAGGACTGCTAGAACCCCAAAAACAACCATCCCAATGGCTAAGAAAATGGTAAGAATAAGATGGATGCTGATGCGTTTTTGTTCGTACATTCTGGTTATGGTTATACCATGAAAAGATCTTTTGGAGCAAGGCTGGCCAATGCGGCCCTCTTTTTAAGTACTATTTTGAATTTAAGAAAATCTATAATATTCGCTGAATATTATATAAATTATCAAATTCGATAAACTACCCTATTCGATACAAGTAGCTGTTGCGAGTTTTAGAGATCGGCTTGCGCGGCAGCTCAAACACATGACAGACAACTCGGGTCGGTCGACTAAGCTCTGATTCGAGCTTAGCGTTTAGCTTGGCCATGTACCGATCAAGCAAAAAAGTGTAAATAACATCCGCTGGCGGCAAGGTAACCATCCAGTAATTTTGCAGCCTAACACTCACCTGCCGCCGATACGGCCAAGTCCGAGCGTACGACACCAACCACAGTAATGGATTCAGCTCATACCCAATAGCGTTAGCGCCTCGCCGCGCCGCGGCAATCAACACGGTTCCATCACCGGAGCCAAGATCAATTAAGGTCTCACCGGCCTGCAGTTCGGCTAGATCAAGTGCGCCCTCAAGCTCGCGTCGTTTAATTGGCAAGTATGGTGCGCCAAAAAAGGTTCCGGCCGCAAAGCACACCGCCAGTACAATCAGCAGCCACCACATTACAGTAAGGTAGGAGGCTCACCGGCCCAGGCCGCTTCGGTTTCAGCTGGGGCAGCGGTATCAAAGCGCTGCTTGATCTTTTCAACCCGGTTCTCAACCTCGCCCAGCTCTTTCTTTAGCTCGCTGGCTAGCTCCATCCCCCGCTCAAACTTGGTTAAAGCAGCGTCTAGATCTACCTCGTCCGATTCAAACCATTCGGTTATGGCCTCAAGCTCTTTTAATTTGGTTCCAAAATCTGGTTTTGCTGTCACTACTTATCCACCTTTGCGTTGATGTTTCCTGCCGCCAATTGTACCACGAGCGAATCGCCAACGTTAACCTGCTGCGGCCCGGTAACCACCTGTTCACCCTTGCGTACAATGGCGTAACCGCGCTTTAGGGTGGCGGTCGGGTCATAGCTTCCTAGCAGGCGGCTGAGCGAGTTAAGGCGCTGCTGCTGCATGGCCAAAGTTTGACGCTGAGCGTTAAGTAGCCGCAACTCTAAGTTTTGCAGGCGGGCTTGCGGCAGCCGTACAAACCGCTCCAGTACATTAATTTGGCGAATAATGTGGTTCTGGTAACGATCGAGCCGGCCGCGAATGGTTTGTTCAAACCGGCGTTGTCGGTGCCCAATGTCCTGTATCACCTCGGCTTTATCTGGAACCACAATTCGAGCCGCATCGGTAGGAGTAGCCGCTCGCACGTCGGCCGCAAAGTCAGCCAAACTAACGTCCACCTCATGGCCCACCCCAACCAAAGTTGGCACTCGACTACCAGCAATGGCGCGAGCCACCTCCTCGGTATTAAATGCCTGCAAATCCTCCAAACTACCGCCACCCCGGATCACCACCAGCACGTCGGGAACGCTGGCCTGTTGATTAAAGTACTCAATGGCACGCACAATTTGAGCTGGGGCCGGCTGTCCCTGCACCTGAACGTCGGCCAGCTGGATCTCCATTCCGCCCCAGCGTTGGCCTAAAATTTTAATAAAATCGGCGTAGGCCGCCGACTGGCCGGAGGTAACCAAGCCGAGTCGCTCTGGGAACCGCGGCAGCGCCCGTTTACGACTGGCCTCAAACAAACCCTCTTGCTGCAACTTGGCTTTGAGCAGCTCAAAGGCCCGCTTAAGCGCGCCCTCACCGGCCAGGCTCACCGACTTGACCGTCAGGCTGAACTTACCCCACTTGGTTACCTTTGGCACTCCGGTCACTCGAATCTTCATGCCATCTTCGATTGGAACTTTTAGCTGGTAGATTGGGATAAAGCACGGCAAAGTGGCGTCCTCATCCTTTAAATCAAAGAACACCCACTTGCCCTGATTAACCTTGTAGCTGGACACCTCTCCCTCGATCGTAACCGCCGGGAAGGCAAAGTTTAAGGTTTCGTTAAGGATATCTAAAAAGGCCTTAACGCCAATAATTTGATCTGAGGGTGGCTCCAGTAACTGCATACCTTTTAGTATATCAGGTACAATAGCTCTATGAATCACATTGTCATACTCGGACGCCAACCAGAATTTGGCTTGGTAGAGCTTGAATCACGCCTATCGCCAAAACAGATCCAGCCCTGGGGCAGGTCTGCCGCCCTGCTTGAGCGGTCGATTAATCTAAGTGAGTTTGGGGGTGTTATTAAGGTCGGTCGAATCATCTACCAGGGCCCTGCTCGTGACATTAACGAGGCACCTCTCCCCCTTGACGAGCTGGTGGCCGAATCCGGCAAAACCACCTTTGGGCTAAGTTACTACGGGCTGAATGCCACCACCGCTTTTGTCCGCAAAACCGGGGTTGCTCTTAAAAAACGCTTAAAGGCCGGCGGATCGGTTAGGTTTGTGGCGCCACAAACCGGCATCCACCTATCGGCCGCTCAGGTAAAATTTAATGGCTTGTTAAAAAATGGCCATGAGTTACTAATAGTGATTAATAAGCAGCAGATGGTGGTGGCAATTACCGAACAGGTTCAAGATATCGATAGTTACGCCGCGCGCGACCACCAGCGTCCGACTCGCAGCGCCAAGGTGGGCATGCTACCACCAAAGCTGGCCCAGATTATGGTTAACACCACTCACGGCAATGAGGTTTTTGATCCCTTTTGCGGCACCGGTGTGATTCTACAGGAGGCGGCCCTGCTTGGACGTCGGGTGGGTGGCTCCGATCTGTCTGCAGATATGGTTTCGGCCACCCGCGAAAATATGAAATGGCTGAATGATATTGCCGCCTCCGCTATAGCAGCCGACGAGGCGCTTGAAGCCGACGCTAGAGCGGTTAGACTGCCCTCTGCGAAGGCATCAATTGTTTCCGAAGGCTACCTTGGTCCCAACATGAGCAGTAAGCCCACCTTAAAGCAGTTAGGGCCGATTCGGGATGAAATGCTGGCGCTTTACCGCGATAGTTTACGCAACTGGGCGGAGCAGCTTGAGTCGGGTTCCGAGATTGCAATTACCGTACCAGCTTGGCAAACCGCCGATGGCGGCCAGCAGCTACTGGGAATTGTTGACCTGCTACCTGATTTAGGGTATACTTTGAGGCAGTTTGCGCATGTCCGTAGTGACGCGCTAATATATCGGCGACCAAACCAGATAGTTGGTCGTCAATTATTAATCTTAAGGAAGAGTTAATGTCAAAGACAAAAGCTGGCGGTACAGCTAAAAACGTACATGATTCACCAGGACAACGGCTTGGTGTTAAGTTGTTTGGTGGTCAGTTAGCTATTCCTGGTAACATTATTGTCCGACAGCGCGGCAGCCGTATGGAAGCCGGAGATGGCACCCGCATGGGTAAAGACCATACCATTTTTGCCACCCGAGCCGGGCGGGTTAAGTTTACCCTTAAGCAGATTACTAAGTTTACTGGCTCAAAGGTTCGTCGTCAGATCGTAAGTATCGAAGACGAGCAGCCAACCAAGAAATAACTTTTATATTTAGGTGAATTTAAAAAACCGCCATCTTAGGCGGTTTTTTTGTTGCTGTCTTGATCTTAAAATTTACTTCGACAGCTCCTGAATCGCCCGTTCCAGCTGTGGATCACGGCCGGCGTTCAAGTCAGCCTGCTCCAGCTTAACCTCGATATCAGGCTTAATTCCAACCTTATCAATCCCTTGCCCGCTAGGGGTAAACCAGTGCGCTACCGTCACCTTAAGCTCAGCGCCATCACCCAGCTTAATTACTTCCTGCACGCTACCCTTACCAAAGCTCTTTTCGCCCAACAGTTGGCCGGCTTTGTTGTCGCGTAAAGCACCAGCCACAATCTCGCTCGCCGAGGCGCTACCCTCATTAATCAACACCACTAGCGGCAATCCAACCAGCTGGCCGCCACCGGTAGTCTGGAGTCGCTCAACCGTCCTACCCTGACGCCGCTCCTCTACCACCGTCTTGCCATCAGGCAAGAACTGGCTCGAAACATCAACCGCACCATCCAAGTACCCACCAGGATTGTTGCGCAGGTCCAAAATCACCTTGGTCGCACCCTGAGCCTTAAGATCAGCGGCGGCCTGCTGGAGCTTAGCTACAGTATCGCTGCCAAACTGCGTTAGCTGAATATAGCCAATGCCATTCTCTTTCATACTCGACTTAACGCTTGGCACCGTGATCACGTCGCGCACAATCTTAATCTCAATTGGCTCGCTGCTGCCCCTGATTATCTTAAGCGTTACCTCGCTGCCTTTTGGCCCGCGAATCTTACTTACAGCCTCGTCCAGCGTCATGGTTGAGCTGTCTTGGCCGTTGATGCTAATAATTACGTCTCCAGCACGCACTCCGGCCTTAGCGGCCGGGCTATCAACAATTGGCGAAACCACGGTCAGCTTGTTGTTGCGAATCGCCACCTCGGCGCCTACGCCCGATAAAGTACCATTTAACTGGTCTTCAAGATCCTTGGCTTCCTTTGGCTTAAGGTAAACCGTATAAGGATCTCCCAATCCGGCTACCAGCCCGGCCTTCGCACCTTCCAGCGTATCGTTTGGCTTAACCTCACCATCAAACTTTTTAACCAGGGTGTCGTATATCGATGATAGTTCGTTAAAATCAGGGCGCTCATTTGCGGCCGGACCGCCAAACGTCACCACCGTTGGGGCCAGCTGACCACCAACAAACCCAATCGCTAGCAACACCACCGCTATCAGGGTGTTGCGCACACTAAATCGAGAGGGTTCTGGATTCAAAAACTTACCTTTTATTAACTAATTAGAAGTGGATAAAGTACAAATTATCTGATGGGATAGTCATTACACTGTATTCGCCAGCGTTATTGAAATTATACTGACTTACAGTAATCATACGTCCTGAAACTGATTCAACATACATAGCATGGCCATATGGCCCGGCAGTTGTAATGGCAACATCTCCTGGTCGAGGGCTTCCATCAACAGGTATGCCTTCGGCTTGGGCGTTTCCAGGCCACTGCTTGGCGTTCCCCCTACCTCCCCAGTATGGCATACGACGTCCGGAATTGGCTACTCGGAAGGCGGTGTAGCTAACACATTCTCGGTTATACATACCCCATCTATCTATAAGTGTGTCTTTCGGGGCATTACACCATGTGGATGGATAGCCTCCCCCGCAAGGGGTGCCTCCGGAAGGTATGCCTCCAAAACGTGATGCCAAAATAGCCGCTTGCTGCTTTTTAAGCTCCTCGGCCTTGGCTGAGCTGGCCTTAGCCTGCTCGGCGTACTTCGCCTCATCACCCCTGGTCGAAGCCAAAAGATTTGACTGCTCATTTTGCTGAATTGCCAACGCCTGAGATAAATTAGTCTGGTTTCTAATTGCCAAATCTAAATCAGCCTGCTGCTTTTCTAGCTCTTCCTTTTGTCGCTGAACCTCTTTAGCGGCTTCCTGAACGTGATCCTTTAAGGTGTCTAAGTACTGCTGGCGGTCAACATACTCGCTAAAGCTTCGGCTCGAAGCCAACATTTCGAGTGGCGAAACCTTAGACTCCTGGTAGATAACGCGGACGTTCTCGTCTAGCACCTGCTTTTTTAATGCCAGTTTATCTTTGGCATCATTAATATCTTGAGTTAGCTTCTGAGCCTTGGCCTTGTTAGCGGCAATTTGCGAGCGAATCGCCTGCGACTGCGCCGCAATCTCGGCCAGCTTGTTGGCCAGCGTGTCGCCCTGAGTTCTTAAGGTAGCCGCCTGCTGTTGGTTGCGAGCCGCATCGGCGTTAGCGGCCGCGATTTGCTCCTCTAGCGTGGCGGCGTGGGCCGCTACCGGCGCCAACACCAAACCCAACGCTAGAACCAGCGCTGTTATGGTTTTAAAACTGAAATTTTTGTTTTTTGGTGAAACCATACTAATTAGGTGTTCGCCCCTTAACACTGTTTACTATACCCCTTTAGGTTTAATAATTCAATAGCGGTTATGATTCAGGCGCCTTAGCGCTTACGCCAAGAGCACGAGAGGTATTATGGCTGAGTTTTAATCTGGAATCAACCGGCTAATTATAGCTTGAGATAGCGTTTTAGGGCGACCATACTCGAAGCGGTGCCAATTAAAATTCCTAAAGCCAAAAGCGCAAACACCACCAGCACCACATTATCTTGGAGCAGCTTAACTACGATTCCGGTGTCGACGTAGTTACCAAGCCGCGGCGCCCCCTTTAAGATCACGGTGTAGGTAAACGCAATCGCGATAAAGGCCGCAATAATGCCATACAGGGCGGCCTCAAAAATGAACGGCCCACGAATATACCAGTTGGTAGCGCCCACCAGCTTCATGATCTCAATCTCCTCCCGGCGGGTAAAGATGGCCATGCGGATGGTGTTAAAGATGATCAAGGTTGAGATGATCACGAACACGACCGAGGCAGCCAGCCCGGTAGCCTTAAAGAAGTTTGAGGTTTGAATGATCCGGTCGATGGTGGCCTTGCGATCGCCACTGTAGCTAATCGGCTCCCGATCAGCCAGTAGCGGCTTGAACTCCGACTGGTTCACCACCGCCGTAATTGGGTCGAGCTTGTTTGGGTCCTTGGCTTTAATTTGGAGCGAAGCCGGCAACGGGTTATCGGTCTCGGTTACCGCCTCGAGCAGCTTGGGGTTATCCTTGTTTTGCTCACGATACTGCTTGAGCGCCTCGGCCTTGGTCACCAAAACCACTCCCTGAACGTTATCGGTCTGCTCTAACTTAACCTTGAGTGCCTTAATTTGATCGGGGGTGGCGGAGTCCTTAAGGTACACCGACACATCAATCTTACCAACCACCTCTTTAATGGTTGAGTTGAGGGCGACGGTGGCCACGTAAGAGACGGCTACCAGAGTAAGCGTAATGGTCATGACGGCTGTAGCGGCGGTGCTTAGCCAAGCGTTGCGGGCAAAGTTGTGCAGCCCGGTCTTGGTGATCCGGGCGGCTGTTAGCGGATTGATCATAGAGCGTACTTCCCCTGCTCTTCGTCCTTGATGATCCGGCCGCGCTGAATGGTAATAACCCGCCGCTTGAGCGAGTTTACGATCTCTTTGTTGTGAGTGGTTAACAGGACGGTGGTGCCAAACCGGTTAATCTTTAGCAATAATTCAATGATTTCCCAAGCATTCTTGGGGTCCAGGTTGCCGGTAGGCTCATCGGCCACCAGGATCTTGGGTTGGCGAACAAGGGCGCGCGCAATCGCGACACGCTGGCGCTCACCACCGGATAGTTCGCGCGGAAAGTTCTTTTCTTTACCGCTGAGGCCGACCAGCTGAAGCACGCGGGGCACGCTGCGCTTAATCTCACGGTTGGGAGCGCCGGCCACCTCAAGCGCAAAGGCCACGTTTTCGTGCACGTTACGGCTTGGTAGTAGCTTAAAGTCCTGGAACACCACGCCAATTCGGCGGCGCAGGTGCGGCACGTTCTTATACACAATGGTGTCATAATCCAGCCCGCCCACAATAATCTTGCCGGAACTTTGAACCTCTTCGCGGGTAAGCAGTTTAATCAGCGTCGATTTGCCAGCACCGGACGCACCCACGATAGTCACAAACTCCTTGGGTTGGATGTGCAGATTCAGCCCGCTTAGGGCAATCTGCTTGTTCGGGTACATTTTGGTAACGCGATCAAACAGTATCACGTGGCTATTTTAGCACTAATGAGCCTATAGCCAAAGTGTTTATGGTTCTTTTATTGACCAACCCGACTCGACAGATACGCCTCAATAAATGGATCTAGATCGCCATCTAGCACCGCCCCCGCCTGACTGGTTTCATGCTTGGTACGCTCATCCTTTACCTTGGTATAGGGGTGCAGCACATAATTGCGAATTTGGTTGCCCCAGGCTGCCTCCTGGTTCTCGCCGCGTAACTCACCCAGCTCAGTCTTTTGCTGCTGCAACATTAGCGCAGTTAACCGAGCTTTAAGAATTGCCAAGGCTTTTTCTTTGTTCTGCAGCTGACTGCGCTCGTTTTGAATCGCGACTACGGTACCGGTCGGAATATGGGTAATCCGAACCGCCGAATCGGTGGTGTTAACGCTCTGGCCACCGTGACCACCGCTCCGATACACATCCACTCGCAAGTCTTGCTCATCCAGCTCAAACTCTTCGGGGCGATCCAGCTGTGGCAACACCTCAACCCGAGCAAAGCTGGTTTGGCGCTTAGCATCAGCATTAAATGGACTTTGACGGACCAGACGATGCACTCCGCTCTCCCCCTTTAGCTTGCCGTAAGCGTACTGGCCATTAACCTCAACCGTCACGCTCTTAATGCCAGCCTCCTCGCCGTCGGACCGCTCAACCACCTCGGCCTTCCAGCCGGCCTTTTCAAAATACCGTAAATACATCCGCAGCAGCATCTCGGCCCAGTCCTGGGCATCGGTGCCACCAGCACCGGCAAAGATAGAAATAATAGCGTTGTTGCGATCGTAAGTACCCGACAGTTTCAGCTCAAACTCTTTGGCGGCAAAAGCCTGCTGCAAGCGCTCCAGGTTGGCCTGCAGATCGCCGGCCATCGACTCGTCGCCCAGCTCGGCCAGCTCCTTAGCTACCATTACGTCCTTATGTAAACCAACCCACTCCTCTAAATGACTCCTTAGCCCTGCCGCCTGCTGGCTAATCGCCGCCGCGGCTTGCGAGTCATCCCAGAATCCTGGCGCCTGCATCTGAGCATCAAGCTCCTCCAAGCGTCCCTGCTCGGCCTCGAGCCCCAAGCGCCGCATGGCCTCCTCGACCAGCAGCTGTAGCTCAACAAACTGTTTAACAATTGATTGCATGATGAATATTATACCTGAAACCACAAAAAGCCCCGTACCTGATACCTTTACCGGTATCCGATGGGGCGATTTGTGGGCTTATCGCGTGCGACAAGCGCCAACTAGAGTAACGGGCCCGAAGGCCCGCTGCCTCTAATTAACGATGCGTTAACCTTATCGGTTGAGTAGCTTTTTAGCCAAGGCACGCTTACTGCGGCGGTAAGCCATCACAGCGTAACCAAGAGCACCACTACCAGCCATGGCCATCAGGCCAGCCTCAGGACCGGTCTCCGGAAGAGTGGTCGGCTGAGCGGCGGCTGGGGTAGCCGGAGTCTTTGGCTGCTCGGTAGTAGTAGTTGGGCAGTCAACCTGGGCCTTAAACTGGACGAAACGAATCTGTTGGGTCGAAACACCAACGCTAGAAACGGTAACGCCACCGTTTAAGATGCCGTCGGGCAGGCTATTCAAAACCACGTTGTTCGGGTCAAGCAGCTGGGTGCTACCTGGAACATAGCTCAAACGAGCGGCACTTGAAAGGTTTACACCCGCAGTGTCGGTAATCTGAGTTGGGTTGGCGTCAGCAGCGGTTACGGTAACCATTGAGCTGTGACTGGTTCCAACAGTGGTAGGCAAAGTAGCCTTAACGTTAACATTGTTGATTGGGTCTGGACCCGGGTTGTGAATACGTACCTTAAAGGTAACAACCTCACATGGTTTGGCGGTTACAGGATCACCAAAAGTGGTGTTCTGAGTATCGTTCTTTACGCGATAGATGTTACCGCCCTCGATCTGACCGGCGGCCATTACGGGGGTAGCAACTAAGCTGACGACTGCAACAGCAGCTACAGCGGAAGTCTTAAGATTGAAGTTCATAGTCTTCTCCTTTCTGATGCTTTCGCACACAGAAAATTAGTTATCTTACGAAGTGATTCGTTAACGCATGTTATTTAGTTGTAAACGTACCACCTCTGTAAGAGAGACGGTAGACAGGCTAGATAGTCACAGATTATCAAGTTGGGTTGGGGCGGGGCTCGAAAGCCCCACCCCATTGATACCCAGAACTAGTGCATCGCCGCGGTCACCGTGGTGGTGGTCCCCGGTGTGTCCGAGTCGGTGATGACGACCGCGGAGTCGAACGACCCGGGTGTCCCGGGCGTCTCGGCCTTGACGTCGGTGTTACCCGTCGTCGTGACCGTGCCGCCGGTGCCGGTCGCGGTAGCCGTGATCGTCACCATGCCCGCGACCGAAGTCGCCCACATGGTCACCCGGTAGCACTTGGTGCCGGTCGGGCACGGTGTGCCATCCCAGCGGTACGGAACCGAGATCTTGCCGGCAAACCAGGCCGACGCGTTGCCGCTGGTGATGACCGCGTCACCGCTGGCGCCTTCACCCGAAGCCTCGTAGTAAACCTGGCAGTTGCCAGTCACGAAGATGTGGGCGCAGGTCGTCAGCTGGATCGACGGCGGTGGAATCACCGGCGGAGGCGGCGTGACCGGGGGCGGCGGCGGAGGCGGAACCTCCTTCTTGCAGATATCCCCGTTCACCGTCACGTAGTTGCCGTTGCCGACCACCACGATGCTGCACTCCGCAACGATCACGAAGCACTGCTGGATCTGCGAGTTCCACACGTGGTTCTGCTCGGCCTTGCACTGCTGCTCAGCCG
This sequence comes from Patescibacteria group bacterium, assembly GCA_004297735.1. Lineage (NCBI taxonomy): Bacteria > Patescibacteria group bacterium. The sequence continues at coordinate 18,956 of SCTI01000002.1, forward strand.
AAACCACCTGGCCGGGGGTTGCGGTTGGCGGGACCTCAGCCGTCGGCGGGATCTTGCGAACCAGCCGCCTCTTGACCGACTTGACCTTCTTGACGAAGGCCCGGACATACGTCTTGCACTTCTGCCACTTCTTGCCGGCCACCACGTTACGGCAGTAGGCCTTCATGAAGGGGCGATACGAGACGCACTCCTTGTACTTCTGGTGGTAGGTGGTGCTCGTCTCGATCGTCTCGTCGACGTACACCTCCGTCTCACCGGTCGCGTCGTTGTGCACGAACTGCTCCGGCGAGATCGAGATGACCTTGCTGGTGGGCTTCCCCACCGGCTTCGGCTTCCCGACCCGCTTCTTGCTCGTCGACCGAACGGCCAGCACACCCATGTGGGAATGCCGGTAGTTGCCGTCGAATGTCGAGTAGACGCCCCCGCTGCACGAGGTGTTGAACGACAGCGTGTAGCCGCCCGGGGTGGTCGTGAAGACCACCTTCGGCGACTGCAGGAACGCCATGACCGACTGGTCCTGGTGCATGTAGCCCTGCTCGATGAGCTTGCGCTTCATCGAAGGCAGGAACTTCTTGCCCGCCGGCGTCTTGTAATACGCGACGGCGCCGGCCTTCGAGGTGAAGCCCGGACCGCAGTACGCCTGGGCCGGCGCGGCGGCGCCGAACGACATCAGGATCGCCGCCACCACGGCGGCGATCGACAGCATGACCTTGCGGAACATGGTGACCTCCAGGGTCGTGGGACGGATGAACTTGATGAATCGGCTGACGAACTTGTCAGCCGTCTGGCGGGTGAGGTGCACGTTGGGCATGACCCCTCCTTTCGGATGGCTGACAAGACTACCGCGTAGCCCAACTACGCGGTTACGGTGATGTGTACCGAAACCTGGGAATATATCGTGGGCGGCACAAATATATTCCCAGAGTACGGCACACAGCCTAATCGCGTAGAGGACTGTGCAAATGTCTAGTTCTATAGGTATCAAGGGTCTTGATGACCCATGACTATCTAGCTTGTCAATGTCCCCTCATCTGAACCAGTTCGGTTGATTTCTCCACCTCACCTCTGTTCTTCAGAGTGAATATAACAATATATCATGCTTATGCATTTTTGTCAATACTTAAGCTGTATAAAATGCTTATGATTTTAGTGCATTCTCATAAGATATAATTCCTGTGCTTGGGGCCAGATCGTACAATCTGATCTGACCCCAGTTCTCTATCTATTCCGAACCTGTTAACGTTCGGCGGTCCAGGTTGAGACCATGGCAGAGGCGCGGAGTTCATTGGCCGTGAAGCCTCTGTTCTCGTTGTTCCGCCCGAACTGCCCTGTATTCCAAGGGTCTGCCAGGTAGAACTTGCCCTGCTTAAAGCCGCGGATCACCAAAAAGTGTCCGCCTCCTGTAAACGGTCCAGGAGCAAAGAGAATGATCGCGAGACCACCTCTTTGAACGGTATTGGCTACCAAACCGAGATCTCCTCCTGTGCGGCGGGCCTCAAGCCCCATACTCAGGAGGGCGGTCAAGATGATGTCTCCGCCACCATGGAAGTAGCTCAACACTCCACCCTGGATAATCTGACTGCAGTACTTGCGAGCCAGACTAACAGGAGAGACCCTGCTTCCAGGATGAAGCGTCCGGCCCACCATAGTGAGAGCCGTCACGCCGCAACCCGAACCCTTGATCGTTCTGCCGCCACCGAGGCGACAAAACGGCTTGCCTCCCCACTTCTTCGAGGTTTGGTTGAGGCTGACCATCGGATAATGTCCACCGATGGTGTAGCCAAATCCCCTCTTAAAGGGGCGGATGTGCGCGCCTGATTGACGCTGAGGGTTCGACGGATGGCGACGAGCCGGCTTGGTGGCCGACTTCGGTGCCTTATCGGTACCCTCTTCTCCCTTCACAATCCCCAGATCTTCAATGGTTGTCTCATCTGGAGGAAGCGGCGGGAGCTCGGTCGCAACCGGCGGGGGTGCCTCCGTCGAAGGGGGCAAGGTTTCTTCGGGTGGGGGCGAAGAATTTGGATCCTCAACCACCACCGTTTCACCGTTACCGGTGATGACGGTTTGAGCCATACCCGAAGCGGGTGCCCAGGTCGCGATCGCCAGCGTAGCGCTGGCAACCAAAGCCAGGATAATGCTGATGAAGCGTGACATGTACACCTCTAGAGGTTGAATTTTCAGAGAACGTGTCCCTTTACGGGATATTACACTATATAATACTTTTGTTTTTTTGTCAATCTAAGAATCGACTATGTTTAATCTGGTTTTCATCTGTTGAGCGTGGATTCGTGGGAGGTAAAGTGGGGCCCTGGAGCGGCAGAGTTGCCGCCCCAGGGTTGAGTCGCATCAAAAGCAGGGCCGATGGGCCCAGTACTGGACCGAGTATGAGGGGTAGCCAGCCACCCTGACTACCTCGACCCAGCGAGTGAGCAGAGGCGCCGAGATGGTGACTTCCTCAAAGTCAAGGCACATCCGGTAAAGCTTTCCGCTGCTGCTCCATCCGGTGTTGTTGTACGGGCTTGCCGGGGCCTTGGTTGCTGCGGCTGCCCAAAAACAGCACAAGCCGGCCGACAGCAGCATGATGAGCAGGAATGCTCGCCAGCCCCGGCGGTACAACGACATCAGGTGTGACATAATCTGGCACCCTCCTCAGGGCTTCAAGATCTACAGATCGTGAACTTCTGCGGTAGGGCATCCGTGCCCCTCCTATGTGGTTGCTTTCCTATCTGATACGACTCTGGGTGACTTGATCACCCACGAATCAACACATCGCTGTCAACGTACGATGGACAAATATACCATAAAGCTTACGTTTTGTCAATGATTTTACAGCACTGTATAGCTGATTTAATTACCAGTTAATTAAAAATTCGACAGATAGAACGATCTGGATTATGGTCGATATATGAACTATATTGATCAGCCTGGCTACGAGGAGTTTAAGGAAGCAATAAAGCGCTTCCACCCCGACACTCAAGAGCGTTTATTGCGCATACATGCTAAAAATGAGCAAAGGTGGAGAGCTCACGATGAAGATTTTTACGCAGTTATTGAGGATACAACTCAGATGAAGAAGTTATTACGACGGATTAAAAAGCGTCTTGATGCATTTGAAAATAAGTCTAAAGCGGTCGGGACAAGAAAAGCCTAACGTCGTTTTTTGCGTTTTTTGTTTGCCTTTTTAGAGCCCCCAGATGAGCTCTTTTGTCGTCTAGCAGCACGGTTGCCACCAGATGGAGCAACCTCTTCCCCATCTGATCCGGCCTGGCTCATATCGCTGAGCTCGTGGGCCTGGGCAGCGGCCCGGGTCATAGCGGTCTGGACCTGTTCACCGGCTGGTTCAATGGTCAGGCTGGCGCGTAAGATTGAATTGGCAATCTCCGCCTCCATAATCTGGATCAGCCGATTAAATAGGTTGTGACTTTCGCGCTTGTACTCAATTAACGGATCGCGCTGACCAATGGCACGCAGGCCAATACCTTCACGCAGTCGCTCCATGGCCTCCAGGTGCTCAATCCATAACCGGTCGAGTATCTGCAGGTAAACCAGCCGCTCCAGCAAGCGCATCGCCTCCGACCCCATCTGTTGTTCCCTGGAATCATACAGCTTAGCGGTGTAACCAATTAGGATTTGAGCCACATCTCGCGGGTCAGCATCCTTAACCTGATCTATTACCGACTGGTCCAACATCATGCCGGCCTGGACCTGTTCAACCACCTTATCGGTATCAAGTATGCCGGTACGCTGATCGGTGTGAGCTTCAACCAACACCGTCATCTCGTGAGCCAGCATCTTCTCAATCTCTTCCCTCAGGTTGGCGTGCTTGAGCGCCGCCTTGCGTCGGCTGTAAATCACCTCACGGTGTCGGTTCATTACATCGTCAAACTCAACCACCTGCTTGCGAATGTCGAAGTTGTGCCCCTCCACCTTCTTTTGGGCGTTTTCAAGACTACGACTAACCACGCCGCTCTCAATCGGCGTTTCGTCGTCAACACCTAGACTTTGCATCAAACCGGCCACTCGCTCGCCACCAAAGATGCGCATCAGATCATCTTCGAGCGAGACATAAAAACGGGTTGAGCCTGGGTCACCCTGGCGCCCAGCGCGACCACGCAGCTGGTTGTCGATCCGACGAGACTCGTTGCGCTCGGTACCAATTACGTACAAACCGCCAACCTCCTGCACTCCTTCGCCCAACACAATATCGGTACCACGACCGGCGATGTTGGTGGCAAGCGTCACCGCCCCCGGCTGGCCGGCATCGGCCACAATTGAGGCCTCGCGTTCGTTGTTTTTGGCGTTGAGCACTCGGTGCGGAATCTTAGCCTTACTTAGCAACTGGCTCAGCATTTCGTTCTTAGCGATTGAGGCAGTACCAACCAACACCGGCTGACCGGCCTGGTGTCGCTCGGCAATATCACCCACCACGGCGTTAAACTTACCCATCTGAGTACGATAAATTCGATCTGGATGGTCAATTCGGATATTGGGTTTGTTGGTTGGAACCACCACCACATCTAGCTCATAGACCTTAAAGAACTCCTCTTTTTCGGTCGCGGCGGTACCGGTCATACCGGCCAGCTTCTGGTAAAGGCGGAAGTAGTTCTGGAAGGTGATGGTGGCTAGCGTCATCGATTCCTGACGAATCTCAACCCCCTCTTTGGCCTCAATCGCCTGGTGTAGACCCTCGCTGTAGCGACGACCGTGCATTAAGCGACCGGTGAACTCGTCCACAATAATGATCTCGTTTTCGCGCACCACGTAATCTCGATCCTTGAGGTAGAGCGACTGAGCCTTGAGCGACTGCTCAACGTGGTGAACGTCCTCAATCCGACCGGCTTCGTAAACATTATCAACACCTAAAGCCTTTTCCAGCTTACAAATACCATCGTCGGTAACACTGACCGCCTTTTGCTTTTCGTCCAAGGTGTAATCTGTCCCCTCCTGTAAACCCTGGGCCAAGCGGGCAAACTGACGATACTTGTCGGTGCTTTCGCCGGCCGGGGCGCTAATGATGAGTGGAGTCCGTGACTCGTCAATCAAGATAGAGTCGACCTCGTCAACAATGGCGTAGGCCAGATCACGCTGCACCATCGCTGGCTCTTCATTAACCATATTGTCGCGCAAGTAATCAAAACCAAACTCGTTGTTGGTACCGTAGGTAATATCGGCGGTATAGGCTTCGCGGCGGCTAACCGGGCGCAGATGTTTGAGTCGGACGTCGTCAACACCTTCGGCCCCATAGTCCGGATCGTACAGATAAGCTGATACACCAAAGGTCGCCTGTGGCACAATCACCCCGGTGGTCAAGCCAAGCGCATGGTAAATCTGAGCCATCCAGCCGGCGTCACGTCGTGCCAGATAGTCGTTAACGGTCACCACGTGAACGCCCTTACCGGCCAAAGCGTTAAGGTAGGTTGGCGCGGTAGCAACCAGGGTCTTACCCTCACCGGTCCGCATTTCGGCGATTTTACCCTGGTGGAGCACGATTCCGCCGATTAGCTGGACATCATAATGGCGCTGGCCAATGGTGCGCCTGGCGGCTTCGCGAACCGTGGCAAAGGCTTCGGGCAGGAGATCATCGATGCCGACACCTTCTTTGGCAAGCTGATCTTTGAGCTTTTGGGTCTGATCTTTGAGCTTAGCATCGGATAATTTCTTGGTTTTGGCTTCGAGTGCGTTGACCTGTTCAACCAGCCGCTGAGCGCGGTTGACTTCGCGGGAACTGGTATCGCCAAAAATGCGCTGCAACAACTTCATAACCTGGTTATTTTAGCACATTTCTCCAGGTGTGACAGGCTCTTTAAGTGACTACTGTGTATCAACTGGTGGGTAATCAGATTCAGCGACTTGATTACCTCGCCGACGCGGACGGTGCGAGCTATGCTTATCCTTATACTTGATAATCTGGGACTTTAGCTTTTGCTCAACAATATCAACCGCAGCATACAAGTTAACCGTGCCCTCCTTGGCAAACATGTCTACGCCGGGCACGTCTAGACGCACCTCGCAAATATACTGGTAGCCCTCGCCGGCGCTTTTATCAAACTCCAGTACCACCTTACCCTTGGCGATGGCATGACCTTTGGGCATGTAACGATCCAGCTGACCAATCTTACGCCCTACGTAGTCCTGTAGCTTGTCGTCCAGCTCCTCGTGATGGCGAGCGGTTAACTGTAGGTTAATCATAGCGTCTTACCTCCATAGTAGGTTTGCAGGGCTTCTGGTATGGCCACAGTACCATCCTCGGCCTGATGATTCTCAAGCAACGCAATTAGCAGGCGACTGGTTGCCACGGCGGTGCCATTTAGGGTATGCACGTGCTCCAGGCTACCATCTTCCTTTCGGGCGCGAATATTTAAGCGGCGAGCCTGATAATCAGTCACATTACTACAGCTGGTGAGTTCGCGATAGCTGCCATCAACCGGGCTCCAGTACTCAATGTCGTACTTCTTGTAGGCCGGGGCACCCAGATCGCCAGCCGCAATCCGTACCAGCCGATACGGGATCTCTAGTTCATGGCAGATCCGTTCCTCAACCTCAACCAGCTTTTGATGCCATTTTTCGCTATCTTCGGGCGAGCAGAACACATACATTTCTAACTTATTAAACTGATGCACTCTGTATAAGCCCTTACTGTGTTTGCCGTAAGCCCCCGCCTCCTGGCGATAAGCCGGACTGTAGCCAGCATAGAGTAGCGGCAGCTGATCGGCTTCCAGGATTTCGTCGGCATGATAGCCGGTTAGCGGGATTTCGGCGGTAGCAATCAAGTTAAGGTCGTCGCCCTCAATCTCGTAGATCTGGCGCTCCTCACCGCGAGGGCTAAAACCGGTCCCGTTCATGGTGCGAGTGTTAGCCATATGCGGCACGCTCATTAGAGTAAAGCCCTCTTTTTCAAGCAGATCCATGGCCATGTTTACCACCGCCATCTCGAGGCGGACCAAGGCGCCCTTTAAAAAGTAGAACTTGGCGCCGGCCACCTTGGCGCCACGCTCGAAGTCAATCCAGTCGTTGGCTTCACCAAGAGTTAAATGATCCTTAACTCCGTCGCGCTTTTCGGCCTTGCCCCAGGTCCTTTCCTCACGATTATCCTCTTCCCCGCCTTCGGGTGTGTCAGTGGCAAGCAAGTTTGGAATCTGTTGCAGAACTGCATCCAGCTTTTCGGTGGTTTGCTTAAGCTGTTTTTCGAGCGGTTCAAGCTCGGCCTTGGCCTGCTGTAGGGCCTTGAGCTCATCCTCGCTAGGCTTACCCTTAACGTTCAGCTGGGCGCGGAGCTGCTCAACCTTGGCAATTTGCTGGGCGCGATCGGCATCAAGTTTGATGGCTGCCTTTATATCAACCTTAATTCCTCTCTGCTCAGCTGAGGTTTGGTAATCTTCGGGGTTGGCTCGGAGGTTTTTGATATCAATCATAATAGCTTTATTATAGCGTGCCTAAAGGCTTTTTTATAGGTTGATTGTTACACAAATCAAGCCAAACTCCGGTCTTTATTAGCTTTGTCGCTTCAAGCGTTTTGTTAGCCAATCGCGATCAAGACTGGCCAAGAACCAGCCCGCCTTTGGACCGTATAGCTTACCCAGGATGACTTGATAAAGCGCCTGGAAGGCTTCTTTGGGTTGGAGCTCGGCCTCATCTTTGGCGGCATAAATCAGCTGGTGCATGGTTTGGCCATCAATATCGCCAGAATGATCTTCAATTTTAGTAGCAAGTAGGTCGAGGAACTTCTGCTGGGCGGCGCTAAGGTCGGCTTGAGGAAGCTCTTTTTGAACCTGGAATTTTACTTCATCCGGAGCGTATTTTTCGAGCCAGTTTTTGACAAAGGTGAGTTCGGCAATAATGATATCGCGCTCGTTTTCAACCTCGTCTTTGTAATCGGTGCGGCGGAGTACTTCGAGCGTTTGCCCCTCGTCTCCCTGGGCGGCCTGATACACCTGAACCAGGTGCTTAAACGGTACGCTGGAAATCACGCGTTTGGTGTCACCGGCCACCGCAAAGTTGTAGGCATCACGAAACTCATGATCCGGATCATCCTGAACGGCAGCAAACTCATCGATTAAGTTATAGAGGCCTTGACCGGGATCAAAGATCAGCTTTCGCTCGGGGCGGCTGCGAACAATAAAGTAACGCAGGATTTCAGCCGGCATAATTTTGAGAGCTTCTTCAGGGGTAACTCCATTACCCTTTGATGAGCTCATCTTGATATTTTCGCCAGGACGATGAATGTGACCGTAGCGCGCCGCATCGTACGGCGGCTCGATGCCAAAAATATCGCGAGCAAAATCTACGCCGGTGTCGTACGAGCTACCGGAGGCGCCATGCTCTTGGGCGCCAAATGGCTCAACCTGCACGCCTAGCAGAGCCCAGCGCGCCGGCCAGTCGAGACGCCAATCGAGCTTTACTCGTCCATCATTAAATGGCGTATCGTTAATGGTTTCTTTATCTTTATTGAAAGTATTGAGCTCTCCCTTGGCAAACCGGTTGTCTTCCTGTAACACCGTTACCGGAGTCCAGTCGGCCGGTAGTTCACGGTTTGATTTTGCTTTAAAGATTTCGCGAATGCGATCAACTTTTGAAAGTGCCTGAGTAATGTACGGAGCCATCTTGCCAGGCTGATACAGGTCACGGTAGCTTCGAATAATCTCCGGCTTGATTCCCATTGGCTCAAGATGCTGCTCAAACTCAGCAAAAAAGTGGTCGGCATAGGATCCGTACTTTGAATCGGTTGGGTTTGGCACCAAACTAATTGGCCAACCCACATACTGCTCAAACTCCTTTGGTAAAAAGTCATAGCGTTTACGTAATGGGTCAAAGTCGTCCACCACGTGAAGATGGCGAGCCTGGCGACCACGCTGGCGCACCGCCCAGGTTAAGGCCTCGGCGGTCATAATCTCACGGAAATGCCCAATGTGGTATGAGGCCGATGGCGAAATGCCGCTCGACACGATAATCTCGCCGTCTGGGTAGCGGCGGATAATCTCGTCGGCGGCTAGGTCGAGCCAAAAATTGCTGGTTTTGGTTTCGCTCATATGATGTGATTTTACCTTAGTTATTGCTTTCTATAAACCAAAATGAGCCCGAGTGGGCTCATTTACCGGTGATCAAAGTCTATTTTATTCGATATGCTTGATCTTGTAGGTCATAGTGCCCGAAGGAACCGAAATCTCAACCTCTTCACCCTTGCCCTTGCCCATAAGCGCCTGGCCGATTGGTGACTCATTCGAAATCTTACCGAGCTCCGGATTGGCCTCGGTGGAGCCAACGATGGTGTACTTCTGTTCACCATCTTCAAGCTCCAAGTGTACGGTCGAGCCAATATCAACCTTGTCGGTCTTTTTGGGAGCCTTAATGATTACCACGTTGCGCAAAATCTGCTCAACCTCGGCAATGCGCCCTTCCACAAATGACTGGTGCTCTTTGGCAGCATCCCAAGAAGCGTTTTCGCTAAGGTCACCAAACTCCTTGGCCTCCTTCAGCTCCTTAGCAATCTGGGGACGCTGATTTTTGGTCAAATCCTCCAGCTCGGCCTTGAGCTTTTCAACGCCTTCCTTGGTTAGGTAAAACTCTTTTTTAGTTGTAGGTGCACTCATGTGTGCCTCCTTTCTTGTTCCCTCATTTTTTGCTTGGCATAAAAACGCCCGAGGAAAAACCTCGGTGCCAGGCAGAGTCTATAAGCTTAAAAGTAAGTGCGGACACTTACGATGTAATGTATTGTCCCGCAGCCAACGCCTAAGGTCAAGCGTTACTCTTGTTAATGTGGTTTAAAAGCAGTATTTGGGCTTAACAAAGGTAAAGTTTTTAAATACAAGCGTTGTTATTGACTGACATTAGCGTCTTTATTTAACGCAGCCGCCAGGCCGCTTAAAGCACCACGCTAGCGTTTCGCGAGTGGCCGGAGCAGCATATTGAGCGCCTTCACCCGAGTTTTCAACCAAGATAACTGTGACGATTTGCGGATCATCATACGGGGCGAAAGCGGTGAACCAGGCATGTGGCTTGCGCTTACCATTGGGATCGGTCTCGGCGGTACCGGTTTTACCGGCAACCGGTACCGGTACCTCTCGCTCCATCTGGCAGCAGGCGGTACCGTAGGATTCAGATACCACCTTGCGCATGGCTTGGCGAATGAGCTGAATATTGGCCGGGCTAATAAAGTTTTGGCGGACAACTTCGGTGCTGCTAGCGCGGATGGTGCGACCACCGGCATCTTGGACCTCTTTTAAAATATGCGGCTTCAACACATTGCCGCCGTTAGCCACCGCCGCCGTAGCCACCGCCATTTGCAAGGGTGAGGCGCGGAGGTCACCCTGCCCAACCGAAATGTTGTAGGTGTCTCCCAGGTACCACCCCTCACCACTAGCCTTCTTTTTACTGGCCGGAGTTGGTACTAGGCCGGCGGTTTCACCCGGCAGGTCAACTCCGGTCTTAGCCCCTAGGCCAAACTTGTTATAGTAAGCCGTCAACCGATCAACCCCTAAGCCGGCAATATTACCAAAACCACCACCAACGGTATAAAAGAAGACGTTTGAGCTAACCGCAATCGCTCGTGAAATGTTAACCACTCCCAAGCCACCCTCTTCGTACGAACGAAAGGTGTACTTGGTGTTGGGGTCATACCGGTTAGGCACCTCCAGCGAACCGGTATCGTTCACGGTGGTAGATGGAGAAATAACTCCTTCTTGCAAGCCGGCTGAGCCGATTAACGGCTTGATGATCGAGCCAACCGGGTAGGCTCCGCCCATCGCCTTGTTAAACAGCGGTTGCGCCGAGTCATTAAGCAGCCGGCTGTAATCACTCTGACCAATACCCTTAGCAAACAGGTTGTTGTCGTAGCTAGGCAGGTTGACCGCCGCCAATATCTCGCCGGTTTTTGGGTTGAGCGCAATCCCGCTAGCACGCGGACTGCCGCTAGCCTGCATCTGCTTTTTTATCGCTTCGGTCATCTGCTGTTGTAGCTCGGTGTCGATGGTTAGAACTAGGTTAGAGCCAGGCACCGACGGCTGCGAACTAAGCAGCTTGATTGGCCGACCCGACGCGTCGACCTCGGTCTGCTCGCGTCCGTTTTGGCCGCGTAGCTCCTTTTCGTACTGCAGCTCCACCCCTAGTTTACCGGCATAATCGGTTGGGGCGTAATCGGGGTTGCGAATTAAGTCCTGTTCGCTAACTCTACCGGTATAGCCCAATATCGCCGAGAGCAAGGTTTGGTCGCGGTAGTCTCGGATCGGGTTTACATCTAAACTAAATCCCGGTGTGGTGGCCGACAGCTGATCAAAGTCGAGGGCGGTCTCGCGCGGCACATTATCGGCAACCAGTCGCGGCTGTGTGGCCGCCAAACAGTCAAATTCGGCCCTAAACTGTGGCGTACCAGCTTTAAGCGCTTGATCTATACAGGAGCGTTCAACGCGTTGCTCAATCTCTTGCCCACTTACCCCCAGAGAAGCGCCAACGGTAGCGTAAATCTGACGACGGTGATTGATGTCACGCGGCAGCAAGCTGGGTATTACCGTAACATCAAAGCTAGCCAGGTTCTGGGCCAAGGTCACCTTGTTGCGATCGTAAATAACCCCTCTTGGCGCCCTAGTTACCTTTTGGCGCAGGCGGTTTCCGTCGGCGAGCCCAAGATTACGGTCGCCATCAATAATCTGCAAGCGAAACATTTGAATCGCTAGTACCGCCATCACCAAAAAAACCGCCCCCACAATAATAATCAAGCGGCGTCGGCTGGTAGGAGTTTCGATCACTCCCGCCTCGGCGTCGGCTGGCAGAATGGCCTCAATCCATCTTTCGTTACCACCCTGATCACGCTTAATCACTGGATCGCCCTTATGGGGTGACTGCTCGCCACCAAAACCGAATATAGGCTCTTTGGCTTTACGGCTCACAGCCAAGATCCTCGACGAAGCTCGCTGGTAATCCGCGCGCGCCGGTCGCGAGTAAGTTCGCGCACCGCAAACAAAACTCCGACCACAATCACATTAAAAATCGCTTCGATTCCGGTTCGCTGAACCACTACCGCCCAGTCGATGCCGGCGGTAGAACCAACCACTCCCAGTACAATAAATAGATTGGCGACTATTGTACTAATCACCACCACCGCGGCCGCTAACGAAAACGACTCGGCGTACAAACCAAACTGACGGGCCGAGATTATAGCGAGCGTTACCACCGTAAAGAAAGCTGTACGCAAGCCAAAATCACTGCCGCTGGCTAAATCAAGCAGTAAGCCACATAGCACGGCGCTAGCTACCGCCGTAGTGGCCCTAGCCCACAGTGCCGTCACCACCACCACCGCCAGCACCACATTAGGCATAACTCCCAGCGGTCGAACATGGCTAAACCAAGATAGCTGCAACCAGACCGCCGCCAAAAGTGCTCCAACCTGCATAACAATTGCTAGCATATCTTACCTCCGCTCCAAGTTACGGCTGCGAAACCACATAAACCACCTCTAAGCGATTAAAGGCCACTCCCGAGGTTACCTGAGCCACCTGGAACACCCCGTTGTCGCGGCGTTCAACCGTCTGCACCTTGCCAATAATCAAGCCCTTAGGTATCTCGCTGCCGGTACCGGCGGTCACCACCGTATCGCCAGGCGAAACCGTTTCGGTTTGAGCAATCTTGTCCATAACCAAACCGCCACCAATCTGGCCGTAAATGGTACCGGTTGGTCGATTTGGCGCGTCCTGGTCGAGGGCGGTCACTCGAAAAGTCGGGTCAATCACCAAAAAGACCTTGGCGGTGGTAGGCGTAACTTCTTGCACCGTACCAACCAGGGCTCCCTGACTAATCACCGCCATCCCCGACCTTACCCCATCGGTGCTGCCGCGTCCGATAGTAATAAACTGGCGAAAATTATCCGGTTGATACCCTATCACTTCGGCCCCAATTAGCTTGTCGGGTCGAACGCCACCCAGATTAAGCTGCTTGCGTAGCTCGTCGTTTTGCGCCGCAACCTCAACCTCTTGGCTCAACCGCTGCTTTAAATCGGCCACCTCACTACGAAGCTGCTGGTTTTCCTTAGCCAAGCCTCCAATCGAGGTTGCGGCGGTTAGCCAGCCGGAGGTTGACGCGCTCATCTTGCTCAAAATGCCGGCAAATGGAGCGCCAATGGTTGCCACGCCGCTCTGAACCGGACGCAACAGACCGGCCGAACCAAGCGCTACCAGCAACAAGCCAATTGCCATCAGGCCTAAAATCTTTCGCTGTACGCTACGCCCTCGCTTCATATCATTCCCGCCCTACTTAAACTGGGTTGGCACCAAGATATCCTTGAGCGTATCGATATCCTCTAGCACCAGACCGGTCCCCCGCGCCACCGCCGTTAGCGGGTCATCGGCCACGTGTACCGGCATCTTAGTTTGCTGCATCAGTAGAGCATCCAGGCCTTTAAGTAAGGCGCCGCCGCCCGCCAAAACAATGCCACGCTCCAAAATGTCCGCCACCAGCTCTGGCGGAGTCTCCTCGATCGTGATCTTAACCGCCTCAACAATCTCGCGAACACTCTTAGCTAGCGCCTTCCGAATCTGCTCATTGGTTACCTGAACCTCTTTTGGCAAACCGGTCACCAAATCACGCCCCCGCATCGGCATCGACTTAGGCTTGTCTAGCTGGTGAGCCGCTCCGACCGTTACCTTAATCTGCTCAGCGGTCCGCTCACCAATAGTCAGGTTGAACTCATCGCGAGCAAACTGGATAATGTCTTCGCTTAGTTCGTCACCGGCAACCCGGATACTGCGGCTGGCCACAATCCCACCCAGCGAAATCACCGCGACCTCGGTGGTACCACCGCCAATATCGACAATCATTGAACCGGCTGGATCCTGAATTGGCAGTCGACAGCCGATCGCCGCGGCCATTGGCTCTTCGATGAGGAAGGTCTGGCGGGCGCCGGCGTTGGTGGCGGCGTCTTCCACCGCGCGCTTTTCCACCTCGGTTACGCCGCTGGGGATGCCAACCACCACCCTTGGTCTGGCCAGCAAGTTCCAGCGCTGGGGATGCACCTTGTCGATAAAGTAGCGCAACATCTGCTCGGTAACCTCAAAGTCGCTGACAACACCGTCTACTAGTGGTCGGGTCGCCACAATACTGCTGGGAGTACGCCCAACCATCTTTTTAGCCTCGTCACCAATGGCTAATACCTGGTTGGTTTTGGTGTTAATTGCCACCACGCTTGGTTCGTTGATCACAATCCCACGGCCGCGCACATACACCAGGGTGTTAGCGGTCCCTAGATCGATCCCAATATCGTGCGAAAATCTTCCGAGTAGTCGGTCAAACAATGTCTATACCAGCGTTACCATCTTGAGTTAGTTTAACAGGTTTGAGGGGTTTGAGGCTAGGGGTGACTTAGGGCGGCTTCACCTCCATGTGCTGTTTTGTAAAATGGGCTGTTTAAAGATTTTTAAACGAGAGCAGCCGCGCGCTACCTGAGAATATTCCTTTAAAAAGTAAATTTTGGCCCTCACACCTGTTAAAAGATCCTTAAACAGGTGTTTTGCTATAATTAGAGCTAAGAGCTCTTCACATCTGACCGAAAGAAGTCGCACATGGCCATTAAACACGACTGCACTTACGAGGAGTTCGAACCCCCCGAAATTCGTCGCGTCCGCGAGCGCCTCCAGGAGCAGCTGGCCAGACAAGGCATCGCCCTCCGAGGTCGACCTCCTGTCTGGGTTGTCGGCGCCAGCATCAAGCCTGTTTCAACCAGAACCAAGTAGCTCAACGGGCCCGGGTGGAATGTTCCTACCCGGGCCGCAGTGTTTTTTATTGAGTAATAATTAGATTATTTGAAAAGTTTGAGAGCTTCGGCGTGCGAGACAAGCTTTGACTCCGCTTCGTTACGACGTTTTACTTCGACACTGTTTTCTTTGAGCGTCTTAGGGCTAACCGTTAATCGGACCGGCATACCCATCAGGTCGGCGTCGGCGAACTTGGCGCCAGCTGGAATGTCACGGTCGTCGTAAATTGTTTCAATACCCTGCGCTTTAAGGTCAGCGTAGAGCTTGTCGGCGGCCTTGACGACGTCTTCATCCTCACCGATTCGAACAATGTGAGCCTTTGCCGGCGCAATCTCTTCTGGCCAAATCATGCCTTTATCGTCGTGGAACAGCTCAATCAGTACGCCCATAACGCGCGCCGGGCCAATACCGTAAGAACCCATGATGACCGGCTTAACCGAGCCATCCTCATCGGTAAACTTGAGACCGAGTGGGTCGGAGAACTTGGTACCGAGCGTAAAAATGTTACCAACCTCGGAGGCGTTAACCTTTTCGAGCTTGTTTTTATCGAGGCCAAGATCGTTAAGGACCTCATCGGTGTAAACCTCTTCGTTGACGGCCAGCTTCTTGTCGCGATCTAGGTAAATAACATCCTCTCCGGCCTCAATTATGGCCTGGAACTCATGCGAGTACTTGCTAAAACTGCCGCCGCTGGCAAAAGTAATAAAGGTGTGGTCACCGATTCCAAGGCGCTGAAATACTTTGGTGTAAACCTCTTTCATTTTTTCGTAATACTCATCATGCTGCTTTTGGTCGCGGCTAAAGGAATAGAGGTCCTTCATAATAAACTCGCGCGTACGCATGATGCCGCTCTTGGCCCTAACCTCATTGCGGAACTTGGCCTGGAACTGGTAAACATACTGCGGCAGATCACGGTAGCTGCTAATGTTTTCAGCCATTAGCTCGGTTAGCGGCTCTTCGTGAGTAAAACCAAGACCCAGCTCGGTGTCGTTGTGCAACTTGGTGCGGAACCAAACGTCGACCTGCTTATCGTCCCAACGGTTGGTTTTTTGCCACAGTTCGGGCGGCTGCAGCGCGGTCATGGTTAGTTCCTGGCCGCCGGCTGCATTCATCTCTTCGCGGATGATGCCAATAATGCTGTTGAGCGTCTTGAGGCCCAGCGGCAGCATAACGTAAGCACCGGCCATCTGCTTATGAACAAAGCCCGCTCGCAGCAGTAGCTGAGCGCTAATTGCCTCCTCATCCCTGGGAGCTTCACGTCTAGTCTTGGTAAAAAGTTGAGATAGTTTCATGTTTAGCTTTGGCTGATTGCAATAAAAGCAATGTAGTTATTAAAGGCGTGCAGTGCGATTCCTGGGATGATCGACCCAAGCCGTACGTACAAGAAACATAGTACCAGACCAATCACGAAGGTGTATACAATCACATTGGGCTGAACGTGAGCCAAGCCAAACAAAAAGCTCGATATGGCCGCCCCGGCGATTAAGCCAAATCGCTTTGATAGGGCTGGAAAGACAAAGCCACGAAACACCGTTTCTTCGACAAAAGCCGGTAGAACAACCAAGACCACCGGCAGCCACCCTCTCAAGCTGGTTGCCAAGCCATCAAAATCGTTGGTCTGCGGCTCATCTGGATTAAAACCGGGAACCAGCAGTTGCACAACGACGTACAGTATTTGCACCACTAAAATAAAGGCGATGAATAATCCGCCAATATACAGCAGCGCCTTCCACCAGCTAAACCCGCGAAAGCCAAGGTCGCGCCAGTTTGCACCGGTTCGATGTAAAAGGTAACCAATAATCGCTAACGACCCAATGGCATCAACGATAGCAAAGATTAAGTTCGCCTCCGGCTTATTGGAGTTAATTAGCTCATTAAATGGCTGGAAAACAGGGAACAACCCGGCTGCAACGGCGAACCATACATAAAAAGCAAATGGCAGAACCACCCAAGCGCCAGCAAACAAAGCCAAGGCATGTCGGGCGCTCCATGGCACCGAGCGTAAACGCTGAGCGGTGCTAGTACTAGTTGAGGCGCTGGATGTCGACAAAGGTCACCACGACCATTAAGGCGATTAAAGCGGCAAAACCAATGGTATGTACGGTAGCCTCAAAGCGTTCCGACAGCCGTCGGCGGGTAAGCTTTTGGGCAGCGATTAAGGTCCAGCGCCCACCGTCTAGGGCGGGCAGCGGTAGAGAGTTTAGCACCGCTAACGATACCGAGATTGAGGCGACAAACAACAGTACGTACGACACTCCAAAGTAAGCCATGTTGGCCAAAATCGACACAATTCCAACCGGACCGGCTACCTGCTGACTCACCTGCCCCTGCGTTAGCAAGCCGGCTACCAAACCACCAAAAGCCGCCAGTGTAGCCCACACCATCTGGGCGGTCAAACCGGCCGCGGTGATTACCGCGTCTACCGGACGATACTGTAGCTTGTAGGTTTGAATTGGTGTGACTCCAAGTTGGCCCTGTTTTTCGTCAGCGCCACGCAAAGTAGTTGTAATGGTGCGAGTGCCCTGGTCACCTGCAACCTCAAAGCTAACCGTTTGGCCGGCCTGAGCCTTGGTGAAATCAAGCAACTGCTGCTCCGATTCCAGGGGCTGGCCGTTGGCGCTTAACACCACCTCTCCCCGCTCAATTCCCGCCTTAGCGGCCGGTGAATCTTTGGCGACCGATACCACCATTACCTGTTTGGGCTGATCGTAGGTTGGTTGGCCAAAGCTAAACTGATTGGCCAGTACCGGTGGCAGCCCACTAATACATAGTCCGAGCAAGATGATGTAAGCGGCAACCAAGTTCATGGTGACTCCGGCAAACAAAATCTTGGTCTTTGACCAAAAACTGGCCGCGTTAAAACTGCCAGCCCCTTGGTCTGCCGTATCCTCACCCTTGAGTTTGACAAATCCGCCCAACGGCAACCAGTTGATTGAATAAACCGTCCGGCCGACTTTTTTGCCAATAGCGCGGGGCGGGAAACCAAAACCAAACTCCTCTACCTCAACCCCGCTACGCCTGGCCGCCACAAAATGACCCAGCTCGTGCACAAACACCAGTAGTCCAAAAATTGCAATTACTAACAGAATAATAAGCAAGCTCATCTCCTTCTATTGTAGCTAACTTGACGCCCTAGGGCTATACGCCAAAGTTACGTTTACGTTTGGCGTACTCGGTTAAGGCCGCGTCAAACTCAGCCTCATTAAAGTCGGGCCACATTACATCGCTAAAGTACAGCTCGCTGTAGGCCGACTCCCAAATTAGGTAGTTGCTTAAGCGCTGCTCTCCCGATGTCCGGATAATTAAATCTGGGTCGGGAATACCGGCAGTTGATAAGTGCTCCCCAAAGCTAGATTCGTCAACCGACTTTACCCCGCTGGCCAGCAGCTTGTTGACCGCCTCTACAATATCGCGGCGCCCACCGTAGTTAAAACAAATATTAATGGTGCCGCCGCTGTTGTGGCGAGTAAGTTTTTGCAACTTGTCAAAGCCCTCCAGCAGACCTTCATCAACCCCTTCGCTGGAGCCAATAATATTAATGCGGATGCCTTTATCGTGCAGGCGTTTGCCCTCTTCTTTTAGGACCCAACCCACCAATTTCATCAAATAACCAACCTCTTCTTCGGTGCGAGACCAGTTTTCGGTCGAAAAAACGTAGCCGGTCACGTACTTCACCCCTCGGTCAAAGGCCAAGTCGGCAATTTTGAGCAGGTTTTGGTAACCAGCCTTATGGCCCTCTTTGGTTTCGAGCCCTTTAGCCTTGGCCCAGCGGCGATTGCCATCTGGAATTACAGCGACATGAGTGGGTGTGGTAGGACTGGTTTGCGACATGATTGGTATTATAGCGCGGACGGATTAAACCGTCATGAGCTCGGCCTCTTTGGCCTTGGCAATATCGGTAATTTTTTGCTTGTACTGGTCAATCTTTTTGTTAAGTGACTGTTCGGCAAACTTCATATCATCCTGAGTCGCCTGCTTGTCCTTTTCTAGCTTTTTGACCTCATTAAGCACGTCATGGCGAATGTTGCGCAAGCTAATGTTACACTGCTCCACCTTGTTGCCAAGTTCTTTAACGATCTGGCGGCGGCGCTCCTCGGTCATTGGCGGGACATTCAAGCGCACAGCGTTACCGTCGCTAGCCGGGTTAAGACCCAAAGCCTGGTCCTCGCGAATGGTCTTTTCGATTACCGCTACCAAGTTCTTATCCCACGGGCTAATGGTGATGGTTTGTGCATCAGGTGTGGTGATGGTGGCTACGGCTTTAAGCGGCGTCTGCTGACCCCACTGCTCCACCATAATGTTTTCGACCATGCTGGTCTGGGCTCGACCGGTTCGCAAACTGTTGAGTTCATCTTTAAGATGCTCAATCGCCTTATCCATCCGCCCATCGGCGGCGCTCACCACCTGTGTCACCATTTTACAGCTCCCCGCCTAGCTCAATGCGCTTAAACTGACGAATCACAATTCGTTCACCCAGCTTAGACGACAGATCGGTCATCATTTGCTCAATGGTTTGATCGCCATCCTTAATAAATGGCTGCTTGGTTAAACAAACACTTTCGTAAAACTTAGCCAACTTACCATCAATAATCTTATCGGCAATCTCGGCTGGCTTGCCTTCAACGTCAACCGCAAACACCTCTTTTTCCTTAGCAATCTCTGCCTCTGGCACACTCTCTGGGTCCAGGTACTGGGGGTTAGCAGCGGCTATCTGTAGCGCCATATTGCGAGCAAACTCCTGAAAGTCCTCGGTGCGAGCCACAAAATCGGTCTCACAGTTGACCTCAACCAGGACACCAATCTTGCCACCGTGAACGTAACTCGCGATGGTGCCTTCTTTAGCCTCGCGGTCGCCACGCTTGGCCACCCGGGCGGCACCCTTTTTACGCATGGCGGTTACCGCGGCTTCAAAGTCACCACCGGCTTCAACCAAAGCCTTTTTGGCGTCCATCATGCCGGCGCCGGTTAGCTCTCGCAGTTTCTTAATATCGGCTACTTCTACGCTCACTTAACCTCTCCTTCTTTTTTGGTATCTTCTTTAGCATCCTCAACCGGAGCCTTTTGGGCATGTAGTTTAGCGCCTTCAGCGACGGCGGCAGCGATTCGGCCGGTAATCAACTGAATCGACTTGATCGCATCATCGTTGGCTGCAATTGGGTAGTCGGCCAAATCCGGGTTGGCGTTGCTGTCGGCCACACCAATCACGGTTAGACCCAAGTTACGAGCCTCGGCAATGGCAATGTGGTCACGCGTCATGTCGACCACAAAGACCGCCTTTGGCAGCTCGTCCATCTTTTTAATACCGCCAAAAATACGCTCCAAATGGTTCTTTTCGTTGGTCAGGTCCAGGACCTCTTTCTTGTTGTACTTACCAGCAAAGTCACCCGACTCCAAGCCAGCTTCAAGCTCCTTAAGTCGCTCCACGCGACTGCGAATGGTACGGAAGTTGGTCAAAAGACCACCCAGCCAGCGCTCGGTTACATAAGGCATACCGGCAGCCTCAGCTTCCTTTTTAATAATCGCTTGGGCCTGGCGCTTGGTGCCAACAAATAGCACGCTGCCGCCGTCTTCGGCAATCTTGCAAGCGGCCTTTTCCGCCTCCTCAAGCTGCTCAGCGGTCTGAGTTAGGTCAATAACGTGAATACCGCTGCGAGCCCCAAAAATGTACGGGCGCATCTGCGGGTTCCAACGACGAGTCTGGTGGCCAAAATGAGCACCAGCTTCCAATAACTGTTTAATAGTTTGATCTGCCATAAATTGTCTCCTTAGTCTTTGCTTCAGGCGACCGCTGAGTTTTAGGTTCGGCGGAGGATTGATGCCTGAGCTGTAACGTTAATCAATGCAACTTGGTTAGAATACCAGATTTGAGAGGTTTGGGCAAGCTATTGAGCCGGCCGCACCCACATTCGTTCAACCCAACCATTTCTGGGTTCTTCAAACGTATCATCGGTTGAATTAAATCCAAGCTTTTTGAGGATTTTTACGCTTGGAGCATTACTATCTTCACAAAATGCCACGAACTCTGTTATCTCCATACTAGTCTGAGCCATCTGCATTAAGGCTTGAATTGAAGCGGTAACGAGGCCCCTGCCCCTCATCGAAGGGTCGAGAAAATAACCAAAACCGATCACGGTTGGGTTGGGCGTTCCGGACATGTAGCCATTGTCCTGCCATAAGTTGACCCAACCCACCATATTATCTTGCTGCACAAGGGTGTAGCGAAGGATATCAGGCTTACTTTGGCCTCTCCTAATCTCATTGACCACATCTGCCTCGTTGAGCATTTTGGAGGCCACAGTGACACGGTCGCGTATGCTCGGATCAGCCTCGAGTATTTCAATAGTCCTTTTAGCATCAGATTCCTGTACTAACCTCAGGTAGACATCATCTTGCACTTGGACTTTTTGTAGTGCCGGAATTTGGTGTAAGTCTCTTGCAATATTTTTTGGCTTTGTCATACCAAAACTATACTATAAATTTTTGAGATCAGAATTCGTTAATATTAGTTGTTTACGATAAATAGGCCTGGTGGATACGGTCTCACGACGAGGGGCCGAGCTGGTGCTATACTTTGGCTTCGTCACCCGCTGTATTGGGGTTCGATTCCCCATAGCTCCACCAGGTTAATAAACAAAAATAGCCGCCCGGAGCGGCTATTTTTGTAGTCAGTGTTGTCGGGCCAGTGCCACAGCTCCACCAGATACATTCGATACCTTTGTATCGATTTGATTGTAGCGCATTCTACTCCTTGACGCCATCCCCTTTTTCAGGTAAGATGGTCGAGTTATGAAAACCGATATTCATCCGACATTATTCGACACCAAGGTGCACTGCAACGGTTGTGATACCAACTTCACTACTCGCGCCACGGTGCCAGAGATCACAGTTGAGATTTGTTCGAACTGTCATCCGTTCTACACCGGCAAGCAAAAGCTGGTGGATACCGCTGGTCGCGTTGAGAAGTTTGAGGCTCGCCGTAAGGCCGCCGAGGCCAAGAAGGCCGCTAGCTTAAAGGCAGCCGATGTTAAGGCTGAGCGTGAGGCCAAAAAGGCTCAAAAGAACGACCCTGAGCTTAAGGAAATTGCCGAGGAGCTCAAGGATCAGACCATTGATGAGCCAGCCGAGGTTGATGCTCCGGCTCCAGAAGCTGAGACCGAAAAGACCGATTCAACCGAATCTTAAATAATTATTAAACTTAGCAGCACGTTCGTTATTCGGCGTGCTGTTTTGTTATGATGGAGTACAGATATGGATGCCACCGAGCAAAAAACCCGCGAGGAGTACGGTCAGCTAGAACAAAAGCTGATGGATAGCTCGTTGTTTGGTACGCCAGAATACGTAAAAGCGGCTAAGCGTCAGACCGAGCTAAAGCCCTTGATGGCGCTGTACGATGAGCGACGGCTGGTTGAGGATGATTTAAAGGCGCTGGAAGATCCAGAGATGGCCGAGCTAGCCGCTGGCGAACGGCCAGGCCTAGAGGCGCGGTTGGCCGAGGTTCAAGACAAGTTAAAGGTAGCTCTGGTGCCCAAAGATCCAAATGACGGCAAAAACGTAATTATTGAGATTAGGGCCGGGGCCGGCGGTGATGAGTCGACCTTGTTTGGCGCTGAGCTTTTTAGGGCTTACAGCCGCTACGCCGAAGCTCGTGGCTGGAAGGTAGAGGTTGATAGCGAAAGCCCCAGTGATGTTGGTGGCTACAAAGAGATTGTGTTTGAGATCCGCGGTGACGGTGTCTATGGCGACATGAAGTACGAGTCGGGCGTGCACCGCGTCCAGCGCGTACCGGCCACCGAATCGCAAGGCCGAGTTCATACCTCGACCATAACCGTTGCGGTACTGCCGGAGGCCGAGGAGACTGAGCTGGCGATCAACGAGAATGATTTGCGCATCGACGTGTTTCGAAGCGGTGGCCACGGTGGCCAGAGCGTTAACACTACCGACTCGGCGGTGCGTATTACTCACCTACCTACCGGCACGGTGGTAACCTGTCAGGACGAAAAGAGTCAGCTTAAAAACAAGCAAAAGGCTATGGGCGTGCTACGCTCTCGCCTGCTGGCCCAAAAGCTTGAGGCCGAGCAGCGCGAAAACCGCGAGGCGCGCCTGGCTCAGATTGGCACCGGCGATCGTAGCGAAAAGATTCGCACCTATAACTTCCCCCAAGACCGCATTACCGATCACCGTATTGGCCGCACCCAGCACGGTCTCCCGCAGTTTATGGCCGGTGAAATTAGCGGCATGATTGAGGCCCTAAAAGCCGAAGATCTTAAACGGGCATTAGAAACTGCAGGCCTGTAATGACGGTTGGGCAGCTAATTGAACAAAGCGTTGCGCAGTTAGAGGTCGCCGGGGTTACCGGGGCAAGACTGGACGCCCAGCTGCTAATTGCTCATGCGGTCGGGCGCAACCGCGCCTGGGTGATGGCTCACCCGGAGTTTGAGCTAGGCTTAGATCAGCTAGAGCTAGTAAAAGACTTGATGCAACGACGTGCTCAGCGTGAGCCGGTCGTTCATTTAACAAACAAGCGTGAATTCTACGGTTTAGAGTTTTACATTAACGCCGATGTGCTCACCCCTAGAGCCGAAACCGAACAGATGGTTGAGTGGGCGGTAAAGAGCGCCCCCAAAGACTCCCGCTTAATTGACGTTGGCACCGGTAGTGGCGCGATCGCGGTGGCGATTGCCAAGCAGCGGCCGGACCTCAAGATTATGGCAACCGATGTTACCGACGAGGCTTTGGCGGTGGCGCGGCAAAATATTGCGGCTCACAAAGTTCAGGTTGAGCTGGTTAAATCCGACCTATTTGAATCGGTTAAGGGTGAGTTTGATACGGTGGTAACCAACCTGCCCTACCTGCAAGATGACGCCGAACTGATGCCCGAGGTGCAAAAGGAGCCGGCGGTGGCTCTGCACGGCGGAGCGGACGGCCTTGATCTGTACCGTCGCTTTTTGCAGCAGCTGCCCTCGCACTTACGCCCTGGCGGCTATCTGTTTACCGAATGCGACCCCTGGCAGCACGCCGGCTTAATTGAAGCCGCTGCAAATCAGCAGCTTTTACTGCAGCAAGAGGGTTATTTTATTTTGGGATTTCAGCTCGCGAGCTAAACTACTGCCGAGGCGCCTCACCCAGCGTTACCTCAATTGTCTGCTGCTGGCCATCACGCCACACCGTCAGCTTAACCTTATCTCCAGGCTTGTAATCGTTAATTAAGGTTGAGAGACTGTGATCTTCATCAATGGTCTTGTTGTTAACCTTAATAATAATGTCGCCCTCTTTTAATCCGGCCTTAGCGGCGGGACTGTCGGCCGCTATTGCGGGCTGACCCTGACTGCTGGTTAAGTAGGCACCGGCGGTGACCTTAAGGTCGTTACTGGCGGCAAACTCCTTGGTTACAGGTATGTAGCGCACTCCAATGTAAGCCTTTACTATCTTCCCCTGGGTTTTAACCGTTTCTAGCTGGGCTGCAATTTGGTTGATGGGAATAGCAAACCCTATACCCTGGGCATTACCCGCCACAGCGGTATTGATACCAATCACCTTACCGGTCAGATCCACCAGCGGACCACCCGAGTTGCCAGGATTAATGGCGGCATCGGTTTGAAAAAGATTCTGGAGCTGCTCAACCTTGTTGCCCTGCTGATCACCGGCAGCCACCGGGCGCCCTAAGCCCGAAATGATACCGGTGGTAACGGTGTTTTCAAACTGCCCAAGCGCGTTTCCGATCGCCATAACCTGCGTACCAACCTGAATCTTTGATGAGTCACCTAGCTCAGCCGCTTTTAGCCCACTGGCTTTGATCCGTAAAAAGGCAGTGTCATTTTGGGCGTCACGCGCCACCACCTGCACATCCTTATACTCCTTACCTTCCGAGGTAAAAACGGTTAGATTACTGGCACCTTCAATCACATGGTTGTTGGTGATGATCAAGCCATCCGAACTGGCAATAACCCCAGTACCGGCGCCCTGGGTGGTTTGTGAGGCCCCAAAAAAGCTAAAGCCGGTTGATTCCGAGGTGATCGAGACCACACTCGGTGAGACCTTTTTTGCCACCTCGATCGTGGCCGAACTTTGTTCTAATAAGATTGACTGTTTGCTAACAGGAATCAAGCCCGGCACCAGCCGAGCCAGTCCAAAAGTGGTTAAAGACCCGCCAATAATGCCGCAGATCAATGCCACTAGTACAAATCGCCCGGCAAATGGACGGGGCGTTAGCGGATTTGATTTAGTTGGTTTTGCC
The DNA here is from genome assembly GCA_004297735.1 of Patescibacteria group bacterium. Lineage (NCBI taxonomy): Bacteria > Patescibacteria group bacterium. Next base: position 43,925 of record SCTI01000002.1, read on the forward strand.
TCGGTATCTGTCATCCGATTATACTCCTCTACCCCTTGAATTAGATTAAGATTTGATTAAATCGTGCCATTCCAGCGAGTGCCAGCAATCACAATTGCCAGCAGCGCCGCGCCAATGGCCACATACTCAATTAGCCGACTGCGACTTAGTCGCTTAAGGCTGTGAGCGGTGACAATACTAACGAAACAATAACCTATACCCGCTATTATAATAGCGGCTTGCGGCACAATTATATAGCCTCCCCCAATATCATAGTTAACCTGCCAGATGTACAACACCCACCCTACCTGAGCGGCTACTAAACCCCAGGTTGCCGCTAAGATATTGGCGGCCTTTTGTTGAGTCGATTCAAGCAGCCAGCGAGCGTTGGCGTAACTGGCTAACCATAACACCACCAACATAACCGCATCCGGCCAGTGCCAAAAGGCGGTGGCTAAAAAGATGGCCGAAACCGCTAAAAGCTGGCCCACACCAGCAATCAGCGGGTATAGTCTTGGCTGCTGCCATCGCCATAATATTACCGACCAAGTGGCATAAAAGATGGCAAGCGTAAGCTGGCTGGCCACCGGGAATACCGCTTGCCCAACCGGGGGCTGGTTCAACCCGATCAACACCACCACGCTCAGCCCGGCCAGTATTTCGGGTGTTAACCCAATTAGAGCCCTGTGGCTACGCCCTCGCCGATACCATCGAACTGCTGCTACTACTAGCACCAAAGTGGCGGCCAGCCAAGCAAAGCCATAGTGGCTTAAGAGCAGCACCGTAATGGCAAGAGCTAGCTGAACGAGAGCGAAAAAAAAGACGGTTAGAGTCATGGCTGTGTTGGTAGTTGATAATCCTTACCCACCATTATAACAATGTCTGCCGAAGATGCAGGTTTAGCCGCTGGATCCCCCTTAACCACCGGCGCTTTAAAGCGCTGCTGTAGGTACCTAACGGTATATGGCTTGGTGCCATTGCTGTAGTCAACCAGCTGAGTGGTGGGTTGCTGCTGAGTTGCCGTAGTTGTACCAACCACCTGGTAACTATAGGCCGATAACTGGCGGTTCAGCCGATCGGCCAGACCGGTTCGGCCGCTGGCGTTAACAATCTCAATCTTAGGTGACTCTTTCTTAAGGTAGCCATCGGCAAAAATGGTATGAACCAGCTCTTGAATCTCGCTGTAGTCAAACGAGCCTGCTCGAGGCAGTAGAATCGATCCAGCCCCCTTAAAGGTGTTAGAGCCATTAACCAGTAGGCCACCCTCTTCGTTGGTGAGAACCTTGGTTGTTATGGTGTCGGTTTTAGCATCTTTTAATAACTCTGCTAATTTTTGCACTTCGTTTAGCTGCAAGTCCATCCGAACATGATCGCCAATGCCGTCAATTAAAGCGCTCATCTTGATTGGATTGGTTAAGGTCTTAGCGGCCAAAACTTCGTGGCGCAGAGCGAGGAGTACCTCTTGCTGACGCGCGGCTCGCCCAAAATCACCCTCGCATACTCCATGACGACATCGGACGTACTTTAAGGCGGTGGCTCCGTTTAGTTTTTGTGCTCCCGGCTTGAGCGAAAATGGGCAGTAATTACGGCCGTTATCGCAGGGATAATCGGGATCATAAAGCGCTTTTTCGGGATTAACCTGGACGCCCCCTACCGCATCAACCGACTGCTTAAAGGCCCCAAAATCGGCTTGAATGTAGTAATGAATTGGCAGGTCCAGGATTTGGCTAACCACCTGTTTTGACAGCTCCGGACCACCATAGGTGCCGGCAGCGTTAATCTTAGCCGCACCATAACCTGGAATTTTAACGTACAAATCACGCGGGATGCTCAGCATGGCTACATCCTTATGGATTGGATCAATGCTGGCCACCATAATGGTGTCGGTAAGCGCGCCGGCGGTGTGCTCTGCTCCGCCCACGCCTAGCAAGAGGATGTTAATCCGGCCATCTCCCTCCCCTTTTAGGCGGGTTGGGTCAATTTGGCCTTTAAGCGCAGGGGCGCCTTGGCTCGGCTTAGCAACCACTTTTTGGCTAGCTAAAACCGCCTTAACGCTCAGCATAGCTAAAACCGCCAGTACGAGCGAGATAATAATTACCCCAATGTGCTGACGGCGATCAAGAATAGTGCCGGCGATCCGGCGGCCAAAACTAGTGCTTGATGCTCCCATTGCAATCCAGTATATCAAACTATAAGCGTAAGCGTAAAAGCTTGCTGCCATCTAGTTTAATCGGTATACTTGGGTCTAGTAATTTTCTTATTGTGAACCCAGATCTTAACCACCCTAACTCAACCACCGCTACCAGCGGCGAACCGACACCGTCCTTAGTTGAACGGATTTTTTCTCATTGGCTGGTTAGCTGGGTGATTATACCGGCCGCACTCATTTTCCTGCTACACAACTTTGTGTTTAGCGCTTACCACGTGGTTGGCAGCAGCATGATACCCAACCTGCACGACTCTGACTACTTAATCATCTCTAAGGTCGGAAAGACGGTTAGCGGACTGAGCGGTCAAAAGTACACCGCTGAGCGTGGTCAAATCGTGGTCTTCCACTACCCTAAAGAGCCACAATACGACTTTGTTAAGCGGGTGGTTGGATTGCCGGGAGAGCGAGTAGTGGTTAGAGATGGCAAGATCACCGTTTATAATACCGAACACCCAAATGGTTTTGATCCCGACACCACTCACACCACTACCGGCAGCTACACTCAGGCCGGACCGGACGATGAGCCGATTGACGTCACGGTGCCAGAAGGCAACATTTTTGTGGTTGGCGACAATCGTACACCCAATGGCTCCACCGACTCACGCGAATGGGGCTTTTTACCTAGCAGCGATATCGTGGGTAACGTGGTGCTTCGACTCTACCCGCTTAACTCAATTAAACTGTTTTAAGTTTTTGCAATAATTGATCAAGCTCGGCTTGATCGCGATAACTCAGTACCAGGCTTCCGCCCTTGGCGCCGGCTTTAGCTCGTACCGAAACACCTAAACGCTGCGACACCGCCTTAATGGTGTCGGCAGAGACTGTAATTGAGTTTGAAGCTGGGCTCTTGTGAACGGATTGAGGGGCGGTAGGGGCATTAGCCTGCTGCGCTAGCGCCTCAGCCTGGCGGACGCTCAGACCCTGGTCGATAATTGCTTTCAGTAGGCCTTCCCGTTCGTCTGGGTTCACGGCCAGAATGGCACGACCATGAGCCTCCGATATCTTGCCGGCAGCTAATGCCTGCAAGGCCGCTTCGGGAAGTTGCAGTAAGCGCAGCTGGTTCGAAATCGTTGATTTGGCTCGACCCACCCGCTTGGCTACCTGGTCTAGCGACAGATTAAACTCGTCCATTAGCTTCTTGTAGGCCACCGCCGCCTCAAGCGGGTTGAGGTTGGCGCGCTGGACGTTTTCGATCAAGGCCAGCTCTAGCTTTTGCTGTTCACCAAAACTTCGCACTATTACCGGTGCGGTGGCTTGACCGGCCAGCTTACTAGCCCTCAGTCGTCGCTCGCCAGCAATCAACTGGTAGCGGTCACCGTCTTGGCTGACAACCAGCGGCTGTAACACGCCGTGCTCTTTAATTGAGCTCGCCAAAGCCTCCAGCTCGGCTTGATCAAACTGGGTTCGAGGTTGATGTGGGTTGGGGTCAATTTGCTCAACCTTAATTAGCTGAACGGCTTCACCTAAGTTGGCGGCTGAACTAGTGGCGATTGCGCCCGACTCGGCTGGCTCTACCCCCGTGGGCTCCAATTTGGTGGGTATCAGCGAATCTAAGCCTCGCCCTAAACCGCGTGGTTTACTCATGCTGCCACCTTCTTTTTAGCAGCCTCAGCGGCGCCCTTTTTGGTCTTAGCCTGAGCCTTGGCTCGCTTGGTCACCTCTTTGGCGAGAGCGTTGTAGCTACGAGCACCCTTACTCCATTTGTCGTAGTGGCTGATTGGCTGACCGTAGCTGGGAGCCTCAGCTAAGCGAACGTTACGAGGGATAATGGTGTCAAAAACCTTGTCGGGAAAATGACGCTTAACCTCTTGGTGCACCTGTGCACTTAGAGTGGTACGACCGTTATGCATGGTCAAAACCACCCCCATTAAATCTAGTTCTGGGTTGAGCGCCTGGCGCACTCGCTGAACGGTCTGAATTAGCTGGCCAAGACCTTCAAGAGCGTAAAACTCGGCCTGGACCGGGATAATAAGCGAGTCGGCGGCGGTTAGGCCATTAACGGTCAACAACCCGAGCGATGGCGGGCAATCAATTAAAATGTAGTCGTATGGTAGATCCTGGAGCGCTTGCCGCAGCTTAAACTCGCGCTGCTTGGTGTCGACCAGCTCTACCTCGGCGGCCGCTAAAACTGGGGCGGCAGGCAGCACCACGACGCCGTTGTAGTTGGTGCGCAGAGCGGCTTCGTGGGGGTGAACATCACCGGTCAGCACGTCATATAAACTGGTGTCGACCATACTCTTATCCACGCCCAGACCGCTGGTGGTGTTACCCTGAGGGTCCAGATCGACCACCATTACTCGCGCCGAACCTTTGGCTAAAAATGCAGCCAAATTAATGGTGGTGGTGGTCTTTCCGACTCCCCCTTTTTGGTTAGCTATCGCGATAACGTGTGCCACTCGAACCCTCTTTGTATTAGCTGAATTATACCATCAACGAGCTTGTGTTTCTATGGTTTTGGAGTGACCGCTACTGGTGTGGCTACCACCACAATGCGCTGAGTTTCACGGACATCGTTACAGGTGTAAATTGTTAGCTGCGGTGTCGCGGTCTGGTTGAGCACCGCCACTTCGGTACGAGGCACCACTCGCTTGGCTTGAACCGCATACTGACGACGGGTACCCTGGTTGTCGACCAAAATCAGGTCGCCTACCTCTAGCTTATCGAGATTATATAGCGTGGTGGTGTTGGGCGGCAGATACTTAAACCGGTGGCCGGCCAACACGTAGTTACCACTGTCTACGCTACCGGTTTGATTCCAGACTCCCTCAGCCCGATCCAATACCGTTAAATCGGCACCAGCCAGCACCGCTGTATCCACCCCAATCTTGGGTATCACCAGTCGGTTTTGGGTGGTTGGTGCGGCCTGCGTAAAGGTTGGTGACGGTTGAACCGCGGTAGCCGGCTGCGATGGCGCGATCATGTGGCCAACTCGATACTGGACCTCGGGTACCCAAGGGTATAGGGCGATGGCCGCGGCCAAAAAGGTTGCCACTAGGCTAGCGCGAACCACCCAACGATAGCGACCTAGATGCCGCCGCCAGTGCGAATAAGCCGCCCGCAAGTGCTCGGCGTTGAACTGTCGCTGAACCGCCGCGGTGTCCGCCAGAACCTGCTGCACCGAGTCCGGCTGTAGTTTAAAAAAGCGAGGCTCACTGGTCAGCTGCAGCTGAAGATCAATGGGGACTTGTTTGCAAACCTTGTTGCGGCTATCTAGAAAATATCGGTATGGCCCCTTCTCCCAGGTTTGGTCGGGGCTGAACAGACTTGGAGGAGACTGCAGGTAGGCTGAGCGACTAAAAGAAGGTTGCATAGCGGCGCCTGGCCCAGACTAAGCCAGCCAGCGAAACCGCCATTGCCGCCGCGCCGGCCAAACTTAATATAACTGCGTTGTCGCCGGTAGCAGCTAGGCTAGATGAGCTGGCGGCGGATCCGCTGTTGGTTGTAGCCGCAGGGGCGGTACTGGTAGCTGCTGGCGCAGACGAACTAGCCACCGGCTCCGGCGTGGCAGCTGCCACAGCTACCACCAGGGTTAGCTGAGTTTGCCCAACTGTAGCACCGCTACCATCGGTCGCCACTACGGTAACCTGATGCTGACCGTTGGCGATGCTCTGATCAGCGGTTACGGTCCAGTTACCACTCGAGTTCGAGGTGGCCTTAAACGACTTGCCGTCAACCGTAACGGTAACGGTAGAGTTTGGCTCGCTGGTACCGCTAAAGACCGGGTTAGCAGTGGTCACGTTGGTGGGATTAGCTACGGCTACTCCGCTCACCGACTGTACCGCGGTAGCCTTGGCGGCCGCGGCCTGCACGATAAAGGCTGGCGTGGTGCTGGTGGCACCACCAAACTGAACCCACTCGCTAGCCTGATCGCCAACCTTAGCCCTGGCCTGCCACTGATACTGGCCATCATCGAGATTATCCACCGTCACACTTGGATTGAGATTGCTGCCATTAGCCGAAACCGCCGAGCCGGTATGAGTGGCCTCACCAGTAAACGGAGTGCCAATCGGTCGGACCTCAACCTCGGGCGTAACCGAGCCGCTGTTGGCATCGGTCTCAATAGTAAAACTAAGCTTAACGCTCTTTTGCTGTACCGTCCCACCGGCTGCCACCGCTTCACCGCTGGCGGTGAGCTGCTTTAAGCTGGTCGGATTAACCGCCTCAACCTCTTTAGTTGGGGCCTTGGGCTGCTCTTTTTTGGGCTGATTTAAAAACCACCAGCCAATCGCGGCGCCAACCGCAACCAGTAGTAAGACAATTAAGCCGACAACCAGCGGCCAGCGACGCTTAGGCGGCTCGGGAGCGTTTGGTACCGGTCGCGGTTCTGGTGGAGGTGGCGGAGTTTCGGCAGGCGTAGGCGCTGGGGCCGGCTTAGGGGTAGCCTCAGGAGCCTTTTTGGCGGCCGCCCTTACATACGAAGCCTTTGGCGCGGTGCTCATGCTGGTAGCTAGCGGCGTTTGGTTTACCGGGTTAGGAGCCGGGACCGGGCGGGCATGAAAAGCGCTCGCCTCATAGGCGTTGGCACTGGTGGTATTAATCTGATTGTTGGTACCCGATCCATTCAGCAGATTCATCCGCGGATTATTGGTTGGATTCGGGGTACCGCTGGTAAGTGAATCCATACTCCGTCCGTTATCACACGTACTTGAATTAAGCATAGCAATAACCATAAGCAGATTCAAGGGCTTTTAAGCGTTTTTTAATGATTACACACATTAAAAAACCGGCCGCCTAGCCGGAATCTTAATAGCTTTGATTAATCGGCTAGCTAAGCCGACTTAGCCTTACCAATTGAGGTGACCTTAATCTGGGTGTAGCGCTGACGGTGACCGGTCAACTTTTTAACCCGCTTTTTGGCCTTAAACTTGAGCACCTTAATCTTATCGCCCTTGGTCTCGCCCAAGACCTCAGCCGCTACGACCACGCCCTTAACTCGAGGCGCGCCTACCTCAACCTTATCGCCATCAATTACCATTAAAGGCTCAAAGGTCAGTTTTTTGGCGTCATCAGATACCAGATCAATTTCTAGGGTCTGGTTTGGCTCAACTAAATGCTGTTTGCCGCCGGCTAAAATTACTGCTTGCATGGGTATATAACCACTTAAATAACCTCACCACTATAACCAAAATCTTCAGGTTTGTAAAGAAGTAAAGGCGCTACGACCCAAACTGAATCTTTTTACGCCTAATCGCGATCGATTCCAGAAGGCCGACTGCGATTAGCGACACCAACAAGCTGGTGCCTCCGTAGCTGATAAATGGCAGTGGAATACCGGTCACCGGCATCAGCCCAATATTCATACCAATATTAATAAACAGGTGGAACAGCAGCATGGTGACCACGCCGACCGCTACAAACACCCCAAAACGATCTTCGGCTCTTGAAGCAATGTAGATCCCGCGTAGCAACAGTACGGTAAATAGCAGTAGCACGATCAGGCCGCCAATAAATCCCATTTTTTCGCTTAACACCGCAAAAATAAAATCGGTGTGTTGTGATGGTAAAAAGTTAAGTTGCGACTGACTACCGGCGGCCAACCCGCGCCCGTACAGCTGCCCACTACCCACCGCGATCGTAGACTGAACCACGTTGTAGCCGGTGCTAAGCGGGTCGGCGGTTGGGTTTAAGAACACCTCTAGACGGGCGCGCTGGTACGGTTTAAGCACAAACTGGATAAAGATTGGCAGGCTTACCACGGCGGCACCAAACAGCGCCGCAAAGTAGGTCCAGCGCACCTGGGCCATTATCGCCATTACCAGCCAAATAGCACCAAACACTAGGGCCGTTCCTAGGTCTGGCTGAGCCAACACCAGCAGGCCAGGGACCGCCACATACAGTAACGAGATCGCCACCGGGCGAATTCGATCCATTGAGTCATAGTTGGCACTAAAGTACTTAGCCAACACCAAGATCATCACAATCTTAGCGAACTCCGATGGCTGAAACTGGAAAAAGCCAAGATCAATCCACCTGGTAGCACCCAGGGCAGTCTTGCCCAATACAAAAACCGCCAACAAGCTGACCAACATCGCCACATACAAAACCGGGGTAACCTTGCTCCAGCCACGGTAGTCCATGCGCGCCGCAAGCCCGAACCCAACCAACGCAATAACTAAAAAATAAACTTGGTGAGCAGCGTCCACCGGCGCAACCAAGTTAGCCGCCTTAAACGAGGTTGAGTAGATTACCACCACCCCCACAAGAGACAGTGCAAGCGCTGCGCCAAACAGCACCCAATCAAAGTTTTTCCAGAACCGCGACTTAAACATTAAGTTCTATTATACGCGGTAAGCCGGGTCAACAAAATCTACCAAGACCCTGGTGGAACTGTTGGGGCGCCTCTCTAACCCAGATTCTGGCAGATAGCAGTTTTACACGCTATTTGCAGGGTGGGCATTTGACTATCGGATGGCGCTTTGCGCATGCTGAAGACCCACCGATCGGTGGGTCCCGAGGTCCACTGGCAAGGGGACGCGGGGCAACGTACTACAACCCCGCAAAGGAGGTGGAGTACATGGGAAAGCCAAAGTTCGACACCCAGTCGAACAACTCGAATGCGTGGGTCGGTGTCCGCGAAGGTCAGGACAGATCATCCGGCAAGACGCATACCGAGATCATCGTGCATGACAAGAGCAACAACGATCACGCTCACGTCGGCATCGATAAGAGCGGCAATCAGATATATCGCCGTGATCGCTAAATAGCGACACCGAGGCCCTTCCGGCCTCGGGCCGGGAGGGCCTCATCTATACGCGGCGCGTCAGGCCATCCTCGCGAGCTACTCCCTCACCGAACGCCGATGCAATCGCGCTGTAGCGCGCGAGGAGCACCAGAGCGTTCGCAATCTCGCCATGCTCAGCCGGTACGAGAAACTCTCGCATCCACGCTGAGTTCGGAGTCGCAGCCATTATGTCCGCGAGCACAGCAGCCTCTTCGGGATCTGCTGCCGCCCAACGATCACGAATCAGCTTCGAAGCTTGATCGATCGATCGGTCATCGAAGTCGTCCTCGTCGAAGCGACGGCGCATTTCATCGCGCAGCTCGACCAAGTCTTGTAATTCACTGTTACCCATGGCTTTATTGTCGAACAGGCCAGCGACTCATGCAAGCACGAGCGTGTCCAATCGCCCGTCCGATCGCGTCAGAGTGCTCGCTCCTGAACTTCCCGCATTCAGGCGCTTTCCGCTCGATTAAGGCCTAGGACTATCTAGGGCCCTTTGCCCTCCCTTACTACAAACGCCTCCAGATCTGGCAAAATACGTATTGGCTTAACTACTGATACGAGCTAAGATCCTTAACGAAAGGAGGTGCACATATGAGTGAAAGTGATAAAACTGTGACTCTCGCTCAAGCGCCCAAGAAGGCGCTGGTGTATCTCCGTGTGTCCTCGGCCCAGCAGGCCGAGACCGACTACGACGTTGAGGGCTTCTCGATCCCAGCTCAGCGCGAGGCCTGCAGGCGCCGTGCCGCGGAGCTAGAAGCTGAGGTCGAAGCAGACTTCGTCGATCGCGGCGAGTCGGCCAGAAGCGCTGACCGCCCAGCCCTGCAACGGATGCTGGCCAGGCTTGAAGCCGGCGGCATCGATTACGTCATCGTCCACAAGCTGGATCGACTGGCGCGTAACCGGGCCGACGACGTCGAGATCGCGATGCGGATCAAGGCAGGCGGTGCGGTGCTGGTCTCCGTCACCGAGAACATCGATGAGACGCCATCCGGGATGTTGGTTCACGGAATCATGTCCTCGATCGCCGAGTTCTATAGCCGCAACCTGGCCTCAGAGATCGTCAAAGGCTCCCGGCAGAAGGCCAAGAACGGCGGCACGCTGACCCGGGCGCCCATTGGGTACCTGAACGTGCGCGAGTTCGTAGATGGCCGCGAGATCCGCACTATCGGTATCGACGAGGAACGAGCGCCGTACGTGCAGCTGGCGTTCGAGCTCTACGCCACCGGCAACTACTCGCTGTCGCAGCTCTCCACGCTGCTCGAACACCAGGGGCTGCGTTCCCGGGCTACTCGCCGGCGGCCGAGCGTCCCGGTCACGGCCAGCAAGCTTCAGGCGATTCTGCGCAACCCGTACTACAAGGGCATCGTCTCCTACCAAGGCGAGAGCTTCCCCGGTCGGCATCAGCCGCTCGTTGACGACGATCTGTTTGAGCGAGTCGGCCAAGTCCTCTCCGGCAAGAAGCTCAGTGGCGAGCGGGACCGCAAGCACCGTCACTACCTCAAGGGCTCGCTCTACTGCGGCGAGTGCGGCCGCCGTCTGACGTTCAGTCGCAACACCGGCAATGGTGGCTCCTACGACTACTTCGTCTGCAGTGGCAAGCAGCGCAAGACCTGCAGCCAGGGATATCTGCGCACCGATCACATCGAGGCTGAGGTCGAGAAGCTCTACGCGACAGTCCAGCTGACGACCAAGCAGCGCGCAGAGATCCGCCGCCTGGTTGAGACACACCTCGATGCCATGCGGGCGGTGACCGACGCCGAAGCCAACAAAGCCACGGCTGAGATCACAAAGCTGCTGCGCGAAGAACGCAAGCTGCTTGAGCTGTACTACGCAGACCTCGTGAGCCGCGAGGCCTACGCCGAAGAGACCAAGCGGATTGCCGACGGCAAGCGGGCCGCCCAGCGACGTATTGACGAAGCTTCAGGAACTACACAGGAGCTACTCGAGGCACTCAACCGTGCGCTGGAGATGACAACCAACGCGCACAAGACCTACCTGATGTCCGACTTCACCGGACGCCGCCTAATGAACCAAATGTTCTTCAAGCGGATCGAGGTCAAGGCCGACGAGATCGATGACGTCAAGCTCTCCGACCCCTACGCCCAGCTACTGGCCCAGGACCTGCTGGCAGAAGCCGAGGAAGCCGCCAGAGAGGCCGCCGCTACCGGCGTCTGGGAGGCCCCGGAACTTCAGGCCGAACCGGCCACAGGGCCCGGAAACCAAAGAACCCTCGGCCTTTCTTTGGCCGAGGGTTCCATTAGTACTGCTGTCATGGAGCTGTGGGGATTCGAACCCCAAGCACGAAGATTATCGGTCCTTTGCTAGACCAACTCAGCCCCGCGTAAAAGCCATTGCTACCACCAAGGCATTTACAGTATTTCAAACAGTTATTAACAAAAAATTATCGATTTGACATGGAATGCAAAAATGTTAATCTATATCTGTACGAGGATTATCGGTCCTACCTAAAAAACCGGCCATCATGGCCGGTTTTTTAGTGCCTATTTTTTAGCTCTTCTTCAACGAGATTATCAGCTCTTCCCCATCAACTTTGGTGTGCTGCGTATCCTCAAAGTGATCCGAACCGCTCGTCACCTTCTCCGCCAAAACCTCTTGGGCAATTGTCGCCTGATGCTCTTTGAGGGCCTCGCTGAGATCTTTTGCTTCACCGACTACGTCAAAGTTGAGCTCGATTCGGTCATCAACTTGGAGACCAGCCCGTTTACGCAAGTTCTGAACATGGCGAACCACATCGCGCATGATGCCCTCGCGCTTGAGTTCGGGAGTGATAGTGGTGTTAATCTCTACACCTGATTTGTACTCACCAGACGCCCTCTCGAACTTGACCTCCTTAACGTTCAGCTCTTCTTTAGCGATATTTAATAAACTTTCTTCCAATGGATCTGTCCACTGCAGCGTAGCCATACTGAGTGGCTGACGAACCTTGATACCCGTGCCTCTTGCCCTGAGCTCGAGCCCCTGGGTAATGAGCCTTCGTAGAACGGTCATGCGTTCTAATAAATCCTCATCAATCTCCCCGGTCTCCGGCCAGTCGCTCAGATGAACCGAAGCTGGAACGTCCATACCGGCAGTCAGCTCGCGCCACAGCTTATCGGACACAAATGGACTCCACGGCGCCAGTAGCTGCGCGATTCGCGCCATGGCGTAATGCAGCGTGGCGTAGGCGGCCTGCTTGTCGCCATCATCCTCACTCTTCCAAAAGCGGCGGCGACTGCGGCGCACGTACCAGTTAGACAGATCATCGATCAGCTCGCGAATTGGACGGGTCGCCTTAGCGATTTGGTAGGCATCGGCCTGCTTGGTCGATTCGGCAATGGTTTGGTTGAGGCGAGCGAGTAGCCACTGGTCCAAAATGTTGTCGCTGTCTGGCTGGGTTAGAGTTTTTGGCGGCTGCCAGTTGTCTACCTCGGCGTAGGTACTAAAGAAGCTATACACGTTCCAGAGTCGAAGGAAAACGTTGCGCGCGGTCTCCTGCACGGCCTCGGACGAAAAACGAACATCCTCACCGGCCACAACCGGGCTCGACATCAAGAAGAAGCGCAGACTATCGGCACCCTGCGTACTAAAGAGCTCGGCTGGATCGGGGTAATTTTTTAATCGTTTACTCAGCTTTTTGCCATCGGCGGCCAGGACGAGCCCGTTCACGACCACGTTTTTATAGGCCGGCTTATCCATTAGGGCGGTCCCGAGTACGTGTAGGGTGTAGAACCAGCCGCGAGTCTGGTCCAGACCTTCGGCAATAAACTCAGCCGGGAAGGCCTTGGCGAAGCCATCTTTATGCTCAAACGGATAGTGATCCTGGGCGTATGGCATCGCCCCGCTCTCAAACCAACAGTCAAACACCTCTTCGGTGCGTTTGTAGGTTTTACCATCGCGTTTAATAACGATTTCATCAATGCCGGGACGGTGCAGATCAAACTCTTTATCGTGGCCACTGAGCTCACGGAGTTCGTCGAGACTACTAATGACGATGATGTCCTCAGTATCCTCCACGTTCACCCAAATTGGTAGCGGCGCGCCCCAGAACCGGTTGCGGCTAAAGTTCCAGTCACGCGCGTCGGCCAGCCAGTTACCAAAGCGACCTTGTTTAATGTGATCTGGCACCCAGTTAACCTGGTTGTTGTTGGCGACCAGTTTTTCGCGCAGATCGGTTACCTTAATAAACCAGCTTGGAGTCGCAAAGTACATCAGCGGAGTCTCACAGCGCCAGCAGAACGGGTAGGTGTGCTCAAAGGTTTCGGCGGCGAAGATGCGGCCCTTGGCGGTCAGGTCGGCGATAATGTGTGGGTCGGCGTCCTTAAAGAAGGTGCCAACGATTGATTCCAGGCCGTCAACTTGCTTGAGAGCTTCAACCATGACGCCAAATCCGTCCACGCTTTCGATGAGCGGCAGATTTTCGCGCTTACCAAGCTCTAGGTCGGTCTCGCCATAGCGCGGCGCGACATGGAGGACCCCGGTGCCGTCTTCAAGGCTAACCGAGTCATCGGCGTAGACTTGATGCGCATTATTAAGCTGGGCTTCGTCGGTTACTGCGAGCTTATACAGCGGCAGATACCGCTTGCCCACCAAATCGCTTCCTTTGTGCTCTGCGACCACCTTGTAGTCGGCTTTGCGCAGCTCCAGCTCGCTTAGGCGCTTCTTAGCCAAGATGAGTCGCTCGCCTCGCTTCCACTCCTCACCTTCACCCGAATTGGTCAGCTCAACCGTGACGTATTCAGCTTTTACGTCAACCGCCAGAGCAGCGTTAGCTGGCAATGTCCACGGCGTAGTGGTCCAGGCAAGCAGCGAGGTGTTTTCATCATCTTTTAATTGGAACTTAACGTAAACGCTGGGGTCGGGCACGTTATCTTTGTAGTTTTGATTAACCTCAAAGTTACTTAAGGTGGTGGCGCAACGCGGACAGTACGGGCTAGAACGAAAACCGCGGTAAACCAATCCTTTTTCGTGCAGCTGACTCAACACCCACCAGACGCTTTCAATGTAGTTATCGTCCAGGGTGGCATAGGAGTTTTCTTGATCGCTCCAGCGACCCAGGCGAGTCATAAACTCTTCCCACTCATTCTTATACTTAAAGACGCTGGCGCGGGCAGCTTCATTAAACTTATCTACACCAAGCTCCAGAATCTGGCGCTTGCTGGTTATGCCTAGCTGTTTTTCAACCTCATTTTCAACCGGTAAACCATGGGTGTCCCAGCCGTTGCGGCGCGGGACATAGTAGCCGCGCATGGTTTTATAGCGGGTGATTGAATCTTTTTCGGTCAGAGCCACCACGTGACCATAGTGCGGCAAGCCGTTGGCAAATGGCGGGCCGTCATAAAAGCTGAATCGATCGCTGCCCTGACGCTGCTCAACGCTTTGTTCGAAGGTTTTTTCATCCTTCCAAGTCTTGAGCATCTCGGCTTCGAAGGCGGGAAAGTCGGCTGGCTGGGCTTTTTTCATGGGGTCTCCTGTAGGTCCGACCTAGCAAAGGGTCGGACCTCTTATCTAGTGGGTAATCTTTTGTTAATCTAGCTTATTCGAGAAAGGTCGGACCCTTTGCTAGGTCGGACCCTAAACACACAAAACCTCTCGTCGGCAGGAGTCCAATGTGGACGGTTCCATCCTGCTTCCCGAGAGGGCACTTAATTCGCACTTTTTACGCCGTACTCGCGTCTGGTTCTACTTGGTCTAAACCGTTCTTCCAGCTGCTTCGCGGGTGATAACCGCTCATGAACCGAGGTTCAATGCATGTGTAATTGTACCCTTACAATACCGGTATTTTATCAGCCTAGCAAGCTGTTGGCGCCCTGGACCAACAGCTGCATTAGCAAAAAAGCGACCAGCGGAGCAAAATCAATCATCTGTGTCTTTGGCAGAATCATCCGAATTGGTATTAATACTGGCTCGGTTAAATCAACCAATAGCGCGCCAAAACCGCCCTTGGGGTTTGGGTCGATCCAGCTCATTAATACGCGCGCCAATAAAACGATATTAAAAATAAAGACAAATAAATTAATAAAATTTAAAGAAAACTCGGCTAGCATTGGCTTATAAACCGCCTCGGTAGGCGTCGGCCACTCGCTGTGGAGCCGGTAGCTCGCTCTCCCATTTTGCGGTCAAGGAGCCATCGCCATCGGTCACTAGTATCGCCGGTCGCTGCATTACCCCATACAGCTCGGCCAAAGCGATGCCGTCGCGGCTGTCCGCGTCAAGCAAATCAACCGTAATACCCTCTTCACGCTCAAGTTTGCGCACCAAGTAGTCAATGTGGCGATCAGCCGGGGTACTTTTAGTAAACAGCAACGTAACTTTCATGCTTACAAGTATACCAAATATAAAAGCGCTTTCGCGCCCCGAGTCATTTGTGACCCGAGGCGCTAACCAGTAGCTCATGCCAGGGATTCCTCCGGCGGCTCAACGTCGCAAACACCCCTCAACCAGAGCTCGGTATCGAGCTGGTGCGCGAAGCGCTTGAGGCTGAGATTGCGCCCAACCTTGACGTCAACCGAGACGGAGGTCGAAAAGTCTCTACCCTCGCCAAAGCGCTCAAGCGCTCGGCGATCCTCCGGGCTGATGTATTCTGGTCCACCTATTCCAGAGTGGTCCAGGCGAACCAGCAACTTGCAGGCAGATAAGGCTGATTTGACGGTCAGGCGATACGTGGGCGGCTCCTTAAGCATTACTCCTCCTCGCAATTGGTGACCCAACAAAAAAGAGTCCGCTTGGACTCCCTACTGCGTTTGCTTGTGCGTTTAAGCTACGATGAAGTCCGAGGTTGATGGCCAAGCATCAGCAGGCCGCTCACGACGAGCAGGACTACGGTGACGAGACTGTTACCAACGGTCTTCATACGGCTTAGACTACGCCTCCAATTTAATGATGTCAACAGATTAAGATAAGAAAGTTTCGGACCGGGCCCGACGCCTTCCCTTTGCAGAGAAAGTGTCGGAACCCAGCCCGTGTCTGCCCTCGGCCGTCAACCGAAGGCTAGATGTAGATCACTATCCTTTCCACCCCTGGTCGTGATCAAAATACCAAGGGATAACCTCGCCGACGGGATGCCGGCAAGACTGCTGCGACGGACGACCTAGCTGCAGCCGGCGGTGCTGCCACAGCTATTGCAGACGGGGCAAGGCCCACCCTTGCGAACCATCAAGCCACCGCAATCGGAACAGATGCCCGCCACGGACAGGCCGAGGTAGGTAAGCGGCTGCTCCGCAGGCGAATCCGGCTTGCTACCGTCACCGGTTGTCGAAACAGCAAGCTCCTGCTGAGCTGCCTCCGCGTACTCGACCGGAGTCGACCCACCGGCATCCTCAGCCATCTTGCGCTTGCGCACCTCAGGCGTCAAGATGCCGAGCTCCTCCTGGACATCCGTATCCAGGAAGCGGCTGGCCAGCCAGCGCATGATGTAGTCCGGCAGACTCTTGGCGAACGGGATCTCGATGTTCTCGGTGATCCCTTCCGGCTCGAATCGCACGAAGCTGAACTTCTCCACCAGCGTCTCAAGCGGCACCCCGTACTGGAGCGCGATCGAGATCGCCGTGGCGAAGGAGTTCATCATGCCCTTGAGCGCTGAGCCTTCCTTGCCGAGACCGTTGATGAAGATCTCTCCCATCGTCCCGTCCTCGTACATACCGGCCACAATGTAGCCTTCGTGACCTCCGAGGACGAACTTGTGAGTGATCGACTTGCGCTCCCGCGGCATCCTCCGGCGAGCCGGTGTGCCGCGAGCGATCTCGACGAGGATCAGGGTGATCATCTCCGACTCGTCCGCCGTCAGGACCTTGCGGTCACCAATGAGGGACTCGTAGAGATCGCCGACTGCCTTGAGTGTGGGCACGCCCTTGATCAGGGCATGCTCGAACACCTCGCACAAGGCCTCGACCGCCGCGCGCTGGATCGGCTCGCCGAGCTCAACGCCCGACTCGCCCTTACCCATCTGCGCGTCCGTGCGCAGCGCCTGGGCGGTCTTGGACCCATCGCGGTAGATGGCCAGAGCCTTGACGCCGAGGCGCCAGGCCTGGGTGTACGCGTCAGCGATGTCCTCGACGGTGGTCTCCTGCGGCATGTTGACCGTCTTGGAGATCGCACCGCTGATGAACGGCTGAACCGCACCCATCATCTTGATGTGGCCCATGTGGCTGATCGCCCGCTCGCCGACCGCGACATCGAACACCGGCAGGTGCTTCGGGTCGAGACCCGGAGCGCCGATGATCGTGCCGTGCTCGGTGATGTACTCCTCGATGACCTCGATCTTCTGGTCGTTGTACCCGAGGGTACGCAGAGCCAGCGGAACCGTCCGGTTAGGGATGGTCATCTGACCGCCACCAACCAGCTCCTTGAACTTGACCAGCGAGAAGTCCGGCTCGACGCCGGTGGTGTCGCAGTCCATCAGGAACGAGATCGTCCCCGTCGGTGCGAGCACCGTGGCCTGCGCGTTGCGGTAGCCGTGCTGCTCGCCGAGCGTGACCGCCTGATGCCAGGCAAGGCGCGCCTCGGCCAGCAGATCCATGTCACGAATGTGACCATCCGGGATCTGCTGTGCGGCGTCATGGTGCATCCGCATCACCTTGTTGTGCGGCTCGCGGTTATCGGCGTACCTGTCGTACGGACCGATGGCCGCCGCGATCTTGGCCGACTGAGCGTAAGCCCGACCGGTCATGAGCGCGGTGATGGCCGCCGCCGTTGCCCGACCCTTGTCGGAGTCGTACGGCATGCCGTTGGCCATCAGGTAGGCACCGAGGTTGGCGTACCCCAGGCCGAGCTGACGGAACGCTCGCGCGTTATCACCGATCTCCTCCGTCGGGTAGGACGAAGGGCCAACGATGATCTCCTGCGCCAGGAACACGATGTCCACCGCTTGCTTGAAGCGCTCGGTGTCGAACGTGCCATCCTCACGCCGGAACTTCATCAGGTTCAGCGAGGCCAGGTTGCAGGCCGAGTCATCGACATGCATGTACTCGCTGCACGGGTTCGAGGCGTTGATGCGCCCCGAGTTCGGATCGGTGTGCCACTGGTTGATGGTGGTGTCGTACTGCACGCCAGGGTCGGCACAGCGCCAGGCCGCCTCCGCGATGTCTCGCATCAGGTCCCGAGCCGGAATCGGATCGCCGACCGGATCCCCGGTCTTGCGAGCGATCAGGTGCCAGTCCTCGTCGTTCTCGACCGCCTGCATGAACTCGTCCGACACGCGGACCGAGTTGTTGGCGTTCTGGTACTGAACGTGCCTGAAGCCGCGACCGTCGATGGACATGTCGAAGCCCTTTTCCTGCAGAGCCCCGGCCACCTCTTCGGCCTCGACCTTACACCAGATGAACTCCCGGATGTCCGGGTGGTCCACGTCCAGCACTACCATCTTGGCCGCCCGACGTGTCTTGCCGCCGGACTTGATGGTGCCGGCCCAGGAGTCGGCGCCACGCATGAACGACACCGGTCCGCTGGCCGTGCCGCCCTTGCTCAGCGGCTCCATCGAACCGCGGATCGCCGACAGGTTGATGCCGGAACCGGAGCCGCCGCGGAAGATCTTACCCTCCCGCGTGTTCCAGTCCAGGATCGAATCCATCGTGTCCTCGACACTCAGGATGAAGCAGGCCGAGCACTGCGGGTTCTCTTCGAACCCGACGTTGAACCAGACCGGGCTGTTGAAAGCCGCCGCCTGGTCCAGCAGCAGGAAGAGCAGCTCGTCGTAGAAGATCGAGGCCGGGTGATCGGGCTCCTGCTCACGCAGAACCTCGATCTTCCCCCGCCCAGGACCGAAGTAGCCCCTGGCCATACCCCACTGGGTGATGGTCTTGGCAACCCGGCCGGTCATCTGCCTGACCGAGCGCTCACGCGTCGGTGAGCCCAGCTGTCCGCGGAAGTACTTCTGCGCCACGATGTTGGTGGCGTTCTGGCTCCACAACTTCGGGAACTCGACGTCCTTCTGCTCGAACGCGACCTTGTCGCCGTGACCGATGCGCGCGTCACGGGTCTCCCAGTCGACGGTGTCGAACGGGTGCACGCCCTCCTTGGTGAAGTAGCGCGTGATCTTGAGAGGCTTGCTAGCTACGCCGTTATGGGGCGCCGCCAGCGTCTGCTGACCTTCGGTTTCGGTCGATGCCATTGAGCATCTTCCCCTTTCTGCCTACAGGCAGTCGTTGATAGGCTGCCTGGCGGCAGTACTACGTAGTTGGCTTGTCAAAGACCTTTCGGATACAAACGTACTGTTAGATACCCGTGAGATGGCTGCGCGAAGCAGCTACCACACGGACCCCCAACTATCTTTTTAATGGACGGCGCTTTAGTCTAGCCAGTTCGGCTTCAAACGACTCCACATCGGTAAAGGAGCGATACACGCTAGCAAAGCGGACATAAGCCACGTCATCAAGCTCCAGCAAGTGATCCATGGCCAGCTCGCCAATTCGCTCCACCGACACCTCCGGCTCCCCCAGCGAACGAAGTTCACGCTCAATCTGGTTGATGGTTTCCTCAAGCTGCGAAGCGGCAACCGGACGCTTTTCGCAAGCCCGGTACAGCCCGCCAGCCAGCTTTTGACGATCAAATGGCTCACGGCGGCCGTCCTTCTTTATAATGGTCAGTCGAGGCTGTTCGGTTCGTTCGTAGGTGGTAAAACGAAAGCTACACTTTAGACACTGACGCCGACGGCGGATTTGAGCGCCGTCCTCTAAGTCGCGCGACTCAATCACCTTAGAATCTAAGTAACCACAATCTGGGCATCTCATACCGAAACAGTCTCCCCTACACCGATTTAAAATGAGCGATTAACACCACCCTTGGTGTATTATTCTTGTGCTTACTCCATATCTAGCGTAAGCACTATCTACTATAACGCTTGTGCTCCTATGGATGTCAATCTTGATTTTAGGTATAAATGTTAGGTAAATAATTTTGACCTAGGTTCACTTCGCGTGAACCAGGTCCACAGTCTAGTGCTTGCGGCGGCGGATGAAGGCCGGTACATCCAGGTCGTCATCGCTAACTCGACCGGTAACCGCGCCGGCGGCTCGCTGGATTAGCGAACGAGCACCCTTTTTAGCAGGCTCGGGCGAAGCGCTGGGCTTGGCGGTCTTTTTTGGCTCATCATTAAATAGATCGTGGTCGTCATCGTCGTGATCAGCTGGGGTGGCCTCGTCTTCCGGCTCAATTGAGCTAACGGTGGGCTGAGGTTTCTTGGCAAACAGGTCATCTTCATCAGCCGTGCTGTCGGCCGAATCGATCGAAGCTGAGCTGGTTTGTTCATCAATAAAAGGCTTGGCGGCAAACCGATGGGCCACCGGCTGTGGTTCTGGCTCCGGCTCATCAACCTTAATATCGATGGCGGTGTCATTATGAGACAACGCTGCTACTTCGGCTTGAATTGCCTGACGGAAAGCCGGAGCCTGGTTAACATCAAAGGTTGAGCGAGGCAGTGGGCCATCGCCATCAAACCCGGTTGCTACCACCGTAATTTTAATGTGGTCATCCATACTCTCATCTAGCACCGCTCCAAAAATAATGTTGGCGCCAGGATCAACCGCTTCGGTAATCACCTTGGCGGCCTCATCAATCTCGTGCATGCTCATGTTGCGACCACCGGTAATGTTGAACAGAACTCCCTTGGCGCCTTCAACATTAACCTCAAGTAGCGGCGAGTCAATCGCCTGGCGGGCAGCCTGGGTCGCGCGGTTGTCACCCTTACCCACACCAATACCCATTAAGGCTGAGCCGGCGTTTTGCATAATCGACTTAACGTCAGCAAAGTCCAGGTTAATCAAGCCGTGGACGGTTATAAGATCCGAGATGCCCTGCACACCCTGCTGCAACACATCATCCACCACCTTAAAGGCTTCTAGTAGTGAGGTTTTGCGATCAACCATATCAAGCAAACGGTCGTTGGGAATGGTAATCAAGGTATCAACGTGGTCCTTGAGCTCCTCAATTCCCTGTTCGGCCTGGGTGGCGCGGCGCTCACCTTCAAAGGCAAAAGGCTTGGTAACAATACCAATTACTAGCGCGCCACTCTTGCGAGCCGCGGCCGCCACCAAAGGAGCCGCACCGGTACCGGTGCCGCCGCCCTCACCCGCGGTAATAAAGACCATGTCGGTATCGCGCAAGGAGTTGGCGATCTCTTGTTCGCTCTCTTCGGCGGCCTTGCGACCAATGGCTGGGTCGGCACCGGCGCCCAGACCCCGAGTTAAATCTTGGCCAATATGAATCTTTTGGCCGGCTCGTGAATGATGCAACGACTGCGCATCGGTATTAATTGCCACAAACTCGACACCTTGAACCTTTGAATCAATCATGCGCTCAACCGCGGCTGTGCCACCGCCGCCAACGCCGCAGACCTTAATTCGCGCAAAGGTTTGTATCTCGGGGAGAACCTCAGCCATCTTGAATCATATCTCCTTCAACTATCCTTACCACAATACCTCCGGACCCTACCGGCATAATGTGCAGTGTAGCCAAATCACGGTTTGAATGCAAATTTTTTGTTCACTTAAGATGGCTAATTTTTAGCGTACACAATTTGTGTTCAAACTAGGGCAGAAGGTTGCGGAGCGTCTGGCGCAAGCGGGTAACCGTCTGACCAATCCGGGCGTTGGTGCGATCGGCGGGAACTCCGGCGTGCATGTTTTCGAACATAAGGCCGACCGGAGCGGCAAAGGCTGGATCGTGAACCTTATCAATTAAGCCGGTTAAGCCGGATGGCTGGCCAATAATTGCGGGTAGCTTAAGGGCATCTTTGGCAAACTCATCGATACCAGGCATCTTAGCGCCGCCACCGGTTAGCACCACGCCTCCTGGTAGCATGCCGGCCTTACCAACGTTACGAAACTCCTGCTGAACCATATGAAAGATCTCTTCTAGTCTGGCCTGCACTATGTCGTGCAGATCGCGCTTAGATATAATGCCACCGCCATCGCCACCCAGTTCATCGATCCGAACCTTTTCGGTTGAGCTAATTCGGCCTGGGTTGGCCTTAACGTACTTGAGTTTAACCTTTTCGGCCACCTCAACATCGGTGCGCAGCCCAATCGCAATGTCGTTGGTAATGTGTCCACTACCAACCGGCAAAATACTAGAATAAAGAATCTCGCCCTCCTCATAGACCGCTATGCCGGTGGTACCACCGCCAATATCGATAACCGCCGCCCCCAACTCCATCTGCTTTTTGGTTAGAACCGCCCGGGCAGCCGCTACCGGCACCAACGACTGTCCTTCAATATCGATACCGGCCTGATACACGCTACGCTGCAAGTTTTTAATAGCCGGGGTGGCTCCGGTAACAATGTGGGTTTCGACCTCAAGGCGAACGCCGTTCATCCCCACCGGATCTTTAATGTTGGTTTGACCGTCCAGACTAAATGAACGAGGGAACATTTGAATAATTTCTCGGTTGGGTGGTAACTGAATGGCGCTGGCGGCCTCTTCGGCGCGACGAACATCCTCTATGGTGATCTCCTGGTCGGCTCGGCCAACCGCAATCACCCCGGTTGAGTTCTGGCTGAGGACATGGGCGCCATCGATGTTAATGGTGGCGCGATCAATTGGTACGCCGCTAATGCGCTCAGCCTCATCAACCGCCGCCGTAATTGACGATACGGTTTCCTCAATATCTATCACCTCGCCGCGGCGCAGACCCTCAGCCGGAGCCACTCCAACCCCAATAACACTCGGGTTAACCGCCTCGGCTTCGAGCAGGCCAACAATGCAGCACACTTTGGTGCTACCAATATCGAGACCAATGTAAATGTTGTCTTGGCTGCGAGCTGCCACCGGGAAACCGCTCCTTCGCTTTACCTACTGTTTAGTATACCGCTTATGCTAACCTGGGGGCAAGCCAGGGCCCATCAGGGCGAATCGGACAATAGCTGAAACTCTGCTTAGTATAACAGAATTATGACTGCGTGAGGATTTGAGCGCCCTGCTCGGTGATAACAACGGTGTGCTCAAACTGAGCCGACAGGCTGCCATCGGCGGTACGAATGGTCCAACCATCGCCATCAAGCACAATGTCGGCCGAACCGAGCGTTGCCATGGGCTCGATGGCGATAACCATGCCCGGCTGCAGCTCTGGGCCACGACCGGCCTTACCCTGATTCGGCACCTGCGGCTCCTCCCATAGCTCATAGCCAACCCCGTGGCCAACCAACTCGGTGATAATACCTAGTTTATGCTGGCGTAAAACCTGCTCGATAGCGGCCGATATGTCACCAACTTGGGCTCCGGGTTGAGCGGCGGCAATCCCGGCTGCCAGAGCCCGCTGGGTACCTTCTAGTAGACGTTTGGCAGCGGCTTCAGGGCGACCAACCGCCACGGTGATGGCGCCATCGGTAATTCTGCCCTTATAGCGCACGCCATAATCTAAGCCCACAATGTCACCGTCCATTAGTGGAATGTCGTTCGGGATGCCGTGGACCACCGCATCGTTGACCGAAATACAGATCGGATCCGGAAATCCCTGATGCCCCTTAAAGGCGGCCTCGACTCCATGGCGCTTGGTTTCATCGGCCGCTAGTTGTGACAGCTGTCGCGGGGTGGCTCCTGGCTGAGCGGCCGCCGCAACCGCCTTTAGCACCTGGTCCAAAACCGCTCCCCCCTGACGCAGTCGCTCAATATCGTCGGCGGTTTTAAGCGAGATGTTCGGCATGTAGCACCTCTAAAATACGTTGTTGCACCACCGCCGGCTCGGCGTCAGCGTCGACCTCGCGCAGCAGTCCCTGCTGGCGACACAACTCAATGGTTGGCAACGTGTCGCGCTCGTACTCGGCCCATCGCACCTTAATGGTTTCGGGCTGATCATCATGTCGCCCACGTTTAGCCAAGCGCTGCTCAACCTGTTCGCGCGACAGTTTAAGCAAGATTACCAGGTTGAGCTTACGGCCTAGCGCCGGCAAGTCTTCGTTTAAATGATGCACCTCTCCAGGCTTGCGTGGTGAGCCATCAAGTACGATACCCGTGTCCGCTGGCAGCTGACGCAGCTTTTCCAGCAACACCTTGTGCACGTAAGGTGACGGCACCAAATGACCGGCGTTCAGCGCCGCCACCACCGCCGGGTCGATACCGGGCTCCTTGATGTGCTCACGCAGGATGCTGCCGGTCGAAACCGCCTGCCACCCGAGCTCTTCGGCCAATATCCTGGCCTGAACCGACTTACCGGAGCCAATCGGCCCCATAATAGCTACGACAGGGGCCATATAAACCCCGTTAGGTACGGCCCAAACACCGCCACCCCAATGGCGGCCGCACCGACCGCCGCCACCAGCACCGCGCCAGCGGCAATGTCCTTAATAATTCGAACCTGCTGGTTGTGGTTGGGCTCAATTAAGTCCAGGATCTTTTCGATGGCGGTGTTAACCACCTCCGACACAAACACGATAATAATGGCAAAAAAGATTGCCGCTAGCTCGGCGTTAGACACATTTAGAGCCACCGCTAGTAGTAGCGCTAACACCGCTATAACCAGGTGAAAACGAGCGTTTCGCTCAACCCGCACCACATGCACCAATCCGCTAAAGGCGGTACGGAGGCTGCGTAAAAATCCGATTACTGATTCCATTTAAAGTCCCTGTATCTTAGGTTTGAGTCGACCATCACTCGCTGCTGAATCGCCTCCATCTGCTGCTGGCCTTCTGGGGTTGAATGGTCGTAACCGGCAGCATGTAACAATCCGTGCAGCGCTAGCAGTCCCACCTCATCGACCACCTCAATTTGGGCCTGTTCGGCCTGACGAGCGGCGGTCTCGGTACTTATAACCACGTCGGCGATGGTTGGATCGTCGTTTTCAACCGGCTGATATGGGAAGGTTAGCACATCGGTGGCATAAGCATTACCGGTATACTGTGTATTTAACTCGGTTATCTGAGCATCGTCAACCAGCAGCAGGTTCACCATGCCGTCTGGCAACTCAACCTGGTCATCATTGTCGACGGCAGCGGCGATCGCCTGAACCGCGGTGGCCAGCTCGGTCGGCCAATCACCCACCAACTGAATCGTCATTATTGCAGCTTGGCTCGTACCGCTGCCGATACGGCCGCTCCGTCGGTACGACCGCTAGCGCGTTTGACCACCTCGCCAATCACCTGGCCCATCTGGGCCGGGCCACTTGGCTTGAGCTCGCTTATCACCTGGCTGACAAGATCGTCTAGCTCAGACTGGCTCAGCTGCTGCGGCAGGTAGCCCTCAATAATTGCAAGCTCCTGCTGCTCGGAGTCAGCCAGGTCGTCTCGGCCCCCAGCGCGATACTGGTCAATGGAGTCACGGCGCTGCTTGGCCTCACGCTGCAACACCTTAAGTGCCTCCGGCTCACCCAGATCATGTCCAAGTTTGATTTTTTCATTAATAAAGGCGGTTTTAATTAAACGTAAAACCTGCACGCGATCGGCCTGCTGCTCCTTAAGAGCAGCGGTTAGATCCTGGTTGATGGTATCGATGAGCGACATCTGATCCCTATCTTAAAGTTGATAATTAGCGATAGAGGGCTTGCTTGGCTTTGTTGGCCTTGCGAGCAGCCTTGCGGATAGCAATTTCGCGTTGAGCCCGCTTGGTTAGCGGCTTCTCAAACTGACGCTTGCGCCGAGCCACACCCAACACACCTGATTGCTGCACCTTCTTGTTAAAGCGGCGGATCAGGTTTTCGAGTGATTCTCGTTCATCTTTGCGATTTACTTGCAGCACGTGCTGTCACCTTCTTTCTTGGTTGATGATTGCTTATTTTGCCTTGAGCAACTTGAGTATTGTATCTGATTCTTATCTGTTGCGCAAGAGCGGGTCCGACCTAGCAAGAGGTCGGACCCTTTGCTAGGTCGGACCTCTTTAAGGCGCCATCAGATGGAGGTGTAGGTGATCCACCTCCTGCCCACCTTTGCGCCCTACGTTGATAGCAACCCGGTAGGCGCCGGTCACTCCCTGCTCCGCCGCCACCTGTCGAGTGGCCTCCAGCAGGCTTCCAGATAGCTCCGGAGTAGCCTCATCAAGACTGTTAACGTGGTCTTTCGGCACAATCAAGATGTGAACCCGCTCTTTAGGGTGGATATCTTTAAAGGCCGCAAACTCATCATTCTGCCAGATCAGCCCATCTGGACTGTTAGCCAGCTTACAAAATAGGCAGTCTGGAAGGGTTTGCGTATCGCTCATACCCCCACTCTACCATATTTGAGATGTCCCAAAGCAAAGGAAAACCCCGTCCGAAGACGGGGTCCTTTCGTCCCGGCAGATGCCAGGGCGAGGCGATGAGGCTACCTGAAGTTGCCCGGGAGACGGAAGGTGCCTCCGTGGACACCTCCACAGGTGGGCCAAGGGTCAATCTGGACCCCAGCTCCGCATGCAGAGGGCTGCTCTCCAGGAACAAGGGTTCGAGTTGGCGGCGGGCTGCCCCGACGACGTCGAGCCTTGGTCCTCACTACTGAGGTACTGCCGTTACCTGCCAAGTTGATCATCTCCTTATGGATCAACAGGTGGGGATCAGGTTGCTTTTATAGTACTCCTAAGCATAAGCATATACAAGGTGGAAATAGGTTGAGAAATAATAGCTTACAGACCCTAAACGTACTTCGAGGCCGTCATCTGGGAGTGATGACGGCCTCGTTAAGAGACCCAGGTAGTTCAGGCGCGGTTGAGCGAGCGCTCGAGGCGGCGCGCCTTCCCGTAATGGCCGTTGGCGCGCAGATGCTTGATCTTGCGCTTCAGGTCCAGCTCGTCCAGCTTGGTCTCGTAGAAGACCTTGAGCGAGTTCAGCGCACCGGTCAGGAGATCGTGGAGCACACCGGCAAAGGTGCGGTTCTTGATCTGCGCCAACGCTGAGCAGTAGGCCTTTTCGAGAGCCTCACGTCCCTGCCCCAGCCGGTAGCTGAAGTACAGGCCGTGCTGCACCAGGGTGAGCTTGTTCTGAAGCACTGCTTCGTTCATCTGAGAATACACCTCATGGGAGTAGATGTCGGATGGCGTCCGTGCCAGATGGCCATATCTGATCCTTCAGATATGGGTACTGCTTTATCGAGCGTACGCCCGGTGCCGGCGATTTTGCATCACCCTGAGTCCACGCAAGAACCTGGCATGCACCGCCGGATGGGGGCGCTTCCGGGTATCTGGCTTGAACCGAGCACGTTTTTGCTTCATGCGACTCCTACGGGTAGCGCTTGAACGGCAGCAGCAACTGCAGGTAACCAACCAGGTAGAACCGGTCGATCACGCGGTTGCCGGTCTGGCCAGGCTTGGTGGGCTTGTACACCAGACGGAAAAAGCGGAGAAACGCCTCCATGGCTTCGCTCCCGGGTAGTGGTTTGGGGTACTACACCTTTTGGCCTGAATTCGACCTTAGGGTTATCTAACCTGATTTATAGCAAATTTACAGATAAATGTCAATTCTGCCTAGATGGTTTTGACGTTTTTGCTAATTAAACATCTAAATAGATCTGAATTGGCTTTTTTGGCTTTCTTAAGCCAAAGTTTGTTGTTTTCTGAGTGTAATATAAGCATTAAAACTATTGACAAAATGGCCATTTGTTGGTATTATGTCTCCCGATAGCTTAAAAGTCGTGCCAATCCGGTACGCTTTTTTGTTATCAGGGCACCTTTTAAACGTCAGCTTTAGTAATAAAGCCGATATAGGTTCGCTCCTGAAGTGCGATAGCAAGATGTACTTCAAATGGGAGAAAGGATCACTTCTTACCCCCATGTATAACCTGCATACGCTGGTACTGCTTGTAGCAATGCTAGCCAACCCGGTCCGAATTGCCGCCGCTTTGCCGATTGCTCTTTCGACCGCTCCCGAGGTTAACGCCTCATCCCCTACTACCGCACCTGTACAAAAGATTACCTTTACCACCCAGGCCGCTCAGCCGGTAACCATCCCGGCTACTCCTCAGCCCAACATTGAGACTGAGGTGATTGAGCCCCTACGTCAGGCCCAGGCCGCTAAGGCCGAGGCCGAGGCCAAGGCTGCTGCGATTGCAGCTGCCAAGGAGGCTCAGGCTAAGGTTGCCGCTAAGGCCACTTCTGCCGCTACCACCGAGGCCGCTCCGGCTGCCACCGGTGACGCCTGGTACAAGCTCCGCTTGTGTGAGTCTGGTAACGATTACACCAAGAACACCGGTAACGGTTATTACGGTGCATACCAGTACAACATTGGTACCTGGAACAACTATGGTGGCTTTGCCCGTCCGGACCTCGCTCCGGCCGCGGTACAGGACGCCAAGGCCCAGGCTGACTACGCCCGTCGTGGATTCAGCCCATGGCCTGCCTGTTCCAAGCGCCTCTAAACTAAAAACCGCCCTCTCGTAGGGCGGTTTTTAGTTTGGTAAGAGGTCCGACCTACAGGCCGACCTTGCGCTTCTCTAGCTCCTTAACCACCGACCCTAGTGGAATCATCTCCTGAGCACCGGAGCGCATATCGCGCAAAATTACGGTCTCTTCTTGAATCTCCTTTTGGCCAATAATGATGGCGTAAGGCACGTTTAGTTTGTTAGCCCGCTCTAGCTGCGGACCGATGCCGTCGCGATCAACCGCCCCAACCGCGCCAACACCAGAATCAAGCAGCTGCTCGATTAGAGCAAAGGCGCCTATCCGAGCCGGTTCGCCAAGGCTCGCGACGTACACCTTTACGGCGTGCTCTTGCGGCAGCTCAACCCCCTCTTCTTTTAGCTCCAGCAGAACCCGCTCCAAACCGATGCCAAAGCCGGCCGCGGGGGTGGGCTTACTTCCGCCCAACTGCTGCACTAAATTATCGTAGCGCCCGCCGGCACCCAGGCTGCTCTGTGAGCCTTCGCGTTCACCGTAAAACTCAAACACGGTGTGAGTGTAATAGTCTAAACCGCGAACCAGCAGTGGGTTCAGTTCGTAGTTAATCTGCATGGCATCCAGGTATTCTAGTACCGCTTCAAAATGCTGCTTGCTTGACTCCGATAGGTAGTTAAGAATTTGCGGTGCCTGCGCCACAATCTTTTTGGTGGCCCGTTCCTTCGAATCAAGCACCCGCAGCGGGTTGGACTTTAGCCGCTTGCGATCCACCTCGGGCAGCTCCGACTCGTAATCTTTAAGGTAGGCGGTTAGCGCCTTGAGGTAGTCTTTGCGGTCCTGCTGATCACCTAAGCTATTAAGCTGCAGGGTGACGTTACGCAGGCCAATCATGCGGTAAAAACGCATCGCCAGCATCATAATGTGAGCTTCGATGCTTGGCGAACCGTCGCCAATAACCTCTACCCCCAGCTGGTTGAACTGGCGCTGACGACCGGCTTGAGGACGATCGTAGCGAAACACCGGACCAGCAAACATTAGACGAACCGGCTGCGGCAAGCTGGCCATACCGTGTTCGATGTAGGCTCGAACCATACCAGCGGTTGGTTCAGGTCGGAGCGCCACTTCCTTATCGGAGCGGTCGGTAAAAGCGTAGAGCTCCTTGTCGACCACATCGGTACCTTCGCCCACACTCCGTACAAACACCTCTTTTTCTTCCATAATCGGAAGCTCAATTGGTTCAAAACCGGCGGCACCGGCTAGATGCCTAAAGGTGTCGGTTAGGTATTGATGAGCTTGTTGTTGCTCCGGCAGTATATCTGGCATACCTCGAACGTGCTGAAACTTTTTGGCCACAGTATCTCTTCTCCCTACAATCGTAAAACTGACCTAAAGGCTACCACAGATTAGAGGTCGGGTTCAAGGCTGCCCGCGGGTGGATTGGGCTAGTAGCTTGGGTGAACAAAGCACTCTAATTTTAGGTAGTAAAAAATTTTAAGTACTAAATTAGAGTGCTTTGCGGCCAGTCGTACCGCCGGCCTACCGCTGCATCACCGACTATTGCATAAAAAATGTATACGTAATTTTTACAGGGGCTGTGTTAGTTTAATACGGTCTGTTTTTCAACCGAAGTCACTCCGTTTTGTAGGCGCAATTCTTGAATTAAGGCGCTCAACGAGAATAAATCGGCCACCTCAACCGTAACGTCAATGATTGAACGCTCCTCATTCTTACCCTCGTTGTACGTAGCAATTTTAACAATGTTAATACCACGACTAGAGATCAATCCGGTAATGTCATGAACCAGCCCCAGCCGGTTTTGACAAATCAGGTGCAATTCCGCCTCAACCAAATGAACCTGCATGCTTCCGGGCCGACCCCAGGCACATTCAAACAGTCTTTCGTCATCGTTCGGAATATTTTGACAGCCTTTACGGTGCACCGTTACTCCTTTACCTCGAGTAATATACCCAACAATGGCATCGGGTTGCTCCGGGTTGCAGCAGGGCGCGGTAGAACAAGGTAGCTCCGGCGCGCCCACCACATGCGGCCTAGCGATTGGGCTAGTAGTTGTTTGTTTAACAACGCTTTTTGGCGCCTGAGCATGGTTGAGGTGCGACAACAAGCGCCGCAAGGCCGAAGCCAACGATAGCGAACCATCGCCCACCGCCGCTAGCAATGAGTCAGCATCATGTAGGTTGAGGTCCTGGCAGGCTCGGTTGATATTGGCCTTACCAATGTCATCAAACCGCTTTAGACCCCACGTACCTAACTGAGCCTCAATCAGCTGCCGGCCGGTAACAATGTTGGCGTCGCGACTGGCGGCTTTGAACCAACTTTTTATACGACTTCGTGCCCCGGTGGTCTTAACAAAGTTGAGCCACTGACGATTGGGGGCCGGCTGCTTACGCGTGATAATCTCCACCACGTCGCGGTTTTCGAGCGGACGGTCTAGTGGCGCAATTCGGTGGTTTACCCGCGCCCCCTGGGTGCGCAAGCCAACGTCGGTATGAACCGCAAAAGCAAAGTCGACCGGGGTGGCCCCTTCGGGCAGATCATAAAGGTCGCCCATGGGAGAGAACACAAAGATCCGATCGCGGAACAGATCAACCTTTAAGTCCTGCATCATGTCGCTGCTGCCGGTTTGCTGAGCCGACAGTGATGCTAAATCTTGAATCCAACTTAGCTTTTTGTTAGGCTTGGCAGCCGCTTCGCCCTGACGATAACCCTCACCCTGCTTGTGGAGGTCGTACAGCACGTGCGAGGCCAAGCCATACTCTGCCTCTTGGTGCATCTCCGGTGTACGAATCTGTACCTCAATAATTCGGCCGTACTTAGCAAAGACCGTGGTGTGGAGCGAACGATAGCCATTGGGCTTTGGCACCGAAATATAGTCTTTGATTCGGTATATGAGGGGTTTATATGACTGGTGTAGCAATCCTAGTGCCTGATAGCAGTCGGTGATGCTTGGCACAATAATGCGCAGCGCGGTTAGGTCGTAGATCTTGGTAATGTCACCATCGGTTTTGGTAAGCTTGCGGTAAATACTGTAGAGGTGCTTGTTACGACCACTCAGCGAATGTGCCTCGATACCATGTTGGCGCAGCAAAGCGTCTACGTCCTGGCCGAGCTCATCAATGTACTCGCGATTTTCTACCCGGTGGTGAGCCGCCAGCTTCTGAACCAGCTTAAAGGCTACCGGGTTGGCATACTCAAAGGCCAGATCCTCCATTTCGGCTTTAAGCGCACCCATACCCAACCGGTCGGCCAGCGGAGCGTAAACGGTTAAACTTTCTTCGGCAATACGGTGTTGTTTGGCTTCCGGAAGATAGCCCAGCGTCTGCAGGTTGTGTCGCCGATCGGCCAACTTGATCATCAACACCCGCATATCCTTACTCATCGCCAGCAGCAACTTGCGCATGTTTTCGATACTCGCCGCCTGGCGCTGCTCGGTGGTCTGATCAATTTTGGTGTAACGGACCGTACCAAGCTTGGTAACACCATCAACCAATGAGGTGATGGTTGGGCCAAACTGGTCGCTCATTTGCTGCTCGGTTACCGCGGTATCCTCCAGTACATCGTGGAGCAACCCCGCTGCCACGGTTTGAGCATCCATGCCGATCTCCATAAGGTAGAGCGCTACCTGGCGAGGGTGCTCAATGTAGGATTCGCCACTTTTACGCAGCTGGCCGTCATGTGCCGTGGCTGCCACCGCATCGGCCAGTTCAATTAACTTACGATCGTCGGCCTGGTACCGTTTTAATTCAGCCTTAAACTCTGCCTGCGACATCTCACTGAATACCCTTTAGCACCAGCTGCAGCGTTGATTTACCTTGGTACTGATTGTGTTCTAATAAAGCATGTACCGCCACCTCTTGGCCGGAGCGAAGATTGGGATAGTCTTGGGCCAAGTTAAAGCCGACCGACTCAAAAATCAATCCTTCGGGGCTAGCTAATCGTAACTTAAGATGCTGCTGGTTTTTACCAATAGTATCGAGGGACACCACCTTGAGGTTGCGAACCTCGAACACCGGCTGGGTGTTGCCCTGACCAAACGGTTCCAGCTGAGCTAGGGCATGGTACAGCTCCCAGTTCAGCTGGTTGGCGTCATCAAGATCAATATCGGCAACCCGGTCATTGGTGACCTCAAGCTCCGGCTCAACCTCCAGAAAGTG
The DNA here is from genome assembly GCA_004297735.1 of Patescibacteria group bacterium. Taxonomy (NCBI): domain Bacteria; species Patescibacteria group bacterium. Next base: position 76,227 of record SCTI01000002.1, read on the forward strand.
TTCATTGAGCCCCTGTCGTAACAGATTGATGTTGTCGGCCGGCAAGGTGAAACCAGCGGCCCCGGCATGCCCTCCAAACCGATCAAACAGCTCGGCGTTGGCGGTGATGCCGTCAATTAGAGGGTAGCCCCCAGCGCTACGGCCAGACCCCTTGGCTACGCCGTCTCTTAGTTCTAGGACCAAAGCTGGCTTACCCCAGCTTTCGGCCAGCTTAGAAGCCACAATACCCACCACTCCGGCCGGCCAGCTACTGTCAGCCAGCACCAGCACCGGATCGCTGGCGTAATCGGCCGCTAGCGCGTTGGCCTCTTCAAAGATACGCTGCTGCTCCAGTTGGCGCTGATGGTTGAGCTCTTCGAGCTGAAAAGCCAACTGCTGCGCCACAATGGGATCCTTAGTCAGCAATAGCTCTAAGCTGAAGTTGGCATGCTCCATCCGACCGGCGGCATTTAAGCGCGGTCCCAGCACAAAACCAATCTGGAACGCCCGCAGCGATTCCGGCTCAACCCCAGCACTTTGCATTAAAGCCACCAGCCCGACCCGCTTGGTTTTTTGCAGCACCACCAGGCCGTACTTTACCAGGGCACGATTCTCGCCCACTAGCGGCATAACATCACAAACGGTGCCCAGCGCTACCAGATCAAGTAGCCATTTTTCTTGGCCAACATCCGGCATTCCGGTGCGACTCTGCAGCGCCCGCACCAGCGCAAAGGCTACCCCTACGCCTGCCAGCTCCTTAAACGGATACTCGTCCCCCGGGCGCTTAGGGTTAACCACCGCTACCGCCTGTGGTATTTGATCCGGGACCTCATGATGATCGGTGATAACCATGTCGATGCCATGTTCGGCGGCCCAAGCCGCCTCGGCCACCGCGGTTATACCGCAATCAACCGTCAGCACCAGGGTGACGCCCTGGGCCGCTAGCTGCTCTAAAGCCGCTTGGTTCACACCATAGCCCTCTTTGTAGCGATCCGGTATGTAGCTGAGCGGCTCCAATCCATGAGCCTCCAGCACCTCAACCATCAAAGCGGTTGAGGACACCCCGTCTATATCGTAATCGCCATAAACCGCCACCTTCTCGCCGGCCACAATCGCACGCTGCAACCGCTCAACCGCCTTGGTCATATCGGTCATCAAAAAGGGGTCGGCCAGGTCACGGTGGTAGTCGGGGCGCAAAAAGCGATCAATCGCCTCTTCGCCTTCGATGCCACGCTTGCGCAACAAGTCGCGAACCAGCGGTGGGAGTTCACTGGTCGACACCATGGTTTGGTCTATATTTGTACTCGAATCATAACCACTCATCTTGGCCTAAGTATACAGCACATTTAAGAACTAAATAATTGCTCGGTAGCGGCCCACACCGGAATGTGTAGGCCGCTCAATGACTAGAACCAGGTGTTGTCTACGACCGAACCGTACGGCAGACCAACTCCTGGAGGCATGTTCAGGCGATACTTCGCCGCCTCTTCCTGCCTCTCCCACCGCTCGAGCAACCCAATCACTCGGTGACAGAACGACTGATCCTCTATCGAGCAGTCGATCATGGCCTGATGGTTGGCCCACCAGGTTGCGCGGGCGGTGGACGGGTCGTAAACCCGCCCGTCAGCGTTGGGGCTGCACTTGAGCACCCACTCCAGCGCGACGCACTCGATGTAGGTCAGCCCGGCCGCTACGAAGTCGCAGCTGCCGTCGGCACGAAGATGCAACTGGTAGCGACGGTGCGCCTCGCGAAGCGATGGCGTGGGTCGCAGCTGCCGCTTGATGGCCTTGAACAAACTACTCAGCATGTCGTCTCCTCCAGTCGACCAGGCTGATTGACGGTACGAGCTTGGCTTGAGGCCAGCTCGATCTGACTCTGCCCTTCCCTGCTGTACATCAGCCACCAGTCGAGCACCTTGATGACGTCGATCGCCATCATGCGCGTTGCGTCGGTAGCCAATGGAGAATCACGTATGCCCGTCCAGTGATCGAGTAGTCGGTGGATCTGGCTCCAGCCTACAGGCTTAAGCTGGCAGTAGGCGGTTAACTCAGCCTTGGTAACCACTACATGCAGACTAAACGACTCATCCTGCTCGGCCCGCTCGATATACCGAGCCACCTTCTCGTAAGCGATTGGCCAAGCGCGGTGGTTGGTCCACCACTGGCGCAGTGCCCTAAAGTGCATGTCAGCCTCCTCGACCTAGCAGGTCGTTTTTCCCGTCATGCCACTCGGTGCCACCAACGCCTCGGTAGTACTGGTCGTGCCACTACGAGCCTGGCGGTCCCAACGAGCCAAAACCGCCGTAACAAAACCTCGGCGCAAAGAGATGCTGGGATCTGTGTGATCCAGAATCTCCACTCGAGCCGCGAAAGCTTGCTGGGCATTTGAAAACCCATCCCGCCACTGCGCGGCATCGAATTCGCGGCGCAGCAGCCAGACCGAGCGAATTTCGCCCTCTGCAGCGGCGTACCTCCTGAGCGCTACCTCCTCACTGGCGTACCGACAGGTCGGTAGCACAACCAGGGCGCGAAGAAACTGGCGCCATCCAGGCCAAACGATCTTCATCAGACTCACCCCTTTCGGGCGTTGTAAAGGACTTGCGTACTGCTTACGGTACTACACGTTACTGAGCAGAATACGCCTACCAGCAGGTAAAATCAATCCGATTATGCCTGCTTAATAAATATTTAATTAACGCGGCGTTTGGAGGCTTGGGATTTAAGGACAATGCTTTGGAGCTCGCGGTAAAGAGCAAAGCGCTGGTTGGCGCTGTAAACAACGGTGTTTGACTCCTTTGAGGACTTAACAAAGCCAATTGATTCAAGCTTTTTGAGTTCGCGCTGAACGTTACCGGGATCTTCGCGGATCATCTGGGCCAACGATCTAACATGCGCCTTTACATCCGGATACTTGGTAAAGACGGTGATAATTTTACGGCGGGTTTTAGATGTGATAAACACGTCTAGCATTGTGACTTCTACAACTCTTTATAGAAGCTATACTACCGGAGCTATGGCCGTTTGGCAATCCGCTTTTGCTTGTAATTATGCCAACTTACCAGCAAAGGTGCGGCGTTAAAGATTGAGGAGTAGGTGCCGGCAGCAATACCTATTAGGAGTGCCAACACAAACTGCTGAATCGACTGGCCGCCAAACAGATAAAGTGCCAGAAGTGTTAAAAGAACGGTTAATGAAGTGTTGAGTGAACGAGCCAAGGTTTCAAGAATACTGTTGTTGACGATTTGCTCAAACTCCCCACGTTGGCGGCGCAGATTCTCGCGAATTCGGTCAAACACCACAATGGTATCGTGCACCGAAAAACCAATTACGGTTAAGATTGCCGTAACAAACAAGGCATCAATCTCAACCTCAAAGAAGACTCCCAGTAGCGAGAACACTCCCAGTAGCAAAAAGGCATCGTGGAGCATGGTAATAATAGCAGTGACACCAAAGTTCCAACTGGTCATTGGCGGTGGTACATTGCGGAAGGCAAAGGCGATGTACAGCACAATAGCCAGCGAGGCCAGAGCGATGCTAATAACGGCCTTTTTAGTAATGTCGGCACTAACCGATGGACCAACGTTTTCGTAACGTACCTCTGGATGACCGGAGCCTTGTAGCTGCGAGGATAATGTCTGCCGATCAAGCTGTTGGCGCTTCACATCATCGCTACTGCTACGGTAACGGATCAGGGTGTTGTTGCCGGCACTAATAACGGTAACATCTTTGAGCTGTTGCTGATCGGCGATACGCAGCACCTCGACCTGCTCTACCCCACCCTGCACCTCCATTAACTGACCGCCCCTAAAATCGATACCCAACTTAAGGCCATGCAACATTAATGAGATTGCGCCTGGTACAATGATGGCCAGCGAAATAGCGTACCACAGCTTGCGTCGTCCGATTATGTTCATGGTCGCTCCACCTCCGCACTGCGCACACCGTAAAAGCTTGGCTTTTGGCCCCAGCTGTAGCGCAAGCTAAGGCGCAAAAGCGTACGCGTCACCACGATGGCGGTAAACATGCTTATGAGCACACCCAAGCCCAGGGTTACGGCAAACCCTTTAATCAGCGCGGTCCCCGAAAACAGGTACAGAATTACGCAGGTAATGATGGTGGCAACGTTGGAATCACGAATCGAGGTCCAGGCTCGATCAAAGGCCGACTCTAAGGCGGTAGCAAAGGCCTTACCGCTACGTAGCTCTTCCTTCATTCGTTCAAACACTAGGATGTTAGCGTCAACCGCCATACCAATACTCAAGATGAATCCAGCGGTTCCAGCCAGGGTTAGAACGATGGAATACGGAGTCAGGCCACTGATTTTATAAATCGTTAATGTCAGTAGCGTATAAATAATAAGCGCACCAACGGCAAACACTCCGGCCAAGCGGTAATACGCCACCATAAAGGCTGCCACAACAGCCAAGCCGATAATACCGGCGACCAAGCTCTTGGCGATCGACTCGCGACCCAGGGTGGGGCCAACGGTGCGCTCTTCGACCAGGGTTACCGGAATCGGCAAAGCGCCGGCGGTAATCTGGTCGGCCACGGTGCGGGCCTCGGCGATTGAACCAAAGTTGCCCTCCAACTGGGCCCGCCCGTCGGTAATTGGCGAGCTAACGGTGGCCGGCCCAAAGATTGGCTGGTCATCCAGCAGGGTTAGCAGCTGGCCGTTGGTCTTATTTAGGCGGGTGGTGAGATCACCAAACTGCTTGGTGGCCGGACCCTTCATCTGGAGCGTAACCACCGGTTGGTTGGACTGACTAAAGCCCACCTCGGCCTTTTCGACGTCCTTACCGGTAATCCCGGTCTCGGTAGGCGTTTGGGTTGAGGGATCAACCTCTAAAAAGGTTAGCTGCGCGGTCTTACCAATCTTGTTAACCGCCTCAGCCACATTTTGAACCCCTGGCAGCTCAACGATTACACGATCGCTACCCTGACGCTGAACGGTGATCTCGGAGGTACCGGCCGGGTTGGCGCGCTTTTGGATTACGTCAATGAGGCCGGTCATGGCCTTTTCGCGGTCGGTTTGGTTGAGCTTGGCCAGCTCAGCCGCATCGGCCTTAAAGACCAAGTGGGCGCCACCCTGTAAGTCGAGTCCCTGCTTAACCTCCAGGTTGACGTTCTTAATTCCGACAAGTTTAAGCAGGTCGCTTTCTCGCGGCCAGGTGATAAGTGCGGTGACAATGGTCAGCGCCAGGATTAGCCAAACTTTGGTTCGTAAACTCACAACGTAGTGTAGTGTAGCGTACAATTAAGAGTATGAGCAAGGTGGCGACAAAAAATTACGTGGTGGTTTCACCGCTTACCTACACCGGCGCCGAAACGCGCGGCTTTACCTATGACAGCGGCGAACAAGAGCTGCCGGTCGGTCAGATCGTCAAAGTGCCTCTTGGGCGGCGCCAGAGCCTGGGCGTGGTTACTCAAATCAACCTACCTAAACCAGAATTCGCTACCAAGCCGGTTAGCGAGGTGCTCGACCTCCCGCCTCTACCCGCACATATCACCAATCTTGCAACCTGGATGCAAGATTACTACTACGCCAGCGCTAAGTCGGTCTGGCAGACCCTGCTACCGGCCGGCATCACGCGTAAGCGACGAATAAAAGAGGTTGAGCCAAGCCCGCTCACTCTTAAACCCTCAACCGAACCACTTACCGCCGAGCAGGAGGCTGCAATTAAGGTGGTTGAAACTGGCCAGCGCCCGACCACTCTGATTCGGGGCGTTACTGGGGCTGGCAAGACCCGTATTTACATGGAGCTGGTGGCGACCGAGCTGGCCAAGGGTAACTCGGCCATTATCTTGGTGCCAGAGATCGCCCTTACGCCTCAGCTGCTAGCGTTGTTTCACGCTCGCTTCCCTAACCGCATCCTGGCTTATCATTCAACCTTAACCGAGAGCCAAAAACATGTGGCCTGGCAACGTGCCCTGCTCAGCGAGGAGCCAATGGTGGTGGTTGGCGCCCGATCGGGTCTGTTTTTGCCACTAGCGCGTCTTGGCCTGGTGGTTATTGATGAGTGCCACGAAACCAGCTACAAGCAAGAACAGAACCCGCGCTACCACGCCGTAACCGCCGCCGCTCAGCTGGCTCGCCTGGCCGGCGCCAAGCTGGTGCTCGGGAGCGCCACCCCTGGCGTCCAAGAGGCTTACTTGGCGAGCGAAGGGCGCCTCAACCTAGCCGAGCTAACCAAGCGCGTCCAAAACCGTAGCCACCCCGAGATCAAGGTAATTGATATGCGTCAGGCCGAGGTCAAACAGTGCGGCAGTCAGATCTCCCGGCCACTGCTACAAGCACTAACGGAAACGCTGGAGGCTGGCCGCCAATCTTTACTGTTTATTAACCGCCGCGGTAGCGCCAGTAGTCATCAGTGTGACGATTGTGGCTACGTCAGCAGTTGCCCCACCTGCCATCTGCCTCTTACCTTCCACGGCGATCGCACCAAGCTGCTCTGCCACATCTGTAACTACCAGCTCACCCCACCAGCAATCTGTCCCGAATGCAGCCATGCCAGCTTTAAGTTTCTTGGTGGCGGCACGCAGCGAATTGAGGCCGACATTCAGCGGCTGCTGCCAAAAGCTCGACTGGCGCGACTCGATAAAGACAGTGCTCGCGGCCACGACCTGGCCGAACTTCACCGCCAGCTCCACGCCGGTGAGATCGACATCTTGATTGGCACCCAGATGATCGCCAAGGGCCTGGACCTGCCGGCCCTCGACACGGTTGGGGTGATTAACGCCGACACCATGCTGCACATGCCCGACTACAGCGCCAGCGAGCGCACCTATCAGCTCCTCACCCAGGTGGCAGGTCGAGCTGGGCGGGGCGATGCCAGCGGCATGGTCTACATTCAGACCCACAGCCCAACTCACCCGGCGGTGACCGCAACGGTTAACGGCGACTACTGGAAGTTCGCCAATGCTGAGCTAGCGGAGCGCCAAGAACATGGCTACCCACCCTTCCGCTATCTGTTAAAGCTAACCGTGTCCCACCAGGATAAAGCCACCGCCTCTAGAAGAGCCCAGGAGCTATATGGTAAACTTGGCCAGGTAGAGCAGGTTCGCCGTCTCGGTCCCGCCCCCGCTTTATACGACCGCGCCGGAGGTCAGTACCACTGGCATATCATCGTTAAAGCCGCCTCCCGCCCCCGCTTGCTAGCTGTTGCTAAGCTGTTGCCGGACTGGTGTAAGACCGATATTGACCCGATTAATCTGCTATAAATTCATTAAACCTTTATTAAATACTCCTAGATTTAAACCATGAGCGCCAAACAGACCACAAAAACCAGCCCCAAAGACGACATTATTAGCCTGCCCGATCCTCGCCTGCACACCAAGTCGCAGCGCATCGGCTATATCGACGAATCAACCCAGCAGCTCGCCGAGCACATGATTGCCGCTACTCTCGACTGGGAGGAGTCACGCGACCACGAGTTTGGGGCTGCTCTGGCCGCCGTCCAGTTAGGCAAGCTTTACCGTGTGGTTGTCATCCGTAACGAGTTTGAAGACAAAGCCGACAAAAGCTTTGGCGTCTTTATTAACCCCGAGATCGTCAAGGTTGAGGGTGAGCCAGAAGAGGCCATGGAGGGCTGCCTAAGCGTACCAGATCGTTACGGTATGGTTGCCCGCTACCCCAAGGTTAAGGTAAAGGCGCTCAACCTCGAAGGCAAGCCAGTAAGGATCACCGCTACCGGCTTTTTGGCTCGGGTCTTTCAGCACGAGATCGATCACACCAATGGCAAGCTGTTTGTTGACCACATTACCGACCCAAACAAGCTTTTTACCCTTCAACCTGACGGCAATTTTAGTAAGTATTCTCCTAAAAAATAAACGTGCTACCATACCACTATGGATGACCACCGAATCGTCTTTTTTGGCACCAACGACGTTGGCGTTCCGGTTTTGGAGCACCTCATCGACGCCGGCTATGATCTGGTAGCGGTTGTTACTAAGCCCGATGCGCCCAGCGGCCGCGGACGCGAGCTAACCGCCCCCGAAGTTAAAACCATTGCCGAAAAAGCCGGCATTCCGGTGCTCCAACCAGAGCTGCTGGATGATGATTTTGTGGAAGAGCTCCGAGACCTTAGCCCGACCGTTGGCATCTTGGTGTCCTATGGCAAGATCATCCCCGAAGAGGTGCTCGACCTATTTGAACCTGGCATTATCAACATTCACCCCTCGTTACTGCCTAAGTACCGTGGCTCCTCCCCCATTGAGCAAGCCATTTTAAACGGTGATAAAGAGACCGGTGTCAGCTTAATGCTCCTCGATGAGGGCATGGACACCGGTCCGGTTTATTTAACCGTTAAAGCTCCATTAACTGGGACCGAAACCAAACCCAAGCTATACGACCAGCTTAGTCAGCTCGGTGCTATTACCCTAGTCGAGCACCTCGAGGACATTTTGGGCGGTGATTTGTCGGCCACCCCGCAAGATGACCAAGAGGCCACCATCGCCCCGCGCATCAGCAAGCAAGACGGCTTGATCGACTGGAGTAAACCAGCTACCCAACTGGAACGCGAGGTTCGAGCTTACCTGGGCTGGCCCGGCAGCCGCACCACTCTGTTTGACCGCGATGTGACCGTAACGGCAGCAAGTGTTGAGGAAGATAGCGATACCAGCCTGGCTCCCGGTGAGGCCAAGCCGGTTTATGGCAGCATCGAGGTCGGTACTGGCAACGGTATACTCAAAATTGAACGCTTACAGCCAGTTGGCAAAAAAGAAATGACCGCGGCAGAGTTCCTGCGCGGCCTTCGTTTGTAGGGCGTTTTCGTTCCGCCCTGTTTCTATATCTCTATTATAGAGTAAGCTTTTCGACCATTACAAGACTTGTTCTTATCTGGCAATGCGCCTATCCTTAGAATCATGAAAAATATTATAAAAGTCTTTGGCTACGTTCGGCACATCAAGCGCTACATGATCATACTGGCTCTACTTGGCCTCGGAATGTCGCTGCTTAACGTTATTCAGCCTTATATATTTAAGGTAATTGTTGATGAGCTTGTTCGTTCAACTAGTGACCCTAGCTTTACCCCTCAAATAATTTGGTACTTGCTTGGCGGACTGTTGGTGTTGCGCATTTTTTCTTCGGTAATAAACTACTTTAATAACATCTACGGCAACACTGTCTACCTTGGTTTTGTAAAAGATTTACGCCAAACTATTTTAGCTCACGTTACCAAGCTATCAATTGACTACTTCGAAAAAAGCCGCACCGGAGCAGTTATGCAGCGAGCTACCGGCAACTCCGCTGAGATCGCCAATTGGTTCTACAACAGCGCCAGCAACATACTTGGGCAGATTTTAAGCACACTATTAGCTCTGTCTTTGATATTTTTTGTAAGCTGGCCGGCTGGCTTACTGGTTCTGGTGGGGGCAGTCTTGTTCTACAGTCAGCAAATACCAGTCATGCGTAAATACCGGCCAATCGGCACTCAAATGCAAAAGGCTATGGAGCGGTCACAGGGATACGTTCAAGAAACTATAGCTCATATCGCAACGGTTCGTAGTTTTGGCGGCGAGTCAGGGGCGCTTAAGAGGCACCTTGAGGCTCTCACTGAATGGGGAGATCTATTAATAAAGCGTGACTCCGCCATGGAGCGCAACGTACTCCTAAGACAGTTTACGATTAGTCTAACTCTGGTTGGAGCGGTAGCAATTGTGGCTTATGGCGCCGTTAACGGCTACCACACAACCGGTGACATCCTCCTCATCTCTTTATATGTGCAGCAGATTAGCGGCAGCTTATGGCCACTTGGCCGCTTTTACCTTAGCGTACACGAAACCGATATCACCGCGGAGCGCATCGTTGAAATGCTAGAAACTCCACCAACCGTGGTGGATGCTCCAAACGCCAAGGAATTGACTGAGATTACAACCGTCGAGTTCAAGAATGTTAGCTTTAAGTACCCGGGCAAGCGCAAGCTCACCCTAAACAAGGTTTCGTTTAAGGTTGAGCCGGGCCAGACGCTAGCCCTGGTGGGCCCGAGCGGTACCGGCAAGACAACCGTGACTAAGTTGCTGCTGCGCTTTTACGATGTGAGCGATGGCGCGATTTTAATTAACGGCACAGATATCCGTGAGTTTACTCAAGAGTCACTGCGGCGCCACATGGGCGTGGTCATGCAAGACGTGGCCCTGTTTAACGACACGGTTGAGGCCAACCTGCAGCTGGCACGGCCGGAGGCGACCTCGGCGGAAGTGCGAGCGGCGGCCAAGCAGGCTCATGCCAGCGTGTTCATTAATAAGCTGAGTGAGAAATACCAGACGCTGGTTGGCGAACGCGGGGTTAAGCTGAGTGGTGGCGAGAAGCAGCGGGTGGCGATTGCTCGCGCCATATTAAAGCAGCCGCAGTTGATTATTTTGGATGAGGCGACCAGCGCACTGGACAGCGAGAGCGAACAGCAGGTACAAGCCGGCTTGCAGGAGCTGATGCAGGATCGGACCGCGATTGTGATCGCTCACCGCTTGAGCACCATTATGGGTGCTGATCAGATTGTGGTGATGAAGGACGGTGCGGTGGCTGAGACCGGCAATCACGACAGCCTGTCGGCGAAGCAGGATGGTCTATACGCCAAGCTGGTCAGCCTGCAGCGCAAAGGGTTCGTAAAAGGCTGAGGCATGCCCCTCGGCCCTGTTCGTATCTGGGTTTGCCTTGAATTTATGCTCAAATATGCTACTATGTGGTATCGCTGGTAAGCGCTAGGTAGGGCTTACACAAACTTCGACACTTGGAGATGGTCACGTGACCGTTTTGGGATTTTGGAGCAACCTGATGCTGAACGAAGAGTCGGGGTTCGGATGGCAGCTCATCAACCTGATCATCGGCGGTGGCTGCGTCTTCCTGGCATGGTTCTGGCAAACCAAGTTCCCGGCTGGATTCAGCCGGCTACAGAACGTGATCAAGGAGCTGTACCGACCACTTGACCCAAATGACGACCCGGCAGAGGTTCGGGCGGAGCGCGTCAAGATGATCAACGAAACTGCTAAATTGACCGCTGGACGTGGTACCGCTCGGTCAATCTTAGTTTTCGCGGTAGGAGGCATTGGTGTCGCCTTCATCACCACGGTGCTCAACAGCGCCTTCAATTAACCTGACCCGCCACAACGTATAAGTAAGTGCGTTGTGGCGGGCTCCCACATTCACGTTGCATAGAAGTATGTTATTATATGTCTTTCTCCTGAAAGTAACTCAAAAAGAAGGTAACTACCGTGAGCAAAACCCTGCTCATCGTTGACGCCCCAAACATCAATTCAACCGTGGCTAGCTTCCTGAGTGTTGTGTACCGGCAGCAGGGCTACATCCCGAAATCGTATGAACTACCTCACTACGAAGCGCTCATCGCTTATTGGTCACGACCGGAGTCTGAACTCATAGCCTGGTTGATGGCCAATGTTAATCCAGGCCAGGCTGAAAGTCGCTGGCTCGCCTGTGCACGCAACGGAGGCTTTAGCGTAATCACTAAGCCCAGATCCGTGGTCAACGGAGAGGTCGACTTCGATATAAATCCATCGGATATTGACGAAGAAATGGTAGCTCGCTTCAAGCAAACGCTTTGGAACGAACCGCTAGATCGAGTGATCGTGGTCTCCCACGACGGCAAGCGATGGCGAACGCTGTTAATGCTTGCTCGGCAGCTCGGCTTTAATGTCATCGTCATGGGGTTTCGCGAAGCCTCAGAGTGGCAAACGGTTGGTGCCTCCAGCAATCTCTGGACCTTTGTCGACCTACGTCGAGTCTCTGGCTTCATCGACGCACCGCTCCCCGAGGTACCGCCCATTCGCCAGCCCATACAGCTCCTAGATCAGATGGAGCAGCTCCTCTGGCCTCCCGAGCACTCCGCTTAAGCCCTCCCTCGTGGAGGGCTATTACTTTTCTAAAGCTTTATTTTGGCTCTGGTCAAGCACCTCTTGAGCCCCAAAGTGAAGTTCAGCTTTTACCGCGTCGGTTTCGGCGCGAACAAGCTCGGGGTAAGCCGGATACAGTTCAGCCAACTTCTTGAATACCGCTTCGTCACCATCTTCGACAGCCTCATCTAGCTGCTTTAATTGCTCCTCGCTTAGCAGATCACTCAGCTTCAACGCCACTCGATTTTGCACCACCTCGGACAGCTGTGCCGCCAGCTCCAACTTCTGCTCTTCGGTGGCCTGGCCGTAACCTATATCTTGATAAAACTGATCATCTAGCTTCATGCTCATCTCCTATTTATACTTGTAAATTGAATTGGTAATATCGGCCTTTTCCAGCCTCCAGTATGGAACATCTTCATTGGTGCGAAACTCTAGCTTAGGCAGTAGCTCCTGCTTAACTTGAGCCTGATCGGCGGGTGAAAGGCTTTTAAATTCCTTGATATTTTCCAGGTGCTTACTTAAAACCGTGGCCTTTGAGTCTAAACTTCCACTATCGTAATCCTTAATCACATCCGGATAGCTATGATCTGGGTCGTAGGTAAGCGTTAGGCGCTTGTCAGCCAGCCCCGCCCCAGGGTAATCCGGTTGCTCCACATGAGATCCACCAAGGCTAACATGCTGCGCCTCGTGTACCGGTGCGTCCGGGGTTAATGCATCAACAATGCGGGTAGCGCCCGCCGCCAATGCTGCCGCGCTTGCGATCACAACGCCGATCCGATTGACTCGCTTATCGGACTTAAGGCGGGCAGACTCAGCTTCCATTTGACCAAGCAAAGTCTTACTTAAACCATCAGTGAGATTTCCCTCACTTTCGATATTCTGGTTTAGCTGACTGCTGCCAGCCTCCGACAAAACTGAAATTAAGGCTTTATCCTCATCGCTCAATTCGGTATCAGGCCGATCGGTAAAATGGCCTAAGGTATTGGCTATTTTTTGAAGATCAGGATCATCGCTAACCTCATCTTTATCTAAATAAATACCTTGCTTTTCGGCGGAATCAAGCAGCCCCTTACCCTTCTTCGCCCTCCGGTCCACCATCGCTTCGGCGCCAGCTTTACCACTTAGGTATGCTCCACCAGCCCGGAGCGCAAAAACCCCGGCTGCAGCCACGCCCAGCCCACTAGCCAACAGCACACCACCACCTACGCCCATTGCCACACCGGCGCCAATACGTATCTTCTTATTCTGCTGCCACCAACGCACAAACTTAGCACCTGCTCCCAACTGCTTTTCACGAGCCTCTTGCTCAAGGGTTGAACGCTGCGCCATTTCGTAGGCTAAACGCTGCGTTATGAGTCGAGACTGATCTTCTTTGGTGAAAGCTTCGCCACTGTTAAGGGCTTTGAGTGCCGCTTCGGCTACCTCATTAATAATTGTTTTGTTAATCTCATTGACATAGGCCGCCTCCAGCTCTGACAGCTCCTCTTTGTCAACCTTGGCAAAGATAGTCCGGCGTTCATAAGCCCGCATTGCCACCAACTCGGCCCTTGTTCGAACTAACTGCTGATGCTTTGATAAATCGGGGTCATCAAAATCAATGTGAGTGGCTAGCTCATCTTTATGCACAGTAAATATTCGGTCGTACATGCTTTGAGCCCGCCCCAGCAAGACTTTTGGTGTCCACTTTTTAGATTCGCCGGTTGGTTCATTCGACTTTGTCTCATCTGGATTTGGGCTGGCTGGCTGGTTGGTTGTTCCTGCGCCCTCATCTTCTTCAACCTGACGCCTCCAGTCGTCAAGACCATTCACTGGCGATGCGTCGGGGTTAGGGAGAGGAGCGGGAGGGTTATCCTGCTGTTCTAGCTGTTGGCGCCAGTCGTCTAGGCCAGTATTGACCGGCTCCGGCTCACCTTTAATGTGTCGCATAAGAGCTTGCTTTAATTGATTATCGTCCGGTACGAGTAATGTCTCCTCCTGGACGTACTCAAGGGCCTTGCGAGTCGCCTCGGCGCTATAGGGATGATTATGCAGGTACTCATTAACAGTAGCGCGGAGCTCCCCATTCTCCAAAGCATCAAGTTGCTCAGCCTCAGGGGTGACTGTTTCGGGACCAGTTTGGGGATGTTGACGCTCCGTCATAGATAGATACCTTACAGGAATCATTCTACTTAAGCTTACGGGTATTGTCGAACCAATATGAGATAAACATTCAGGGGATATGTGGTCTGGCCACCGGAGCGAGCTTATGCCCGCCCCGGTGAACCATGTTCGCTAACTGCGCGAACGCGACCTACTGCTACCAGCCGGCGGGATCGCCCATGGGGGCGATCGGGATGGCCGGCTGGGCCGGTGCAGGGGCCGGCACCGCGGGTGCTCCGTCGTCCGGAACTCCCGAGCTGTCGGGCCCGGTCGGCTCAGCGACATCGTCATCGGTGATGACGATCTTCTTGGCCGCCTTCTTGGCCTTGCGCCGGTCCCGCCATCCCGGCATCGAGTTGGCGAGCGAAGCCGCGAACTCCGGGTCTTCCGCCAGCCTACTCTTGAGCTGGGCAGACAGACCGTCGAGCCAGCCGTCGTCCTCGGCGAGGGCCCGGCCGACCTCGGTGGCAAAGGCCACCGGGTCGAGCTGATCGACCCGATCGGACAGAGCGGTCAGCTGATCCAGGAACCCGGGGTCATCCTCGGTGGCCTGGATGGTCTGAGCCAGCTCATTGAGACTGGTCAGAACCTCGGCCATCTGATCGCCAGACGGCGGCTGGCCGGGATCTCCGGTGCCACCGGCGGGAACCGGAGCGAGCGGCGGGCCCGGATCGGGGACCAGATCCGCCAGCTCCTTGCGCACCTCGCGCTCCGCCTGCGCCCTTCGGCGCTGCTGGAGCGCCACCTCATCGTCGAGCTCGAGCTCCTTAGCCCGAGCATCGATCACCCGGTCGGCGGCCTGCCTGAGGGAGTGCTCCCCCGCCTGGCGCTCCCGGCGAACCTCATGTCGCAGCGCGTCGAGCGAGGGCGGCTGGGGTGCCGTCTGCCGGAACTGGTCCAGCATCGACGCGACAGCCTCCTGAGCGGCCTGGCTGGCGATGCGCTCGGCCTCCTGCCGGGTCACACCGCCATCCTCGCGCCGCGAACGGCGCTGGGAGCCCTGCCTCGGAGTCGGGGACTCCTCAGCGGCAGGGGTGGGTGCCACCGGCGGTTCGGCCGGCGGAGCGTCCTGCGAGGGCGCCCCATCCGAGGCCGGAGCCTCGTCGGGGAATGCGTCATCGAGGGCGGAGGCGAGGTCGCCGCCGCCCGTTCGTGTACCGGCCATGTTGTTCATGCCTCCTGGGCAGTCGAGTTGAACTTCTTCTGAACCGCCGCCTCAACTTCGACGGCGACCTTCTTGATCACGTGGTTCGGAGCCTTCCCGCCAAAGTTGGCCTGGAGGAATCCGATCCACGCACGGGGGTCCTGCGCCGCTTCGCGGTTGCCCTTGAAGCTGGGGATGAGCTCACGGATCAGCGCTTGCTGAATCCGCTCCTTCCACTGCTCGTCGGTCAGCGCCTCTTCAGCAGAGGAAGCCGGCGACGAACCGTTGACGGTCTGGGCTTGCTGGCCCATCGCTGGAGCGGTACGGGACCGTAGTTCGGCCATCCGAGCCTTGAATCCAGCCGTGTCATCACTGACCTTCTCGCCAGCCTGAACCTCCTGTTCAGCCTGTTCCTTTAGCTCCTCGAAAGAAGCGTGGCGATGCAGGAGCCGCATCACAGCTTGCGTCAGCATGCCGGCGTTACGCGCCGGATAGCCGGCAACCAACATGGCCACCCGGAAGTACCAGGACGTGACCGACGAAACCGAGGGATGGTTATCCCGCGAGTTCGTCGAGCCATGAACGTTCTCGTACTTCTCGCGCTGCATGTTGACCTTCAGGTCACCCTGAAGAACGCTGGAGTAGCTGACGAAGGCGCCCTCCACCTTGAAGTGAGGGTCATTTTCGGGGTCGTGCCGGTAAGGCATCGATACTTCTGCGACGCTTAGCTCCGGCAATGCAGCCGTAACCAGCTCCAGCGCTTCTTCCCGACTCAGATCACGAGGATCATCCTTCGGGAAGCCCATGCGCCGAATTGCTTCTTGCACCATCTCCGGGTGCTTGCTGAGCATGTTGGGCGGATCGCCCAGATCTTGGACTGTGAGGGCCACGATGGGCTCCTCCTTTCCGGCGGGTCGCCCCGCCCTCTTGGCTTGATCAGGCCGCGCTGAGCGCGGTGCATCTTGGCGAGGACGGCATTGCCGCCTCCAGCTGCGAATCTGAGCACGAAGCTCACCATCCGACACCGAGAACAGCGCCTTGGCTACCTCCTCCCGCTTACCCTGATACACAGGATGGCGGATACCCAGGACCCTCATCAGATCCTGTAGGTAATTGAAGAAAGCAACCTCGATCTCCTCCACCGAAGCGGCGGAAACCGGGCCGTTCTGGTCTTCCGGAACGACGAACTCGTACTTATTCCACACCACCACCCCGCGGTCGCGGCGGAAGTGAAAGTCCGACTGACGCCTCAGCGCTCGGTGGCGCAGTTGGCAAAGGACCTCCAGGGCTCCTTCTCTGTCGAGCTCAAGAGGATGAATTGAATTCAACCCCAAAGCTGCAACAATGAAGGAGTGGTTGTACATCGTTTCTCCGTTGGTAACGGGTCTATCCGATGTCACGTGCCGCTCCTTTCGCGGTCGTGGGTTTGCAGTAGATCTCAACAGACTGTATTGGGTGCTTTTACACCACAACATAGCCCATGAATATCTATCTCTATTAAGCTGTCAAAGAGTTATTGCCTACAGATATAGGCAATAAAATAATTTATCATATTTTAGTTAAAAAGTCAATGGTTATTGCGAGCATAAGCTCAATAAAAACAAAGGCGGGCGGAGGAGCTGGTGTGCTCCCCCGCCCGTTTCACCTGCCCGGCGAAGATGTTCAGGCCGCGACGGCCTGTTCGTCATTCCGGATGTCATCGCTCAACCGACAGAAAGAGTCGAGAGCTGCCAGCTTGAGCAGCAGATCCCGGTGGCTGGTCTGATCGTCGGTCGGATTGATCAGCGGACGCAGCAGCTCAGACGGCATGCCGCGAAGTGCCTCCTTGAGCTCTTTGCGGACGAGCTGCTCTCGCATCACGCAGTACCACTCATGAAGATGAACCCCGCCCCTATCGAGCTTCTCTACGTAGGACTCCGCCAGCAAGCAAGCAAGCTCTAGCTTTACCAGCTCATCCTCACTGCACTGCAGTACCGCAGTGACGCGTCCGGAAGTCAAGATTTGTAGCTCCGGGTTGGACTTAAGTGCCTCCAGGAGCGCCCTGTGGTTCTGCCGCAGGGCGTTGGCGCGCGCACCCACCTCTTTGCGGCGAACGATAGTCGAAGCCCACTGGTGAGCCCGTGTCATCAGATCGAACTTATCGATCGATTCCTCGGGCGAGGCATCTTCAGGGTGCGAATACAACATATCCCGCAAGAGCAAGCTGAGGTCACGCGGATAGGGGTTCGGATTGCCTAATGGGTACATCTTGACCAGGTTGCGTCGGTAGTACTCCACCATGCCGGCCAGCACCACCCCCAGCACTATCTCAGCTTCTGGGTTTGGCTGATCGAGGAGGTCCTCTTCGCCTTCGGCACAGAGCGTTGAGTCTACGCCCTGCAGCAACTCCACCTCATGAATAGTGAGGAAATTTTCACCTAGACGCGGGATGAAGTGCTCGGCGCTCGCACACGCTTGAGGCCACCACCGCAGCTCTTCTGTGCGGAAGTACTCCGCCACCGGATGCTTCTGTTCGAGGGCCGCCCTGGTTAGGGCAAGACTGGCATCGGTCGTGCTAGACACGTCACTCCCCTTTCGGGATTGAACAACAAAGATGTGTGGTGCGCTTGGTGTTCACACCAAGATTAAGCGCTACTTTACCACTTTTAAGATGGTTTTACAACCGGATATCAGATCTATAAATCATTCATGATCCGAGCGATGTGCTCGGCGTATTGGCCGCTGCCATCATGTTTAAAGTGGATGCGTGGCACAAACTTAGTGGTCATGCGGGCCGCTACCGCCCGTTGGATCTGGCTGCGAGCGCCAACCGCACGGCGCATCAAGGCCTCTTGCTCTTCCTCGGAGTCGGCAATCACGCTCAACCAAACCGTTGCCTGGCGCAGGTCCGGCGAGACATCAACGGTGGTAACGCTCAGCTGCGGGGCGGCTAGCTGCTCTCGAAGTTCGGCGGCAACCAGCTGTTGCACCAAGCTAGCGACTTTGTCGGTACGTTGACTCATAGCTACAGAGTACGCTGGCGAGTCTCGGTGGTAAAGAACTCGAGACGATCGTCGACTTCAATTTTGGTGTTAATCGCCACGTTCAAGCCACACTGCTCACCTTCAACCACCTGCTTAACCTTGTTTTGCTCTTTTTGGACGTTGGTTATGCGACCGGTGGCAATCACCTCTTTGTCGCGCTTTACGCGCACCTGTACGTCTGGCTCAACCTTACCGGTGAGCACCTCACCACCACAAATAACCTCGGCCTTGGTGGTCTTAAACACACCCAAAACCTTGAGTTCGCCGACCGGTAGCTCAATCACCTCCGGTGCCAGCATTTGGGTTAGAGCGGTGCGGACGTCATCAAGTAGCTCGTAAATAACTTTATATAGACGAATCTGAACCTTTTCGCGATTAGCCAACTGCTTAACCGCCGAACCAATTGAGACGTTAAAGCCCATTACTAGAGCGCCCGCGGTTGCGGCAAAATTAATGTCGGATTCACTAATGTCGCCAATGCCCTGGCTAACCACTTTGACCGCGACCTCATCGTTTTTAAGATCACCCAAGCTGGTAATAAGCGACTCCAGCGAACCCTGAACGTCGGCCTTTACCACCACGTTGAGCTCCTTAATTTTGCCGGCGCTAATGGCCTCGGTTAAATCACTGGCATCAATGCTTTTAACTCGCACCATGCTCTTAATTGAGTTTTGGCGCTGGTTGGCGACGCTACGATCGCGGGCGGTTTTTTCGTCGGCCACAGCGTAAAAGACGTTACCAAAGTCTGGCACCGCTTTAAATCCGGTCACCACCGCCGGCATACCCGGATCGGCTCCCTTGAGCTTCTTGCCCCGGTAGTCACCCAAGCTGCGAACCTTGGCGTAGGTGCTGCCACTAACGATGTAGTCGCCAACCGCCAAGTTGCCGTGCTGGACCAGAATGGTGGCCACCGGACCACGACCGGTCTCGAGGTGCGACTCGATTACCACACCTTCAGATGGGCCGCTCGGGCGAGCCCGCAGCTCCTCCAGGTCGGCTACCAGTAGCACCACATCAAGCAGCTTGTCGATGTTGGTACCGGCTTTGGCCGAAACATCAACCATTACGGTCTTACCGCCCCACTCTTCGGGCACCAGCTCTAACTCGCTCAGCTCCTGGCGTACTCGGTTGGGGTCTGCGCCCGGCTTATCAATCTTGTTAATTGCAATTACGATCTGAACGCCAGCCTCTTTAGCGTGACGAATCGCCTCTTTGGTTTGCGGCTTTACGCCGTCATCGGCCGCCACCACAATAATGGCCACATCGGTTAAACGGGCGCCGTGAGCACGAATGGCCGAAAAGGCTTCGTGACCCGGAGTGTCCAAAAAGGTAATCCAGCGGTCCTTGCGCTTAATCTGGTAGGCACCAATGTGCTGAGTAATGCCGCCCGACTCACCGGATACAACGTTGGTTTGGCGAATAGCGTCAAGCAGCGAGGTTTTACCGTGGTCGACATGACCCATAACTGCAACAACCGGTGGACGAGTCTCGCCCTCGCCCTTGGCCAGCTTGGTAGCTCCCTCGGCCGGGCCATCCTGAGTCACCGCTTCGGCCTTAACCTCAAAACCAAGGTCGGAGCCAATAATGGCGGCGGTATCAAAATCGATCTGCTCATTGATGGTAGCCATAACGCCGTTCTTCATTAGCTCGGCAATAACGCTGGTTACCGGGACTCCCAACTTACCGGCAAACTCACCCACCCCAATAATTGGGGCAATCTCAATTTGCTTGGTTGTGGTTGTTTCGGACATAAATTCACCTTCGATTCTGGCCAATTATGGCCGGTAGTTTGTTAGCGCAAGCGCTGCTGCAAGTGTAAAACCCGCGCCCCGGCTGATGGCCGGTGGTTTGAGTGTCGGCTAAAACCGTGCCACCCTGACGCACCCAGCGCTGCAGCTGCGCTTGAGGACGCTTGGTCCGGCAGACTCGACAGCTACGCTGCGGCTCCGCCACCGGGCCTACTCCTTATCGCTAGCGGCTTTAGTAGCAGTAGCTGGCTTAAGACTGAGGCTGAGCTTGTGGGCCTCGGGGTCGATGGCAATAATGCGGAACTTCTTCTTTTCGCCCACCTTAACCAGCTTGGTTGGGTCCTCAACGTGCTCGGTGCTGAGCTCGGAGATGTGAACCAGCGCCTCAACCACTGGTGTCACCTGGACAAAAGCCCCAAACGGAGTAATTCGAGTGATGGTACCCTCAACCTCAGAGCCGACTTTTAGGCCCTTAACCTCGTTAGCCCAGGGATCGTCCTGCAGCTGCTTCATGCTCAAGCTGAGCTTGTCGCGGTCAATCGAGATAATCTTGGCCTCGATCTCCTGGCCAACCTTAACGTACTTGGCCGGACTATCGACTCGATCCCAGGCAATCTCGGAGATGTGAACCAGCCCTTCGACGCCTTCGACGTTGACGAAGATACCAAAGTCAACCACACCGGTGACCACACCCTTAACGGTGGTGCCAACCTTCATTAGAGCGACTTTGCTCTCGGTGTCTTCGCGGCGGGCGGCTTTTTCGGATACGATCAACTTGTTGTCGCGACGATCCAAGTCGAGCACACGTACCTGAAGCGGCTTACCAACCAGCCCGGTTAGGCGGTTGTGAATCTCATCGCGATCGGCACCAGATACACGGGGGTAGTTTTCGGCGCTTAGCTGCGACACCGGCAAGAAGCCACGAATGCCTTCAACCTCAATTAAAAGGCCTCCCTTGTTGGCGTCAAATGGGCTGACTGGGAACACCTCGCCGCTATCTAGACGTTGCTGTAACGCCTCCCATCCCTTTTCTTTAGCTACCTTCTTAAGGCTGAGGATGGCGTAGCCATCATCGCTCTCCGGCTCAATAACGCCGGCGCTAATGGTGTCGCCAGGCTGAAGGTTGCCGGCCTGCTCAATTTCGCGACCGATCACCAGACCGGTACCGCGCGGACCGAGATCTAGCCAGATCTCGTGCTTATCAGCAGCGATAATGCTGCCTTCAATCACATCGCCGGACGACATTGCCGGAACGCTATGATCAGCGAGCAGCTCCTCCATGGTTAGTTTGGTTGATTTTTTAGTTGTGGTTGGCACTGTATACAATACTTCCTTGTGTTGAGATTTCACCGACAAACCGTCAGTCAGCCGCCAAAACCGCCGTAATGGCGGTTTTTGACAATAGAAGACACTCCACGTCAGTGATTAAGGTTATTGTACCCTATCTATTGCTCCAGGTAAAGAGAGTGCTTGACGACGGCTTCGGCGATACGCCCAAGCCATAACAATCGTTGCGGTTAGACCGACTGTGGTACTAAACTCTCCCCCGGTTTTAGGAGTGGTGGCAACTCCAGCTGGCACCGCTGCGTGCGCACCGGTAGCCGGAGTGGTTGTGGTGCCTGCAGGAGCTGGCTTGGTAGTAGCTCCGGCGGTTGGCTGACCACTTTTTTGGGTTGAACCGGTTGAGCCGCTCGTACCACTGTTGCCGCCCGAAGTGCTCGACTGACCCGACTTAGACTGATCGGTCTGGTTCTTATTTTGATCCTGGCTAGCGGTTTGCTCTTGCTTGGTGGTTTGGCTGGCCTGGTTATTCTTATCTTGACGCTGTTGGCTGCCATACAAAAAGGTAGCTGCCACCACTACTGCAACCAGCAGTAGTCCGGCAATAGTGGTTAAAAGCTCTCTCCGCCTCATAATGATCCTCCTTACAGCGGCCGCCTCGCTTGTCTCACTAATATCTGCCCGCAGTATAAAACCGGTGGCCCATAAAAACAACAAAAAATCTCACCAATACGTCAAGATGGGGTCCGGAGAAAACAGGAAATACAAGGAGGTGAGCACTCATATATGCCTGCCACTCTGGGCCCCATCTCAACCTACTGATGAGATAATGGCAGATAATAACATAATGACCGCACCTTGTCAAAGGATGGTGGCCTGTCTCAACCTTAAGCGTTATACTAGAACCATGTATATTGGCGTAGATATTGGCGGCTCAAAGATCTTGGTGGTGGCAGGAAATGCCAAGCACCAGATCCTGCGCCAACAAAAAATAAAAACCCCCGAAGACGGGCATCAGGGTGTAATTGAGATTATCCACTTAATCGAGCAGGTTGCCGCCGGCGATGAGATTAAAAGCATCATTGTGGCTTCGGCCGGGCCCCTCGACTTTAAGAATGGCTGTATTCGCGAGAGCTCACCCAACATGCATGGCTGGCGTGGCACTAAGCTGATTGAACCAATCAAGAACCACTTCAAGCGCCCCACCGAGCTGGTGGCCGATACCGCGGCGGCGGCGGTTACTGAAGCCACCATTGGCGCCGCCAAAGGCGAGGAGTTTGTTTTGTATGTCACCATCAGCACCGGGGTTGGAGCGGCGTTAGTAGCCGGCGGCGAGGCCTACCAGGGCGTAACCGGTATTGAGGCTGGTCATATTATTATCGACCCGGACGGTCCGCCTTGCGGCTGCGGCGGGCGCGGTCACTTTGAGGCCATGGTTAGCGGCAAAGCCATCAAAAAGAAGTACGGTTTGTTTGGCTACCAGATTACCGACCCTAAGATCTGGGATGAAATTGCGGCCACCATGGCACTCGGATTTCACAGCTTAATCGTCAGCTACTCCCCTTCCGTCATAGTGATTGGCGGTGGAGTTGGGGTTCACTACGCCAAGTTTCATGACTTTTTAATGAAGCATTTGGCCGAGCTACATCCACTCTATCCTCTACCAGAAATCCGCCAGGCCAAGTACATTGAAACTGCGGTGGCCTACGGTGCCCTAATTTTGGCAGCGCAGCATTACAGTAGCTAGTGGCTCTTCTAGTGGCTCCGCAACTGGCTACTTCACTCACTATCACGTTCGTTGCGTAGGCAGTTGCTTCGCCATCATATCGGAGCGCAGTTTGTGCCTCCGCAGTGAGCGTGGTAGCGAACGCAGGAGCCACAAACGGAGCGACCGGCGGAGGCAAGCTAACCGCTTATGCTTGCTGTAGGGTTTTGAGCGGGCGTATAGTAGATTCATAACGCAGGAGGGTGCGCTTGCAGGGCATTATTAACGACTTCCCCCAGTTTGAGTTTGTAGCCGGCTCAATCTTTGTCTGGTCACCTCAGTATCAGGCGATCATGTACGATCGCAAGCGAATTCGCAGCAATGAAGGGCGCTTAGCGCTGCTTCACGAAATCAGCCACGCCGTTTTAGGGCATCGCATTTACAAGTACGATATCGAATTGATTGCCATGGAGGTCGACGCCTGGGAGAAGACCCGCGAACTAGCCCAAAAGTACCAGGTAACGGTAGACGAAGAGCATATCGCCGAATGCATCGCTAGCTACGACCACTGGATTACCAAGCGTTCAACCTGTCCCGACTGCGACAGCTTTTGCCTGCAGCAAGCTCGCGACCAGTACCGCTGCTTTGCCTGTGGGGCGGTCTGGGAGGTCAACTGGCGCAAAGATCGCCGAGTCACCCGCCGAGTGGTTGATCGCGAAATCCACCGCGCGGCTCTCCCTCTGCAGTTCGCTGAGCGTAAATAATTAGCTGCCACCAACACCAAAAACCCCTTCGAGTGAAGGGGTTTTTGGTTGACTTAATTAGTCGCTAAATTAGCTAGCGTCTGAAGCGCTGGCCTTGCGGCGGCGCGAACGCTGACCGCCAACACGACCGGCCTGACGAGCCAGTTCGGGGTTCTTAGCAAAACCACCACCGCGGCTCTTACGACCACCGATGCGACCAATAGTCTGGTAGAAGTTGGTGCCGTAGCGCTGCTTGTTGGTAATAGCGGCGGCAATACCACCCATCTTTGTACCTGACATAACTTAATCTCCATTTAGTGCTTAGTCTTCATTGTGCCAAAAACGGCACTCAACCGCTTTGGCTTTTTTACCAAAAGCGTTTCGATAAAAACGAACCATCTTTTGGGAAAAACATCATAAGAGGTTTAGACAATTGCTATACTATCATATTATGCTTATGTTGTCAACTATTGCTGGGCTGATTTTGTATACACCCTTGGCGGCGCTTTGCATCACGGCTATACTTGAGCACGAATATGACTCAACTGATATTAATTTTAGATGATTTGCGCAGCACCGCTAACGTTGGCTCCATCCTTCGTAGTGCCGATAGCTTTGCGGTTGAGCTAGTCTATGCCTGCGGCTCTACTCCTTATCCACGGCTGGTTAAAGATGAGCGTGACCCGGTGGTTATCAATCGCAATAGCCGAGCAATTGCTCGAGCCGCGTTGGGCGCCGAACAGACCGTTAGGGTTGAACACATCGATAGCTCAATCGCCGCTATTGAGGCGTGTCGCCAAAATGGCTGGACAATAATTGGGCTCGAACAAGACGCAAATGCCACTCCAATGCACCAATTTAAGCCGCCTCAAAAAACTGCGCTGGTAGTGGGTGCGGAGGTCACCGGTTTGAGCCAAGCCACCAAAATGGCCTGCGACCAGCTAGTTGAGATCGCTCAATTCGGTAGTAAAGAGTCGCTCAACGTAGCGGTGGCTACCGGCATCGCCTTGTACCGGCTACGTTCAGAATCTGTCTGAGCCGCTAACATTAAACTATCGTGTTCACGTTCCATCCAAAAGGCGTTTGCACGGATAAACTGCTTTGCCATTGGTAGCGTATCGGCTATGTGCTGAATATGCTGGGCGTAGACCTCCCGATTTGGGTTGCCTAGCTGCTGCTTAAGCATAATGGTGTAGCTCCGGTCCACCTCAACCAGCCGCTCAAGTAGCTGAGACAACTCAACCGGCGCTAGTTTACGGTAAGCCTTAATCACCCCAGCCTTCGAATCATCAACCAGCTCTACCCCCTTAAGGTCCAGCAAGCTACGAACCGAGTTAACCGCTACCTCGAGACCCTTGGTTAGCACCTCAATATGACGCTTATCCTCCATATCAACCGAGGTGAGATCATCAATTGCTTTGCCGACATAGCGCAGTTTAAAGCTAAGATACTCCGCCGCATCGCCATAGGCGTTATAAAAATCGGTTCGCAGCAGCGGCAAAAAGTTTTGCTTAATCAAGCCACCCTGCTGCACCACATTGCTAAGATGCTGGTAGAAGCCATAGCTGATGGTATGAAATCGGGTTTGAGCAATGATGGTGTCAACTAAAATGACCGCCAGATCCAGGTGGCGGTCGGCGCAGCGCTGGCGGAGGCCGGCTATGGCCTGGCGAGCTGACGCCGTATCACGGTAGTATATGACCAGGTCGATGTCGCTTCTTAGGTTGTGCGTGCCATGAATGATTGAGCCGGCCACAATGGCTCCTATAATATCTTCGCAGCCTTCAACGGTCTGCCAAATGTCTTGTTTGCCGGCGCGAAAATCGGCGTCTTGCGGCACCCGTTTTGCGACCACTTCGGAATAACGAAAAACTCGACCCATAACCGGTAACTCCCCTTACGCTTATTATTATAGGCACGTTAATTCCGCTTACGCTAGTCAAAAATGTTTACCTGGGAAAAGAATTGATAATTACTAATTGAGGTGCCGCGCCTGGTTGGCGCAGCACCTCTAAAGCCGATCAGCGGTGGCGACTACTGGATCCTGGTAACCGTTCCGTCGCGGTTGAGTCGCCAGTACAGCCGAGAGCGACCGCGCGTTTTGGCGACAACACTCCCGGCCGCGACGATCTCGCCGGCGAACTCTCCGGTGGCGCCGGCTGCCGACACGTACTGAGTGGTGCCACTGCCAGGAAGGCCGCGCCCAACGACTTGCTTGGCCCGACTGGTCAGCTGGTTCGGGTCGACTCCCTCCCTGCAGAGCACCCGTCGGCAGACGCCAACGCGGTTGACGGCTGATCTGCCGGGGCGGTCCTGCCTCCTTGCAGCGCTACTTCGAGCGGCCCCGCCTTCGAGCAGCTCGTCGCGCAACTGGCTGTTCATGAACTCTCCTTCTGGTTGCAAAACCGGTGGATACTCTTTTATACCTTGCAATCGAGTATAAGCACAAGCTTTATTTAATACAAACTCACCTTGACACCAGATCGTAACAGATGTAGCTTAGAGGCAAGCATAAGCATTAATTCACGACGTTAGGGTCGCGTTCATGCCAAAAACCAAAACCAACCATCATCCCGACCATCCCGTCTCCGAGGTTTACTTTCCGCTCAAGCCACGAATGAAGCTGGGTCGTCGAACCGCTAGCTGGCTAATGGCCACCTTTGCCCTGGTCGGAGTGGTGACAATTTGGACCAGCGCCGCGGCCACTAAGCCCCTGGTAACGCTACAGGCCGAACAAATGAAGCCGGACCGCTCGTCGGTATTCGCCTTTTACGATCAAAGGGCGGTCGGCAAGGCCGCTACGGTGATGTTTGGTAACTCAACCATTACCACCACCAACGTCCAGCTAAGCCAGGAGGCGCAGGAGGTCACAATCCGGGCACGTAGCCAGCGGTGTTTGGGTTCGCCGCAGCTACAGCTCAAAGTTGATAACAAGGCGGTCGGTATGGCAACGGTATCGGCCAGCGGCTATAGCGAGTACCGCATTGCCACCAAGATTCCAGCCGGAACCCACACCATTGGTGCGAGCTTCATTAATGATTACTACAACTGGGGGCGTCACTGTGATCGCAATTTGATTATCGATCAAATAGAGATTCGTGGTGCTTCGCTGGTTAGCTCAATCCCTACCCCGCCGGTAATTATTGCGCCCCACGATACCGATAAGGATGGTGTGGCCGATACCACCGACGGCTGCGATACTCAACCGGGTCCGGCCACCAATCAGGGTTGCCCATTACAGCAAACCGGTGTCCAAGCTAAGACCGCCGGGAGCTTTATTGATAGCATTGGCGTTAACACCCATATCGGGTATGGCTCCTACCCTTACAACGACATTCAAAAGGTTAAGGATGGTCTGCAAAAGCTCGGCATTCGCAACGTGCGTGATGGCGACTATCTCAACAATCCAACCGGACAGGCTCGGCTAAAGACCCTATTTGATGCCGGTATTAAAACCGACCTATTGACCAACAGTGACGATCTGGTGGCTACACTCAATAATATTAAAAGCTACCCCCAAGGCAAGGTAGCTGCTCTTGAAGGCATTAACGAGCCGGACTGCTTCTTGAAGGATAAGCGTAGCGATTGGGTTGAGTTTACCCGTAACTACCAAAAAGACTTTTGGAATCGAGTTAAGAACGATGCTACCTTGCAAAATGCCGATATCCTCAGCCCCGCCTACTGTCGCGCCGAGACCGCCGCTACAGTTGGCGACCTGAGTCCCTACTTTGAATATAGCGCCATTCATCCCTACCCTGGCGGCTGGGCGCCAGAAAAAGCCATTGCCGACCAGCTTAAGCTATCGGCCTCGGCTAGCGGCGGCAAGCCGTTCTACGCCACCGAAACCGGCTACCATAATGCAATCTATACTCAGTCGGGGCACAACCCCGCCACCCAGAGGGCCAGTGGTATCTACATGCCTCGCCTATTCCTGAGCTACTATCTGGCCGGGATTAAGCGCACCTACAGCTATGAGCTGGTCGACCAGCGCCCTGCCAACACCTGGAATTTGATCTTTGACCACGAAGGCAACTTTGGAATGCTCAACTATAACTTTAGTGAGAAGCCGGCTGGAGCTGCAATTCGCCGACTGACCACCCTGCTGGGTGATACCAACACCAACTTCCAGCCCGGCAAGCTCGACTACAGTGTTAGCGGCGACACCTCCAACCTGCAACAGCTGCTGGTGCAGCGTCCTAATGGTACCTTCTACCTGGTGCTGTGGCGTACCGATAGCGTTTGGGATGTACCAACCCGACGCGACCTCCCGATTGTTAACAAACCCTTAACCGTTAAGGTTGGTAATGAGGCTCGCAACGTTAAGGTTTATAACATCAACACCGGCGATGCTCCAACCATCACAGCCAAGGTGGCACAGCTCCAACTCAACCTCGGCCCCGAGGTACAGATACTCGAAATACAATAATAAAAAGCCTAAATCGGCACACAAAAAGAGCTCGCATAAACGAGCTCTTTTTGAAAATCCGGCACCGACCTACTTTCCCCATAAAGAGTATCATCGGCGCTGAGGAGCTTAACTTCGGTGTTCGGGATGGGAACCGGTGTGGCCTCCTCGCTAAAAGCACCGGGCTACCAGCTAAACACGTGGTTTAACCGGTGGCCCGAAGCTGTTAGGCTTGCGGGTTGTAACTTATGCATGGGTGCTATGGTGTTTTATACACCACACACCGCTCGTCAAACTTCATAAAAAAGTCGATGGACCGATTAGTACACCTCGGCTGAACGTATTACTACGCTTACACCTAGTGCCTATCAACCAGATCGTCTTTCTGGGGTCTCATGGGGAAATCTTATCTTGGAGATGGCTTCGTGCTTATATGCATTCAGCACTTATCGCAACCGAACATAGCTACCCGGCGATGCTCCTGGTGGAACAACCGGTACACCAGAGGTTCGTTCACCCCGGTCCTCTCGTACTAGGGGCAAACCTCCGCAAATTTCCTACGCCCACACCAGATAGGGACCGAACTGTCTCACGACGTTCTGAACCCAGCTCGCGTACCTCTTTAAATGGCGAACAGCCATACCCTTGGGAGCTGCTTCACCCCCAGGATGAGACGAGCCGACATCGAGGTGCCAAACAGCGCCGTCGCTGTGAACGCTTGGGCGCTATAAGCCTGTTATCCCCGGGGTAGCTTTTGTCCGTTGAGCGCTGCCGATTCCACATTCTGAGGAATAAATTCCTCGTGTGACAGCGGATCACTAGCTCCTGCTTTCGCACCTGCTCGGCTTGTAGGCCTCGCAGTCAAGCTGACTTATGCGCTTGCACTATCGATACGATTTCCATCCGTACCTAGTCAACCTTTGAACGCCTCCGTTACTCTTTAGGAGGCAACCGCCCCAGTTAAACTACCCACCAGACACTGTTCCTGAACCGGAACAAACGGGCAAACAATCTAACAAAGCAAATGTTGCGAAAACATAGAAGAAAAACTAACCACGACTTTTTGATCTTGACTCACCTATTTCCTCTCACAGCGAGTTATAGGTCTGCGAATCAAGATCGGTAAAGATGTGGGCTTTCTTCAATTTGCCTTGTTACCTTGTCCGCTTGTTGCGGTCCAGGTTAGGACAAGATTACAGCAAGGGTGGTATTTCACTGGTGGCTCCACGTAAGCTAGCGCCTACGCTTCAAAGCCTCCCACCTATCCTACACATGCTGCAACCCGGCCCAATGCCAAGTTGTAGTAAAGCTCCACGGGGTCTTTCCGTCTTGGTGCGGGTAGCCGGCATCTTTACCGGCATTGCAATTTCACCGAGTCCCTTCTTGAGACAGTGTCCAGATCGTTACGCCATTCGTGCGGGTCAGAACTTACCTGACAAGGAATTTCGCTACCTTAGGACGGTTATAGTTACCGCCGCCGTTTACTGGGGCTTCAGTTCAGTGCTTGCACACATCCCCTTAACCTTCCAGCACCGGGCAGGCGTCAGCCCGTATACATCCACTTTCGTGTTAGCACAGACCTGTGTTTTTGATAAACAGTCGCCTGGACTCTTTCGCTGCGGCCTAGCAAGCTAGGCAGACCTTATCCCGAAGTTACGGTCGCTGTATTGCCGAGTTCCTTAAGAAGGGTTCTCTCGTACACCTTGGTCTACTCGACCCGAGCACCTGTGTTGGTTTGCGGTACGGGCGGCTATAGCTTGGCACGTACAGGCTTTTCTGGTCGGCTTGGCTCACCTGAATCAACCGTTTTACCGGTCTTTCATTCGTGCTTCATCCGAAGACTACACACTTAGACAGACATATCCAAAGTCTGCTCTGGCTACCATGCCGCGCACCTGTACGCAAAACTATCGCCGGTACCGGAATATTAACCGGTTGTCCATCGCCTACGCTACTCGCCTCGGCTTAGGCCCGACTGACCCTGGGACGACGATCGTTGCCCAGGAAACCTTGCTCTTACGGTGGGCAGGATTCTCACCTGCCTTATGGTTACTCATTCCAGCATTCTCACTTCCCCCCGCTCCACCTGGCCTTTCGGCTCGGCTTCAGCGCAAGAGGAACGCTCCGCTACCACTTTAGTTAAACTAAAATCCATGTCTTCGGTAATACGCTTAGCCCCGTTACATTTTCCGCGCGGAGTCACCATTGACCAGTGAGCTGTTACGCACTCTTTAAATGCATGGCTGCTTCTAAGCCCACATCCTGGTTGTTTATGCGTCTCCACATCGTTTCCCACTGAGCGTATATTTAGGGACCTTAGACGATGGTCTGGGCTGTTTCCCTTTCGTGCATCGAGCTTAGCCCCGATGTACTGACTGCCACGGTAGTCTCTCTCGGTATTCGCAGTTTGACAGGGATGGGTACCCGTGAGGGCCCCAGACCCAATCAGAGCTCTACCCCCGAGAGGTAGTTCGTGACGCTAGCCCTAAAGCTATTTCGCGGAGAACCAGCTATCTCCGAGTTCGATTGGAATTTCTCCGCTAACCACAGGTCATCCAAGCATTTTGCAACATGCCCTGGTTCGGTCCTCCACGTAGTGTTACCCACGCTTCAACCTGCCCATGGTTAGGTCACCCGGTTTCGGGTCTAATCGGCACAACTATGGCGGGCTATTAACCCTCGCTTTCACTACGGCTTCGCCAGATGGCTTAACCTAACGCTGTACCAATTAACTCGCTGGATCGTTCTACAAAAAGCACGCCGTCACAGCACAAGGCTGCTCCGACTCATTGTAAGCACATGATTTCAGGTTCTATTTCACTCCCCTTCCGGGGTTCTTTTCGCCTTTCCCTCACGGTACTGGTTCACTATCGATCGTAAGAAGTATTTAGCCTTAGGAGGTGGTCCTCCTAGATTCAATCAGGGTTTCACGTGTCCCGACCTACTCGAGAATACAAACATAAGGACAAAGTGTTTTCGAGTACGGGACTTTCACCCTCTTTGGTGTGCCTTTCCAGACACTTCCGCTAACAACTTCGTTTTCTTACCTTACCCAGACCTGTGGCAGTTGCTGGTCGCATTACACAGAGCTTTCTTTACAGACAGCGCTGTGTAATGGTCGTTTGTATCTCACAACCCCTTGTTAACATTCGCCTGCCAGCTTATTTACGTGTTGCCACGCAAAAGTTAAAAAGGTTTTGGCTCTTCCGCTTTCGCTCGCCGCTACTTACGGAATTGAGGTTTCTCTCTCTTCCTCACCCTACTTAGATGTTTCAGTTCGGGTGGTGCCCTCCTCCTATCCTATAGATTCAGATAGGGGTGACGATGTATTACCACCGCCGGGTTGCCCCATTCGGAAATCCCCGGGTCAAAGCTTGATAGACAGCTCACCGAGGCTTATCGCAGCCTTCTACGTCCTTCTTCGGCTTCTTACGTCAAGGCATCCTTCATGTGCTCTTGAGTAACTTTTTTACGATTCGTTTGACGAGCGATGTATGGTTACAAATTCATGTTTCCACCCATCACTCATTGGTTGGTATTGCATCTGTTTATGATCGTAAAAATTCATAAACAGTACCCAAAACAATTACATGGGAAGTAATTGTTTCGTCTTAAAATTCATTTAATTTTCAAAAAACAACTCCGCGGTTTGTACCTCGCGGAGCCCACATTCAAACAGACAAATTTACCTAGCCCGAGAACGTGCCTCCGTTAGTGCTGGTTAATTGTCTACTCATATATGAGCTCCAATAGTCGAAATTAAGAGTACCAAAATAACCAGGTGGTGTAAAGAGGTTAATTGTGACAAAAATAACAACGCCCCTCGCAGGTATTTACAACACTACGAGTGACGCTGAAATGTCGGGATAAATTAAGCGACTAAGCGGCGTCGCGCTGTTCAGCGGCAGGCTGTTCGGGCGAGGCTTGAGCGGCCTTAGCGGCGGCAGCAGCTTCAACTCGAGCCCGTGCCTCCTCGAGGTTAGCTGGAGCTGAGGCAGTCTCGGCAGCTACCTGCGTAAGAGCCTCATCGCGTTCGATGGTGCGCAAAGTTTCATTTGTGCTATCCATTACACGACGACCTTCTAGCTTGGCCTCCGCCAACTCACCGTTTGCCTCCTTAAGGGCATCACGATGAAACAGATTCCCAATTCGATTGAGGAATCCACCTTTTTCTTGCTCTTGCGGGGCTGGATTTTCTGGTCCTGGCATGTTTTTGTTTTTCCTTAATGGTAACCCTATTATACCTGATGAAAGCGCTTATGTAAATACAACAAAGCCGCCGGTTAGGGCGGCTTTGTTTGAGCGTTAGACGCTACTTAAGCGGCTGGTGCTTCGCCTTCTGCTGGTGCAGGTTCAGCGGGTGCCTCAGGCGCAGAAGCTGGCTCTTCAACCGGGGCTTCCGGAGCTGGAGCGGGTGCTTCTGGCGCAGGAGCAGCCTCAGGAGCATCTACTACTGGCTCAGCAGCTGGCGCATCGGTGACCGGTACGTCGGTTGCTGGTACGGCTGGAGTGTTTTCTTCTTGCATACTACCTGATTCCTATTTAGGTTTTGTTTGGTACCTCTCTATTATTTCACGTCACCCAGCATAAGCACAATAGTGAGTTGGTTTGAATGATTACGCTTATGCATGCATATAGCTGTTATGCATAGTATTATTACCCGGTACGCCGTGTACGTCCCTACCCAAGGAGAGTCCACTGTGACCACCGCCACCGCACCGATCATCTCGGTTACACCGGGTCGTTCACTGGCCCAGCGCATGGACGCGCTGCAGAAGGCCAACGAGATCCGTACTCGTCGTGCTCAGCTCAAGCGCGACCTCAAGGCCGGCCGAGCGTCGATCCGTGAGATCCTGCTGAACCCGCCGGTGTGGCTCGAGACCGCCAAGGTCTTCGACATGCTGCTGGCGACGCCGAAGTACGGCCGGGTCAAGGTCAACAAGATCCTGGCCCAGTGCCGCATCTCCCCCAGCAAGACGATGGGCGGTCTGTCGGAGCGCCAGCGCAGCGAGCTGGCCTCCCTACTCCGCCAGTAGCGGCACGCTGCCCCACGCGCGGGTTCCCTCACCGGAACTCGCGCGTTTCGCTTTTAAAAGTCCTTATGCTTGAGCCGGCTTATGGTTACTGATACTCTGCCCAGGTAGGTGTGAACATATCCATTTAGGGGGTGCTGCCGTGACGACGGCAACCATTACTCTGCCGCCCAGGAAGGGTGAGCAACCGCAGCACTTGGCCGCTCTTGAGCGCGCCAACGAAGTTCGACTGGCCCGAGCCGAGCTCAAGCGCAGGATCGGCACTGGCGAGACCAACGTCAGCAGAATTGTGCTGTCGACCCCTCCAGAAGCAGCCGGCATGACCGTGGCTGATCTGCTGATGGCGCAAAAGCGCTGGGGTCGAACTCGCACGCGCAAGTTCCTGCTCGGGATTCCGATCACCGAAACCAAGACGGTTGGGAGCCTGACCGAACGGCAGCGCAACGCCATCGCCAAGGCCCTGGAGGCTCCCACCGAGGCCTCAACGACCACTCCGAGCCGCGAAGAGCGCATCGAGGCTTTCGCCGCTCAGATGCAGCGCTCGGGCGAGCCCGGTCGAACGGCTAGCTAATCGACCAGGCCGCCTGCACACCAACGGGGCCTCATCTCACACCGGAGATGGGGCCCAAATCGACTCTACCAAGATTACGTCCTTATAAAGCCATCATATGGTTGCCAGCAGCGCCATTTTCTGCTTAAATACTTTCGTTGTGGGCTTGTAGCTCAGCTGGTTAGAGCGCGTCACTGATAATGACGAGGTCGCAGGTTCGAGTCCTGCCAAGCCCACCATTTTTGTATCTATCCCCACTTGGGGCATTAGCTCAGCTGGCTAGAGCACCTGCTTTGCAAGCAGGGGGTCATCGGTTCGAATCCGATATGCTCCACCATTCATTATTTAAATGCTTAAGCTCTTGCTATCTTAAGCGTTTTATGTTATTATAGTGCAACTTGTTGGGGTATACGAATCCCTAACCTGAGCACACTGGAGACCCGATGGTTCCTCCGTTCGTCACCAAGCTGTTCCGCAATCCGTGGCCGGAGACGGTCCCGAACGGGACCCTGATCCGCATCTTCGCCGATGCGGTCGAGCAGACCTACAGCAGCCTCGTGCCGAAGTGGCAGGAGAGCGGCGAGCTGGATCCCGAGAAGGACTCCTTCGCCGGGGTCATCCTCGATCCGACCAACCCGCGTGAGGCGACGACCATCGCCGAGCGCGTCATGATCGTGTTCGGCTGGGGGCCGGATATGGCCGACTTCGTCCCCAATGGGATGTCCAAGGCGGACTCCCAGGAGCGCTTCGGCATCCCCAACGGATGGCTGATCGAGAACGCCAGCTACTGCATCGCCGACGGCGAGTTCACATGGGGTCACTCCGCTGGCGTCGACTACCTCATCGAGGGCATCGACGAGACCACCGTCATCTTCGACGGTGGCGGCAGCGGCTACTCCGCCGAGCAGGACAAGAAGGTCGTACAGGAAGTCGGCGAGCTGGGCCTCCTGAAGATCAAGGAGATCCGCGACGCCTGGCTGGCCGCCCGGCGTGCCGAGGAGGCCGGCCGTCGCTGGTACAACAACAGCGACACGCCCGACCCGAAGTACGCGCAGATCCTGACCATGCCGGTCATCGCGGCCATTGGCCCTGAGGAGCTGCGCGGCGGCCCCACCCCGGACTGGATGAAGTCGGCGGGCGCTGTCGTCAAGCCGACCATGGAACCGGGCATCTCCGCGTTCGGTTCGCCGACCATGGCGCCGGGCATCGCACCCAGCGGCCACTCGTAGGCCCCAGGCCTACAACGCCCTCGAAGAGGGTTTTCACAGCACTACGTTGTGGAAGCCCCTTCGGGGGCCTTTCACTTTCTTATCCCTATTACCATAAGCTGTTATACTGCAACCATGGAACTGTTTAATCAAATCCTATTCGGTGGGCTAGCTATGGCTGCCGGCGTGGCGATGGTTAAGTACAGCTTTTGGCTAACCAATCAAACCGGTAGCATCGGCACCGTTGAGCGCTACATGGGTGCCGGCTCAACCTATACCTTTTATAAAATACTGGGAATTATCGTAATTATCGGTGGCCTGTTTTACATGACCGGCATGCTCACCCCAATTATGGAGTGGCTATTCGCTCCGCTAGCTCCAATATTTGCGCCGTTTAGGGGCCAAAACGGCTCGTAAAGCCGTCTCCTACCGGCGGCGATGGTGCCGTAATTTAACCGCATGCAGCCTGGCCAGGTTGCGCTCAACCAAGTGATGAGTGGCGCGAATATCCGACTCTTCTTTATGAGTCTCTAAGGCAGCCTTGGCCTCGGCCAACGCCTGATGCGCCCGGTGTTCATCAATGCTATCGACGTGCTCAGCGGTTTCGGCACTAACCTCAACCGTGTCGCCGTCAACCCGCAACAGCCCGCCGCCGACGGCAAAATGATCATGCTCATCAGAGTCTTTACGGGCAGTAACATGAACCACCCCCGGGCGCAGCGAAATCACCAAGCTGGTGTGGCCCGGCATGATCGAAACATCGCCCTCAACCGTAGGCACAACCAACTCATACACCTCGCTATCGAGCAAAACTCCTTCGGGTGAAATCAAGCGGGCTAGCACGCCTTAGTCCTCTTTTGACTCTTTTTGATGAGCCGCTACCACATCATCGATGGTGCCTTTCATGTAGAAAGTTC
The DNA here is from genome assembly GCA_004297735.1 of Patescibacteria group bacterium. Classification (NCBI taxonomy): domain Bacteria; species Patescibacteria group bacterium. The sequence continues at coordinate 111,949 of SCTI01000002.1, forward strand.
CCTCGGCAATATCGTCGTGCTTACCTTCGATGATCTCCTTGCAGCCGCGAATGGTATCAGCGCGGCTGACGTATGAACCAGGGATGCCGGTAAAGACCTCACCCACAAAGAATGGCTGACTGAGGAAGCGCTGGAGCTTACGAGCACGAGCCACGATTAGCTTGTCCTCTTCGCTGAGCTCTTCCATACCAAGAATCGCAATGATGTCTTGCAGGTCCTTGTAACGCTGGAGCACCTGCTGTACGCCACGAGCGACGTTGTAGTGCTCGTCACCCACAATCTGGGGGTCGAGCATGGTTGAGGTTGAATCAAGCGGGTCTACGGCCGGGTAGATGGCCAGCTGGGCCAGTTCACGGGTCAGTACAATGGTTGAATCAAGGTGGTTAAAGGTAGTCGCCGGAGCAGGGTCGGTCAGGTCGTCGGCTGGCACGTACACCGCCTGAACACTGGTGATCGAACCGGTGGTGGTACTGGTAATGCGCTCCTGTAACTGCCCCATCTCTTGGGCGAGGTTTGGCTGATAGCCTACCGCGCTTGGCAACCGACCGAGGAGGGCTGAAACCTCAGCACCGGCCTGAGTAAAGCGGAAGATGTTGTCGACAAACAGCAGCACATCTTGGCCGTCATCACGGAAGGACTCGGCCAGAGTTAGGCCGGACAAACCAACACGCAAGCGGGCTCCAGGCGGCTCGTTCATCTGGCCAAACACCAAGGCGGTCTTATCTAGAACGCCTGAGTCCTTCATTTCGTGGTAAAGGTCGTTGCCCTCACGGGTACGCTCACCAACACCGGCAAACACCGACTTACCACCGTGCTCGGCAGCGATATTGCGGATGAGCTCCTGGATAATCACGGTTTTACCGACACCAGCACCACCAAACAAGCCAACCTTACCGCCACGGGCCACCGGAGCGATTAAATCAACCACCTTAATACCGGTCTCGAACACCTCGGCCTGTGTGCTCTGGTCAACCAGGGCTGGAGCAGCGCGGTGAATTGGCGCGTGCTGCTTAAAGCTAGTGGCGGCCTTGCCGTCAATCGGCTCCCCCACCACGTTAAACATCCGACCCAGCGTCTGCTCGCCCACAGGAATCGAAATTGGGGCGCCGGTAGCGGTTACATTGTCGCCGCGAGCCAAGCCATCGGTACTGCCCAAAGCAATGGCACGAACGGTGCGCCCGTCGAGGTGCTGAGCCACCTCTAGTACCAGCCGTTCTCCCCCGTTATCGACCTCTAGCGCATCAAGCAGCTGCGGTAGACCATCTTTAAACTCAACATCGATCACCACACCCATAATCTGGATGATCTGACCGGTCGAAGTTGTTGGTTTGGTTTGTTTCATCATAATCTCCTATGCGTCGGTTAAGGCGGCCACTCCACCACTAATCTCGGCCAGCTCTTGGGTAATGGCGGCTTGGCGGGCGGTGTTGTAGGCCAGGGTTAGTTCATCAATAAGCTCGCTGGCGTTGTCGGTAGCGTTTTGCATTGCCAGCATACGCATGGCATGCTCACTGGCCACCGCGTTGGTAGCAGCATCAAGCAGGGCGGCCTGTGCCCAACCGGTAGCGACCGAGGTAATCGCCTCTTCGGCGGTTGGCTCAAGGGTGAGCGAGCCGGAGTCACCAGGTTTCGATTCAACGCCGTCGGTTCCGGAGTCGGCGGTCAGGGGTAACAACTCGGTGGTAGCCACCTGTTGATTGAGCGACGAGATAAACCGCGTAGTTAGTACCATAACCGAGCTGATCTCGCCCAGACGGTAACGGTCTAGCAGACTGGCGGCCATCCCTCGGACCGCTCGCATATCTGGACTAACGGTTAAACCGGGATACAGGCTAATCGCCTCAACCTGTTTAAGGCGATTGGTCATCTGCTCGACCTGCTGCCCAATCGCGGCCACCTCAACCTTGGTGCCCGCCAGGGTGTACTGGCGCACCAACTGGCGCAATCCGGATTCAATGCGACTTAAATAGGCGCCGGCCAGACCACGATCGCTAGCAAACACCACAATCAGCGCCGGAGCCTGCGGGTTGGGCGCCTGTGCCAACGGGTGTAAGCGCCAGTCATCGGTGGTGGCGGCTTCGGCCAAGACCCGGTTGAGCTGTTGGCGATAAACGGTAGCCGACTGAGCCGCATTGGCAGCCGCTCGCAGCTTGCTGGCCGCCACCAACTGCATCGCTTTGGTGATCTGGCGAGTGCTGGTCACTGAGCGAATCCGGCGCTTAATGGCAGTGGTTCCGGCAGCCATTATTAAGCCTCCGCTCCAGGTTGACGACGGTATGGTGCCAGCGCCTTGGTGGCACACTGCAACAGCTCATCGCGACTATCGGCCGACAGTTTGTCGCCCTGGTTGACCTGTTTGGTTAACTTAGCGTGGTGCTCGGTTAAATTATTGAGCGCCGCACGAATAGCGTCGGTCATATCATCCATTGAAACCTGATCAAACAGACCCTCTTCGCCAGCTAAAAGCAAGATTGACTGCTCAGCCACGCCCAGTGGGCTGTACTGCGGCTGTTTAAGGATGGCGGTCATCCGCTCACCGCGCACCAAGCGCTGCTTGGTTTCAGCATCCAGATCAGACGAAAACTGACCAAAGCTAGCGACTTCGCGGTACTGAGCCAGATTAATTCGCAATGAACCGGCCAGCTTTTTGATAACTGGCGGCTGAGCCGCTCCACCCACCCGCGAAACACTTAATCCAACGTTAATGGCGGGGCGAGTACCCTGGTTAAACAGATCGGTATCTAAAAAGATTTGGCCGTCGGTAATACTAATCACATTGGTTGGAATGTAGGCGCTAACATCGCCGGCCTGGGTTTCAATAATTGGCAGCGCGGTCAGCGAACCACCACCCTGCTTGTCGCTCAGCTTGGCGCTGCGCTCCAGTAAGCGTGAGTGCAGGTAGAACACGTCTCCCGGGAAGGCCTCGCGACCTGGTGGACGGCGCAGTAGCAACGACAGCTGTCGGTAAGCCTGGGCGTGCTTGGTAAGGTCGTCGTAAATAATTAACGCGTCGCCCTTGTTGTCGCGGAACTCCTCGGCCATGGCGGTGGCGGCATAGGGAGCCAAATACTGCAACGCTGCCGCATCCGATGCCCCGGCCGCCACAATAATGGTGTTATCCAGCGCGCCGGCCTGGCGCAGCTTTTCGGTCAGCTGAGCCACTCGCGACAGCTTCTGCCCAATTGCCACATACACGCTGACTACACCGCTGTCCTGCTTGGTTTGGTTGATGATAGTGTCGACAGCGATTGCGGTCTTACCGGTACCACGGTCACCAATGATCAATTGGCGCTGGCCGCGGCCAACTGGGGTAACCGCATCGATCGAAACCAAGCCGGTGGCCAAGGGCTGGTGTACCGACTGGCGGCTCATCACGTCAGGAGCCGGAGCCTCAACCGGGCGACGAGTCTTGGTTTTAATCTCACCCTTACCGTCCAGGGGCCGCCCCAGCGGATCAACCACTCGACCCAACAACGCCTTGCCGGCCGGAACTGTTAGCAGTTGATTGGTTGAGGTAACCCTCGCCCCCGCCATAATCGCTTGATCATCGCCAAGTACCACCGCGCCAACCTGATCCTGCAACAGGTTGAGCACCAAAGCCTGGACGCTGCCGGCAGCGGTCTCAATTTCAACCACCTCGCCCATCCGCTGGCTGCTCAGGCCTTCGTAGCTCACCACGCCATCACCCACCTTGAGCACTCGCCCCTCCGCCTTAAGCTCGGCCGGCGCCGAAAGTCCCTTAGCCGAATCAATAAGAGCCTGTTTGACCGCTGAAACATCGATTTTGGGGGTAGATTTTTGGGTATTAGCCATGGATTGCTCCTAGTTTAGTTAGTTTATGTTGCACGGTATCACGCACGACGTGATCACCCACACGTGCCTCAAAGCCACCAATCAGCTCCGGTTTAACCTGGTTGGTGTAGCTGTAGTGGCTGAGCCCAGCCTGCTTAGCTAGAGCGGCCGCAATCTGGTCAAGCTCGGCAGGAGCCAGCTCGTGAGCGGTGGTAATGGCAATCTCGGCCGTCTGATGCCGGCGAATAATCTCTTGCTCAATCGCCTGGACTAGCGAATCAACCTGATTACTGTAACCATTATCGGCCGCCAATTGCATGGTAGCCGCCGCCAGCCCCTCCAGCGGCTGATGCTCCAACTGGTCTACAAACTGCGCCGCTAGCGCTCGCTTTGATAGTTTTGGTGTCACTACTTGGCCGCTCCGGTTAATGCTTTTTTAACACTAGCCGCATCAGCCTTAGGACTGATCTCGCCACGAGTGACCTCGGTGGTAGCGGTGGCAACCACCTCACCCATCTCTCTAAGCAGCTCAGCCTGCGCCTTAGCCTGCTGGGAGGCCAAATGGCGCTCACCTTGGGCGACGGCCGCCTGAGCGTTCCCACGAGCCTCCGCAACGATCTGCTTGGCCTCATGCTCGGCTTCCAAGCGGGCGTCGGCAATCAACTGCTTAGCCTCGGTCTTGGCAGCCGCCAGCACCTTGTCGCGCTCATCCTGAGCCTGGGCCGCCTCAAGCTTGGCCTGCTGAGCCTGCTGCAAACTAGCTTCAATTGCCTTACGGCGCTTTTCGAGCAGGTTGATGATTGGCGGAAAGGCATACTTTTGCAGCACCCAGTACAGGATGGCAAAGTTGATCAACTGGAAGACCAGCGCCCCCAGGTTAATCCCTAGTGCGCCCAGTCCCCCGGTACTTTCGGCTGCAAACATGAACTGCATCTTAAATTATTTTCTCCTTAAACCCCTTCATCCCTACAAGAACAGGATGATGAAAGCGAACAGCAAGGCAAAGATGGCTAGAGCCTCGGTAAAGGCAATACCCAAAATCATGGTCTGCTGTACCTTGCTTTGCGATTCTGGGTTACGACCGATCGCCTCGACTGCCTTAGCGGCGATTAAGCCAATGCCGATACCCGGTCCAATCGCGCCGATGGCGATGGTTAGGCCGGCGGCTAGGTTCTTCATACTTTCTGCGTCCATTATTTTCTCCTTTAATCGTTCTTTAATGAGCTGCTTCGTGGCTGGTCGACATTGCAATAAACACCATCGTCAGCATCGTGAATACCAGTGCTTGAATAAAGCCAACAAAAATCTCGAGCCCCCAAAATGGCGTGGGTCCGAGTAGCGGCAGGAGCGCCGAAATCACGATCAGAAGCACCTCTCCTGCAAAGATATTACCAAATAATCGGAAAGAGAACGAGATCACCCGGGTAGATTCTAGAATAATCTCCTGTACACCCAGAATATTCATCATCGGATTACTCGAAAAGTACCGTCGTAGGTTGCCAATGACGCCAAGCTCCCTAATCGCGTAAACCTGGGTCAAAATCACCGAGATCAGAGCCAAGGCAATGGTGGCGCTGAGGTCGGCCGTGACCGCCCGGAACAAAGGCACCTCACCAATGGTAATGGTGTTAAAACCAGGAAGTTGGGCAAACCAGTTGTTGCCCAAAATAAATAGAAAGATTGTGGCCAAGAACGGAAAGTACTGGAGGGCTCGTTGGCGACTGCCAAACACTCCCACCATCTGGTCAAGCAGGGTTTCAATCAAGGCCTCAATCGCCCCGGCAAAGCCACCAGCTGGGTGCAGCTTAATCTGGCGGGCGGCGTACACCATGCCCCCTCCTATCAGGACCGTGGTGATCACCGCGGTCAACATAGAGTTGGTAACCACAAAAGAACCGATATGCGCTATCGGTTCAGGTGCCAAACTTACATGCATTTCGGCGGCCATATGGACTCCATTACCTGGTGATTATAGCAGCTACTTGCTGTCGATGGAATATGTAGATACAATGTAGATACAATTTACATAGGTCGAGTTAAGAATTATTTAATGTCGGGGTGCTAGCATGAGATCTCAGATAACTAAATGGGGCAACAGTATGGCGGTACGCATACCAAAAGAAATCCTAGAGCAAACTGGGATCAAGGCACAGCAAACGGTCGATATCCGGGCTCAGGAGGGCGCAATCGTGATTGAACCTGCACTAAGTCGCGAGGAGCAGCTTAAACAACTGGTTGAGCAGATTACTCCTGAAAACAGGCATGAGCTGATTGACTGGGGCGAGGATGTAGGTGGGGAGATTTTGGAGCCATATGAAGGCGAAATACCAAAGTTTGACTAGAGGCGATGTCGTTTGGGCCAACTTAAGCCCTTCCAAGGGCTCGGAGCAGCGTGGGCTCAGACCGGTTATCATACTAACACCTACGATATATCATGCCAAAAGCGGCATAATTGTGGTTTGCCCAGTAACTTCTCGGAGTAAAGGGTACCCATTTGAGGTCCCGCTCCCCCTATCAGGCACAGTTAGGGGCGTGGCTCTGTGCGATCAGATAAGAAGCATTCATGTTACCTCAAGGGTGAAGGGATTTGCCGGTCAGGTATCGAGTAGAACCCTGGCTGAGATCGAAGAAAAGCTCAAAATATTATTGCAGTTTAGCTAGGACTGAGTTCTTTAGTATTCTACTGCTATAATCACCCCATGACTAAAGTATCGGTTGAGTACGCTCACATATACACGAATCAACAGATTGCTGAGGAGCATCAAGTATCGCTCCAGGTTTTGAGCGGGGTTACTCAGGAGCTAGAAAATGCGGGTAAGAGTAGTTCTCTGGTGGTTCTGGTTGATGACTACTCCTTCCCCGATCCATCATTCGACTATAGCAAGTTCTCTGAATGGCTTGAGACACAGGGCTTTAAACCTGATTTATTGTTTCGAGAGAGCCAACTGATACCTGTATGCGACGAGGTGCTTTCGCTCGTTAACGACACGCAATTGAAGACTCAGATCAATGACTACATTAGGGCTAAAAAGTACCCTTGTTCATTATTTATTGCAGCGTGGTACCTACTTCGCCTTGGCAAGATTCAATCTCAGCTCTACCCTGTAGCACTACAATCGGATGAGCTGATTAATATCCTTCCCGAGAGCTTTAAGCCATTTGAAGATAAGGGGCTGGAAATTATCAAGGCTACCAAGTTTGCTAATGCCGCAGACTCTATAAGTTATAAGTTCTTGCCCGGCCGACTTATTGCAGTTTAAATGACTTGAGCGCCTCGACCGGGGTGTCGAAGCGCTCTCTGTGGCTTAGATGGCGGCGACTCACTCGGAGTAACTACTCTCCGTTTATCGAGCCGTCATAACCGTGAAGAGACACGATTGCGTAGCCATGATCACGGTTGGTGTTGCAGGTGTCGGTAGCAGCAGCGAGAGCCGCTACTAGGCCGAGAGCCCCGGCCCCGATGAGGCCAATCATCCTCCAGGGGTGCCCCCAGATGGCACCGGTCAGACGACCAAGGATGATCATGGGCGCCACCCCGCCCCGTCTTCCTCGATGTCGACCCAGAGAAGCTCATCAGACCCCTTTGAACCGATCACCGCAACCAGGCCAATGGCCCCGAACAAGGCGGCCACGGCGGCGGCCAGCTTGCGCTTCTTGTGCGTCATGACCTGCTCTCCTCCCGGTAGGGAACGACGTTGTACTGGCGCGGCCTGATGCGATCGTGAATTGAGTATGCGATGAGAGGAGCGATGAAGTAGGCCGCTACAGCCATCAACCCCAGCTTTACTACTCTACCCATCACCTACCTCCGATCTAGTAGCCGTCGGCGTGATCGCGCTCGATCGCCCGTGAAGCAAAATGAGCTCCGATGAAGCCAAACACTGCCGCAATCAAGGCAGAGGCTATCACGATTCCGGCGCAAACGAGGACAATGTCGGTCGTACTCAGGTTTGGCACAGCACCTCCCAGGGTGAGAATTTGCTTATGCTGGGTAGAATTTAACCATAAGCCAGGAGCCAAAGCAACAAAAAACCACCCTTGGGGTGGTTTCAGCGTTGAAATCAAAGTAGTGCAGTGTAAGGGCCATACAGTTCACCCATCGTTGTGCTGATCTAGTCAGCGAGGTCTCTCATAAAGAGAGATCGACCTAGAAGTATCGCAGCCGATATCAAGAGCACGTCTTGCGACAGCTCAATTAACATCGGTCTGGCCGTAGGTCATGCCTACGGAACATGTTGCCATGTCATTCTCCCTAGAAAGGAGGTGATCCATCCGCACCTTCCGGTACGGATACCTTGTTACGACTTCACCCCAATTACTGGATTTGCCTTAGGGCCTAGCAAAGTAGGCACGTCGGGCACTCCCAACTTTCGTGGTGTGACGGGCGGTGTGTACAAGCTCGGGGAACGTATTCAACGCGGTGTGCTGACCCGCGTTTACTAGCAATTCCAACTTCATGCAGGCGAGTTGCAGCCTGCAATCCGAACTGGGACCGGTTTTTTGGGATTAGCTCCCCCTCGCGGGTTGGCGACCCGTTGTACCGGCCATTGTATCACGTGTGTAGCCCGAGGCATAAGGGCCATGCTGACCTGACGTCATCCCCACCTTCCTCCCGGTTGGCCCGGGCGGTCTCGTATGAAACATACAACATACGACAAGGGTTGCGCTCGTTGCGGGACTTAACCCAACATCTCACGACACGAGCTGACGACGGCCATGCAGCACCTGTCACCAATCCAGCCGAACTGACTCCAGTCTTTCGATAGGATGCGATTGGGATGTCAAGCCTCGGATAAGGTTCTTCGCGTATCGTCGAATTAAACCACATGATCCACTGCTTGTGCCGAGCCCCGTCAATTCCTTTGAGTTTTAAGCTTGCGCTCGTACTCCCCAGGCGGCATATTTAACGCGTTAGCTACTTAGCACAGAGGGTCGATACTCCATACTAATAATATGCATCGTTTACGGCGTGGACTACCAGGGTATCTAATCCTGTTCGCTCCCCACGCTTTCGTACCTTAGCGTCAGGTGGTGCCCAGCAAGCTGCCTTCGCCATTGGTGTTCCTACCGATCTCTACGCATTTCACTGCTACACCGGTAATTCCACTTGCCTCTGCACTCCTCTAGGTATCCAGTATGCAATACAGTCCATATGGTTGAGCCACAGGATTTCGCATTGCACTTAAACACCCGCCTACGTACGCTTTACGCCCAGTAATTCCGGATAACGCTTGGACCCTACGTATTACCGCGGCTGCTGGCACGTAGTTAGCCGGTCCTTATTCCTGAAGTACCGTCATAATCTTCCTTCAGAAAAGCAGTTTACAACCCGAAGGCCGTCATCCTGCACGCGGCGTTGCTCCGTCAGACTTTCGTCCATTGCGGAAGATTCCTTACTGCTGCCTCCCGTAGGAGTCTGGGCCGTATCTCAGTCCCAGTGTGGCTGGTCATCCTCTCGAACCAGCTAAGCATCGTCGCCTTGGTAGGCCATTACCCTACCAACTAGCTAATGCTGCGCAAGCCCCTCCCAAAGCGCCCGAAGGCTTTAATCATAAATGATCACATGTGGTATTAGCTACCCTTTCGGGCAGTTATTCCTCACTTTGGGGCAGGTACTAACGTGTTACTCACCCGTCCGCCACTAACTCTTAGTGAAACCAAGCCCTAAAAGGATAGAGATTGATTTCATTAAGAGTCCGTTCGACTTGCATGTATTAGGCACGCCGCCAGCGTTCATCCTGAGCCAGGATCAAACTCTCCAAATAGTTGATACTCCGAAGAGTATCTGGTTGTTTGAACCCGCTGCTAACTGTTGTTAACTTTGGTTATTCTCAAAAGTGAACTGATGGTTTTCGTTTACACTGCACTACTTTAGATTTCAACTTGCAGCGTCAGGCGTATGGAGCTGGTGCCACCCAAAGCGCGTGCACGCTTTGGCAGACAAAAAATAGCCGACCCTTGGGCCGCTATCTAAGTGAGCTTCACACTTTCAAGACGTTAAGCCCAATTCTACTGGAGTGTTGCAATTGTGTCAACAGGTAAGACGTGGTTTAAGACTGGGGTTGGTTCTGATCTGGTGAGCCGGCAGACGACTGCTGCTCATCGAGACGATCAAGCGGACTGTGGTGCGGAATAATGGTTGGTGCCACCGCACCATCTTCGAATGGAGCTTTTAGCTCGGTATTTGCGACCTCAATGTGGTGCTGCCCTGGCGGCTGATAGGCCTGCGGGTCGTTTGCTGGGGGCTGAACGGCCGATGCGGCGGCCGGATTATTGGTTGGATTACTGGTTGGGGTTGCCGACACTGGCGCGGCCGCCTCGGGAGTAACACCAGCCGTCATATAACTTGAGGCGTCATAGCCACTCGATTGGCTGCGGCGGCGAATGAACCAAATACCACCCGCAATTAGCAGTAGCAGTACCACTACTAGGCTGATTATCATCGGCAGCAAGTTGCTTTGCTTAACGCCGGCTACCAGTATGGTTTGAGCGGTGTCGGACTCAAAGCTAAAGCCACCGGCATCTTGGTTGTAGGCAGTATCGCTCTTTTGCCACTGATTGTCCTTGTAGCCATACAGCACCGGCTTAAGCTGACCCATAGCGTCCTTGTCTACATTAATGGTGTACTTAACCGGCTGCTTAAAGGTTTCGATGGTGTCACCGTTGGACTTTTTACAGATCAGCTTATAGGGTGAAGATTTGGCCTCGGTCCCCTTTGGCAGAGCCACCTCAATCTCTTTGTCTTCAATAATGCGACAGTCGGCCTCCTCTTCGAGGGCTCCAGCCGGGATAACCACCGCCACGGCAGCGTTTTCGCTTGAAATAGTGGTTTCCTCGTCGGTCTTGGCGTTAGGCTGGAACTGACCGGTCGCAATCTCGCCGTCAACGCTCGCGCTGGCGTTGATGGCGGCATCGTAGGCAATAACTCGGTAGTAGTAGGTCTTAGAGTAATCGGCGCCAGTGTCGGTATAGGTTGTGTCGGTAACGTTGTCGTTAAGCATGTCCCAGGCGGTCTTATCGGTAGAGCGCTCAACGCTGTAACGTGATACCCCTATATTATCGGTTGCGGCGGTCCAACTTAAAGCCACCATGCCAGATGAAGGCGAGGTGATTTTTAGATCGGTTGGTGGATTCGGTGGAGTTGAATCAGTTTGGCTCGCAGCCGGGGTCGAAGCAGCCGGGGCGGCGGCGGGAGCGCTGGAGCGAGCCGCTGAGCTCGAGGCGACCTTGGGCTTGGCCGCCGGTGCTGAAGCTGGTTTTGGTGCTGCGGCAGCTGGTGCTGGTACAGGGCAGCCGCCGTTACTGGACGGCCCCGACTGAGTTGGACAGCGATCATCTTTGTCTGACACATTATCATTGTCAGCATCAGGATAGCGAACGTAAAACTCTAGATTATTGGTGACGCCGGCGGTTATGCTTACCGGAATATTGGACTTGATCGGACTATTCGGAGCCACCTCCATACCAGCTGGAAGATTGGTAAACTGGTTAAAGAAAACGTTGAACTTCGTACAGTAGTCAATACAACCAAAACCGCCGAGCTGCCCATTGCCATTACCGTCAAAAGGCATCCACCCACCGGTTACTCCGCGTCCACTATCTTCAAAAATGCTTACATAAATATAGGTACCACTTGAAGGTGGAGCTTTTTTTTGACCGCCCGATACGTCATACATCCTCACGATCATTCCGGTGGGGTTATTGTAGGCAAATGATCCTCGCAGCCACAGATAGCCCAGGCCGGCCGACAAGACAATTAGCAGCATTGCAACTACAGCGCTAAACCTCCGGCTGCGGATTAGCTTAGCGGCGCGCTTCTTTTTAGGATGCTTTTTGACCATATTAAGGCCATTATACGATAAAAACGCTTATGCTGTAAGTGATATTTTAACGGCGTTTTTTGGCGCGGGCCTTAGCGGCGCGCCGCTTTTTATTTGGCCCCTCAAACCAGATATCCTTACTGTCCTTGTCGCTAAGTTCGGCTAGCTGCAAAGGAACGTGTGGGCCATAGCTGTATGCCAGTAAAGCAAAGGTTGCCAGCGAGACGATTAGCAGCAAGCTTGGCCACAACAACCAGTTGGCTCCGGCAATGTTTTGCGAGATTAAGAAGACCAGCCCAAAACCAATAGCTGCAAAAACCAAGGCTGCCCAGAATCCTAGATGAATTGCCTGAACAATAGCCGGAACCCGACGATACCGGCGAATCACATAAAAGCGGGCCACAAAGGCCGCCACCACGAATACGGTCGACACCAGCAGTACGGCATACTCAACCATTTGGCCAACTGGTGTTGTAACAAAATCAACGACTCCACCTAGCTGATTGGCGTTAAACAACGCGGCAAACAGCAATCCAATAATCGCTCCGGCCATTACTTCGAGCGGCTTATGCCCCAGGATTTCGCGCAGCTTGTGCGGTGGGTGCTTAACCGGCACATTCCCTTCGTTCAATCCGTCGAGAATGGCGTTAATGGCTGCCGCTTGTTCGCCGGTAGAGCGCCTCACGCCAAAAGAGTCGTACATCACGATGGCAGCGAAGATGGCCGAAAGCCCAAAGATGGCTGACTGCGGTCCATCAATCAAAAAGGCGGTAAAAGCCAGCGAGCTGACCACGGCTGAATGTACGCTGGGCATACCACCGGAGGCATAAAGGTAACGAAAATCGATGCGCCCCTGCCCGGCGGCTACTAAAAACTTGAGCACCTGCGTAATCATCCAAACCAGTAGCGGGATGACTATGTAGGGGTTATACAGGTTCATCGCCGTTCTCCTTGGCGGGCAGTGTTGCCCCGTCGGAATCGGTGCTGCCAACCGCATCGGCATCCAGTTGAACCTCGCTGATCAAGGCGATTGAGGCCACCTTGTCGCCTTCTTTGAGGCGCATTATGCGAACGCCCTGTGTTGATCGGCCAATCAGCGATACGTCCTTAAGGGCCATTCGAATAACCTGTCCTTGGGTTGAAACAATCACCATATCATCTTTGTCGCTTTGAATCGCTCGCACATCCAGAGTCTTGCCGGTCTTATCGCTAACCACCCCGGCGCGAATACCAACCCCACCGCGAGCGTGCGTGGTGAACTGATCAACCTTGGTTCGCTTACCGTAGCCGTTCTCCATTACCACCAGCAGCTGCATGCCGGGCTGAACCACGTCCATACCTACCACACTGTCGCCGCTGCGCAAACGGATACCGCGTACGCCGCGTGTAGCTCGGCCCATCGGTCGGGCATCGGTCTCTTTAAAGCGTATAGCCTGAGCCAAGGCGGTCGACATCACAATCTCGTCGCTGCCGCTGGTCTGCTTGACCCAGCGCAGCTCGTCGCCGGCATCGAGCTTAATGGCAATCAAGCCGTTAGCGCGGACGTTGGCATAGTCGGTTAAGGGCGTCTTTTTGACGGTTCCGTGCAAAGTTGCCATAAACAAGTACTTGCCGGCGGTATCCTTGTTAAAGGTGTTGAGTGAGGTCACCTTTTCGTCTGGACCCAGCTGTAACAGGTTGACGATCGCCTGGCCTTTGGCGGTGCGGCTAGCAGCTGGAATCTCATAGCCCTTCAGTCGGAAGACGCGACCCTTGTTGGTGAAGAACAGCACCATATCGTGGTTATAGGTAAGAACTAGGTGTTCAACCACATCCTCTTCTTTGGTGGTCATACCCATGATGCCCTTGCCGCCACGGCCCTGGCTGCGATAGGTGTTGGCCGGGATTCGCTTAATGTAGTTACCCTGCGTTAAGGTGATGATAACCTGCTCGTTTGGCACCAGCTCCTCTTCGCTAAACTTGCCTAGCTCTTGGTCGATAATCTGGGTTCGGCGCTTGTCGCCAAACTTTTCTTTGAGTTCACTTAGCTCTTCTTTAATAATGCGCAGAATCTCTTTTTCGTCGGCCAAGATGGCTTCGAGTTTAGCAATTAGGTCGCGCAAGAAGGCTAAGCGATCTTCAATCTCTTGGCGCTCAAGGCCGGTTAAACGACCAAGCTGCATCGAGATGATAGCTTTAGCTTGAATGGTGGTAAGTTTGAACTTCTTAACCAGGTTCTTGCCGGCCTCTTCGCGGTTTTTGCTAGCGCGGATGGTGGCGATTACCTCATCAATGTGGTCGAGGGCGATCTTGAGTCCCTCTAAGATGTGGGCCTCGTCTTTGGCCTTACGCAGCTCAAACTCGGTGCGACGTCGAACCACTTGCTGGCGGTGTTTTACAAACTCACGCAGCATCATCTCAAGCGTCATGACACGCGGCTGAATTCCGTCAACCAACGCCAACATATTCACATGGAATGAGGTCTGCATTGGTGTCAGCTTATATAGCTGGTTAAGAATCTTTTTAGGATAGCTGTCCTTTTTAAGCTCAATCACCACCCGAATACCCTTGCGGTTGGACTCATCGCGTAGATCGGCAATCCCTACCACCCGCTTGTCCTTGTGGAGTTCAGCAATCTTGGCTACTAATGATGATTTATTAACCGCGTATGGGATCTCGGTAATTACAATCTGCTGGTTACCCTTTTTATCCTCCTCAACCTCGGCCACCGCTCGGACCACGATCGAGCCCTTGCCGGTTCCGTAGGCCTGACGAATTGCGGCGGTACCGTAAATAACGCCACCGGTTGGAAAGTCCGGACCCTTAATGTACTGCATTAGGTCGTCAACGGTAGCCTCGGGATTGTCGATCAAATGAGCAATGCCGTCGGCAAGCTCAGACAGATTATGCGGCGGAATGTTGGTAGCCATACCAACCGCAATACCCATCTGGCCGTTCAGCAACAGGTTTGGAATCTTAGCCGGGAGCACTACCGGCTCTTTTTCGTTGCCATCGTAGTTAGGGCGGAAATCAACCGTCTCTTTTTCGATATCAAACAGCATCTCGGCGGCAATGCGAGTCATGCGAGCCTCGGTATAACGCATGGCGGCCGGTGGATCGCCGTCAATTGAGCCGTAGTTACCCTGGCCGTCTACCAATGGGTAGCGCGAGCTGAACTCCTGAGCCAAACGCACCATGGCGTCGTAAATGGCGCTATCGCCATGAGGGTGGTACTTACCCATTACATCACCAACCACGTTGGCACTCTTACGGTAGCGAGCCGACGGGCGCAGACCGGTGTTGTTCATTGAATACAGAATGCGGCGATGAACCGGCTTTAATCCATCGCGGACATCGGGCAGCGCGCGCGACACAATCACGCTCATGGCGTAATCGAGGTAACGATTCTCCATGACGTCTTCAATTGAGGTAGCCTCTAGGGTGCCGGCGGTGGAGTCGCGCTCAATCTCCATAAGCGCGTTGGCTTGATCGACAGACTCAGCGGTAACCTCTTCTGGAGTAACTTCTTCGGGGGTTTCTTCAATTGGTGACTGGTTTTCTTCGGGGTTCATCTTTAAATATCCAGGTTAACAACATCTTTGGCGTGAGTTTGAATGAAGTTCTTGCGCAACAACACCTCTTCGCCCATCAACTTATTAAAGATGGCATCGGCTTTTTCGGCGTCGGTAATACTAACCTTCATGAGCACCCGGTTGGCCGGGTCCATAGTGGTCTCCCACAGCTGATCGGCATTCATCTCGCCCAAACCCTTGTAGCGAGAGCTGGTTGCACCGAGCTCTTTGATTTTGGCGCCAATGGCATCAATCATTTCTGGCTCTTCCTCTTCAGCCTCTGGAGCGGTGGCACCCGGAACAATATCGGCTCCTGGCTCATCGGCTTCATCCTCGGCCGGAGCGGGTTTTGGCTCGTCCTTGATCTTGCCACTACGCTTAGCCTCAAGTAGCTGGTCAACCAGCTCCTCTCGCTCCTCGTCGCTAAAGACGTAGTGCTTTTTGCGGCCAAGCTGTACTAGGTGTAGAGGCGGTTTAGCGATAAAGAGGTGTCCTCTTTGAATAACTTCCGGCATATTACGGAAGAAAAAGGTCAACAGCAGGGTTGAAATATGAGCGCCATCAACATCGGCATCGGTCATAATCACGATACGTCCATACCGCAGCTTACTTATGTCGAACTGGTCACCAATGCTGGTGCCCATGGCGACAATTAAGTTCTTGATCTCATTATTACTAAGCATCTTATCGAGACGAGCGCGCTCAACGTTGAGAATTTTACCACGGAGCGGCAAAATCGCCTGGAACTCCGAGTCACGACCGTTCTTGGCTGAGCCGCCGGCCGAGTCGCCCTCAACAATAAACAGCTCACTGCGCATGCGATCCTTGGTACGACAGTCGGCCAGCTTGTCGGCCATCGAGATGCTGTCGAGCGCACCCTTACGCATAACGGTGTCGCGGGCGGCCCGGGCGGCCAGTCGAGCGCGGGCGCTAAGAGTCGCCTTGCCCACAATCTTCTTACCCTCATTGGGGTTTTCTTCCATGTAGTAGTTGAACCACTCGCTCATCACCTGCTCAACCACACCGCGGACCTCGGGTGAACCCAGCTTATCTTTGGTCTGGCCCTCAAACTGCGGATCCGGCAATTTTACGCTAATAACGGCGGTAATGCCTTCGCGAATGTCCTCACCGGTCAGGCTATCTTCTTTTTCTTTAAGCAAACCGTTCTTACGGGCATACTCATTAACCACCCGGGTTAATGCCCGGCGGAAGCCCTCTTGGTGCGATCCGCCACCAGGAGTTGGGATGTTGTTGGCAAAGGTCTTAACGTTATCGGTAAAGCCTTCGGTGTACTGAATTGCCAGCTCAACCGTAACCTCACCCACCTGCTTTTCCACGTAAAATGGCGGCTGGTTGAGCACGGTTTTGTCTTTATTAAGATGCTCTACGTAACTGCGAATCCCGCCCTCAAAGTAGTAGCCGTAACGCTCACCGGTGGCTTCGTTGTGGGCCTTTAAATGAATACCCTTGGTTAGATAGGCTTGGTGACGCAAGTAATCGAGAACGGTCTGATAATTAAACTCGGTGGTTTCAAAGATGCTGCCATCTGGCCAGAACGTAATGGTGGTACCGGTATCGGTTGAAGTGCCAACCACCTTAACCGGCGCCAAAGGCTTACCTACCTCATATTCCTGACGATACAGCTTGCCGTTAAGGCGAACCTCGGCAATCAGCTTGGTTGAAAGCGCGTTTGCCACGCTGACACCCACACCGTGCAGACCACCAGAAACCTTGTAGCCGGAATTTTCGCCACCAAACTTACCACCAGCGTGCAGCACGGTCAGAACGGTCTCGAGGCCGCTCTTGCCGGTGGTCTTTTGAGTGTCAACCGGGATACCACGGCCGTAGTCCTTAACGCTAACACCGCCGTCGGCCAACATGGTTACCTCAACCGTGTCGCCGTAGCCGGCCATGGCTTCGTCGATTGAGTTGTTGATGATTTCCCAAATTAAGTGGTGAAGTCCGGCCGGGCCGGTGCCACCAATATACATACCGGGTCGCTTACGGACTGGATCAAGACCTTCGAGAACCTGAATCTGATCGGCACCGTACTGCTTCTGCTCTTTTGCCATGTAAACCTAATAAACTCCTACGACGTAAATCAAAAAGAAAGGCGTTTTCGCCACCTCACCTGCTTCTTATTCAGTATAACCGTTTTGGCTCCTGGGGGCAACTCCACCTCTTCGAGAAGGTGTTGGCTTATCTTGGGCGGCTCCGTTGGTGGCTCCTGCATTCGCTACTACGCTCGTTTCGGAGGCACCAACTGCGCCTAGAATAGAGACTAAGGACGCAGCAACTGCCTCCGAAACGAACGTAGTAGTGAGTGAAGGAGCCAGTTGCGGAGTCTTTAATAAAAGGCTGAATTGGTTGCCTTAACCATAAGCAAAATGGTTTAATAGATTATGAGAAACCGGTGTGATGTTTAAAAGTATTGTTGCTAACCTCAGTCTTCACCCTGCTGCCACCGGGCGGCTAACTTACTATTGGCGGCGCTTGCGCAAAGAGCAAGTCACCCGCCAGCTATCTGTGGTCCTGGCTATATTGCTGATGGGTGTACAGGTTGCTACGATCATAGCGCCACCGGATGCGGCCACCGCGGCATCCTCAAACGACATTATTAATGGCGGGATTAACACCAGTCACCCCCAACAGACACTGCTTTCAATTTATGACGGCAGCGGCGAGCTACAGGCACTATTTAATAACTACGGTATCACCCGTAACGATATCTCAAACACCCACCATGGCACACTTAACTCAAGCAATCAAAGCTTTAAATCGTTTGGGCGCAACCCCCACTCCAAGCAAGACAAAAAGGTGGTTATTGGCAGCCACACCTACTACGCCCGCCCGCTAAGCAGCTGGGGTAGCGATGTCACCTATAAGGTACTAGAGGGCCAAAGGGCGGTAGATGGTCGTTACTTTGCCATCATGATTAAGTGTGGCAACCTGGTGCTAACCGACCTGACACCCAAACCAATCACCCAGATTCAAAAGGGCTCCAGCTTTAGTAATGTCCCTCAGCCCAAGCCGACCACCTTTACTCAAACCCCTACACCAGCACCTGCGCCAACGCCGGTTACCCCAACCGTGGTCACTCCCACGCCCACCCCTACTCCAACACCCGTAACCCCGACACCTACCCCGGTTACACCCGTGGAGAACCCCAACATCCAGCAAGCCAAAACCGCCAAGCTAACCTCGGCGGCCGATGGCTCAACCCGTAACGCCCACGGCGCCACCGCCAACGCCGGCGATAGCATCGAATACACCCTGGTTACCACCAACACCGGTACCGGCGCCGCTAAGGACTACGTTGTCACCGAAAATGTACGCGACATCCTGGAGTATGCCGATATCACCGAGCTGCGCGGCGGCACCTTAACCGACGGTATTTTACAGTGGCCTAAAACCACCATTGCCGGCAGCGCCGCCTACAGCGTTAGCTTTGTAGCCCGAGTTAAAAACCCAGTACCAGCGCGCCCAACCGCCGCATCCGACCCTCAGTCGTACGACCTCCAGATGGACAACGTCTACGGCAACGTTGTTAGTACCGGCATCACCACCCCGCCAGCCAAGCAGGTTGAGGTAGCCGCTGCCACCCTGCCAGCCACCGGCCCAGGTGAAAGTTCGCTTATTGTCATGATCGTACTGGCCATGCTGGTGTTCTTTTACGCCCGTAACCGTCAGCTCATTACCGAGGCGGCGATCTTACGGGGTGACGCTACCGGCCAAGATCCGCAGAACCTGCATCATCGCCACAGGAGGCATTCATAATGGAACGACTTAATAATTCCGCCGAACAGAACCTTAACTCAACCGAGATCGAACAAGCTGCCGCCGAGCGGCTCAAGAACCTCGAGCGATCAGCCGAACGCATTACCGGGCCCGAAGACGGCGTTGAGGCCGCTCGCGAAAAACTACGGCAGGCCGAACGGCAGAGCGCCCAGACCGAGCGTGCCAGTATTCAAGAAGACCGCCCCAAGGCTCAGCCGATTAGCCTCGAAGCCAACTACCGCCACACCATGACTACGCTGCAGCATCGCCTCAAGCCAGCTAGCCGGACCTTTAGTAAGGTAATTCACTCCCCTGTGGTCGAGCGGACCAGCGAGGTGGTTGGCTCAACCATTGCTCGCCCATCGGTTACGGTCGGAGCTACCGGCGGAGCACTAATCTTTAGCACCACTCTTTATTTGTACGCCCGCTACTACGGCTTTACGCTTAAGGGCTCCGAGATCTGGATCGGACTGTTGGTTGGCGGCGTTATTGGCCTGGTGGCTGAGTTTAGCTTACGGCTACTACGCGGCCGCCGCAGCTCTTAGTTTTATTACGATTCAAGCTTTACTGATGCCAGGTCTATGGCTCGATCTTATCCCTGGATGACATTACCGTCATCATCAACGTAGATCTCGCCTGGCTGCAACTTCGGCTTACTGGGTGAATCAGGAGCTGGTACTGCTACTGGTGGTACTGGGGCTGAAGCGGCTTCCGGCGCTGGATTCATCTTGACTGGCTCCGGTGGCACAACCGGACCGGCCTTTACGGCCTGATGATCGGGGTGAACGATATTTTCGAGCTGCTGGTTGACGGTTGAAGCAATAGTGTCGGTAGCCGATGGTTTATCTGATTGTGGTGGCGGTGGCGTTGCAGCTAGAGCTGGCGACACAACATCACCTGGAGTCGGGCTAGGAGGTGTTGGCAGTACGATGCGCGGAGTCTGGCCGGCCTGCTCCTCGGTTGCAAGCGACTCTAGCTTGGCATTGGCGTGCTTAGACCGAGCCGGGGCCGCCGCGTCCTTATAGCGAGATGATTTGTTGGCGTGCTTACTGGACTTTGAATCAGCATGCGACCGTGGCTTATCGCTATGCGCCGGCTTAGCGGTTGATTTAGGTTGATCATGAGCTGGCTTTGGATGAGATTTAGCGGCCGGTTGCTGATGCTGGCGCTCACTCTTTGGCGTAGAACCCTTTTGATGGTGACTGCGGATCTCTTCTGTATCTGAGGGCTGTTCGCCATCAGCTAACCTGTGACTGCGATGGGTGGCGATCATGGTTTTAGCCGACTGTGACGCATCTGCCTTTGGTGGCTGTGGCTTAGGTTGAGGCGCGACTTCTTGAGGCTTGGGTTGTGGTGTCGGCGGCGCTGGCGGTGCTGCAACCGGAGTGACCGGTGCGGTAGCCGGAGCTACTGGAGCTGGCTGTGCTACCGGAGTTGGGGCTGGGGCTGGCATCTGAGCTACTGGAGACTGGCTATCAGTAACACCGTCACGCTCCTCCGCTTCAATCAAAAGCGGTGAGGCGGATTGTGATGCGCTAGTCTTACCATCGGTCTCGTGGGCCTCTATCAGCACCGGCTGTGGTACCGGCTTCGGCTTGGCCGCCTCAACCCCCACCACATCGGCAATGGAGGCGCTGTCGCCACTTGAAGTATTCTTTTGTTGCTCATAATCCGGGTTGATCGACTTAATATCCGGTGCTGGAGTCGGAACAGGAGCGGGAGCGGTCGGCTGAGCAACTGGAGTTGGTACCGGTAGCTCAGGTGGTGGGGCTGATGTGACTGCTGAAGTTGGAGCGGCCATAGCCGGATCAACCCTATCCCCGAGCTTAGGCAGGGCTGGGGCCGGCGTAGGAGATGGAGTTGGCTGGGCAACTGGAGGAACCGGTGCTACGGCGGCTTGGGGAGCGGGCGTTGGAGCGGCCTGAGGCGCTGTTGGGGTGGCAGGGGCTGGCTGGGGCGTGGCTGCCGCCTTGGGCCGGGGCTGATTTTGGAGCCGGGCAAAGATATCGGCCTCCACCACACCGCGCGGAACGCCAAACTTGGCGGCACTTAACTGCTTAACCGCCAGCAGCATCTCAGCATGCGGCTCTCCCAGTGGCGGTAGCGCGGTCATACTAAACGGTTGCGACGGCAATCCGCCCACCATCAATCTCATAACGGCGTTAAAGTTGGGCAGGTTGACCAGGTCGTGAACATCAAACACCGGCTCGAACTGCTTTACCAAAAACTCGGCATCCTCTGGCCCGGTACGGTAGCTTAGCATGGTGCCAACGTTACCAAATACCGCCTCGCGAATCTCGTCGGTTAGCTGGCCAATAAACTGGTTGGCCACAATTAGATTGAGTCGATACTTACGCGCTTCGCTCAGGATGCTTGCAAAGCTATCGGTGGCAAAGTTCTGAAACTCATCAACGTATAGCGAGAAATCAACACGATCGGCCTCAGGGATGGCGGCTCGGCTCATCGCCGCCTGCTGTATCTTCATTACGAATAGCATACCCAGGAGCTTGGAGTTCATCTCCCCCACCTGACCCTTACTTAAGTTGACTATCAGGATCTTACGCTGGTCCATGATCTCGCGGATGTTAAAGGCAGAATGAGTCTGGCCGACAATATTGCGCATCATTTCGTTGGTCTGGAAAGCCCCAAACTTACTGACAAACCAGCCTAACATCTCACTCTTATGATAGTCGCTAGTCTGGCCCATCTCCTTAGTCCAGAACTCCATCACGGTTGGGTCATTGAGATACTTAAACTTATTCTTTAAATAGGTGGTGTCGGTAAACACCTTTGGCAACTCAATAAAGGTGGCGCCATCCGGGTCGGCCATTAAGGTGAGAGCGGCGTTGCGGAACCAGTGCTCAAACCGCGGCCCCATGATCCCGGTGTGACCTGGGTCGTACAGTTTGTACAACATATTAATAGCTTCATTGACGATAAAGTCTTTTTGGTCAGGGCTGGAGAACTCAAACAAGTTGATCCCGAGCGGATGCTCAAGATCGGCCGGGTTGAAGTAGACAATGTCCTCGGCCCGCTCCTTTGGAACCATACTAATCAGCTTTTCGGCGGCATCACCATGAGGGTCAATAAAGGCAAAGCCATTGCCCGCCAACATATCTTGGACCATCAGGTTTTCTAGAATGGTGGTCTTACCGGTACCGGTTTGACCAACAATGTACATGTGTCGGCGGCGATCCTCTAGGTCGAGATGTATCTCTTTTTTGGTGCCGCGGTAAAAGTTATAACCCAACAACAGACCCTTGCTTGGCATATTAGCTGGGCCATCAACTTGCTTTGAGTGCTGCCGCTCCACCTGAGTAGTGGAGTTGAACTGTGAGTCCGGTAGATGGAACAGGGTGGCCAACTCGGGAGAGCTTAGAATGTTGTTCGATACCTCTGGTGGGAAAAAGCGAAAGATAAAGGCGGTTACCAGTCCCTGGATGTCACGCGCCTCTAAAAACTGGAAGCCATTACTTCCAGGTGCCTCAAACAGCGCAAATGCGGTGGTAATACCCCGCAACAGGCTCTGCGAACGATCATAGCTTGGCGACGACACCAAGACGCGTACCAGTATTTCGAATCCGGGGTGACGAACCTTCTCTTCCACCGCCTGCATCATGGTCTCTTCGAGCTTGCTTAGCTCGTACTGAGCCTTCTCTTTATGCTGCTGCTCGGGGGCCTTAACCGCTGCCATGGCTAAATCCTTAGGTGTAAAGCCAAGTCCGGTGGAATCTTTTTGATGACGCTTACTTGCAACTAGCTTCTTTGAGGCCTTAACCCAGCCGGGTTTAGCCGGTCGCAACATGATCTGGATTGCCGCTCCATCACCAAGTTGTAATTTTGACAACGTGTTAACTAGCGCTTCCATTGGATCGCGCTCCATCTGGTCGTAAAGCGCAATTGGATACGAAAACTTATGGCGCAGAGTCAACTCACCCCCTACCGTGCCGGTCAGCTTACCCTGAGGGCTGAAGATATTATGATCCTCAACCTCCTCCACTCTCGCACCCGGGTAAGCGGTAAAGATGGCCTGCTCAACGGTACTTACTAAAGCCACCGGAACCGCCACAAAGTAGTGAATCAAGCCGTTAGAGGCAATGATTTCAAAAGCAATGTGACGTTGGCCATAAAAGCTGCTGCTAAAGCCTTGCCTAGCGGTGCCAGCAATCAAGTCATATAGGGTTTGAGACTCCGAAATACGCTCGCGCATCATGTCCCTGGCATCACGGTTGGTTTGCTCCTCGTCACGAGGCGGCGGCAAATGGATTAGCAGCGGCACCATCTTGAGGCCCCGCTCAATCCCCTTGGCTCGGCGCAGTACACGACGGTAAGCAAAAAAGGCAATTGCCCCCAGAACTAGGGCGAACATAACAAAGATAACCAGCAGTAAATAAACGCCGTTCATGCTGTACCTACATCACCCTCCACCTTACCTACTTCGAGTCCGGCTTTTTAACCTCGTGACCATACCGCTTTTTGAGGTAGTCGGCCTGGAGCGCCTCAACCGCCTCTTCCTCGGTGTAGGGATCTTGCTTGGTCTGCTCTACAATCCGGTTGGCCTGATCAACCCACTCCTTTTCGATAACGTCGACGTCTCCCGCGACAGCAGGCGCGCCAGCTACAGGGGTGGCCGGGCCGGCTGGGGGTTGAGCTGACGGCTGACCTCCCTGGTTGCCATTGGTAGCACCATTAACATCCGGCAGGACCGGGCGAGCTACTGGGTCGGTTGGACCACCGGTTGGCGCCTGCGGAGCGCGTTCGGGCGCAATTGGCTGCGGTGCAGCCTCGCTAGCGGCCGGAGCCGGCTGCTCGGGGTTTGGCGGAGTTGGTAAATTGGGGTTTTGATTCGGTTGCATCGGAGTATCCTCTTGGCTACAGTATAACACTTATGTATATCTGTGGGGAGCGCAATTTTGATGACGGCAAACGGTCGCCTACTTGTGCACCCACACCGGCGTGCCAACATCGGCCCAGCCGTACAAAAAGGCGGCGGTTGCCAGCGGCAAGTTGACGCAGCCGTGTGAGCCACCGTAATAATAATCGGAGCCGCCAAAGTTAGAGCGCCAACTAGCATCGTGCAGCCCATAGTTGCCACTAAATGGCATCCAGTACTGCACAAACACGTTGTAGTTATAGCCGATGGCGTAGCCGTTAAGATTACGGTTGGTTTGTTTGGCTTGAATCGAAAACAGCCCGGTTACGGTAGGGTAACCAGCCCCGGCCGCTCCACTGGTAACCGGCGACTCGTAAACAACCTGCTTGTCCTGATACACCCACAGATGCTGGCGACTCAAGTTGATCTCGATGTAACGTCCATAATCCAGCGTAACCACGCGATTATACTCGGTCTGGAAGGCCACCTTTTTAGTTGGCGCCTCGACCGTTAGCGGTTGGCGCGCGCCCAAAGTAGCAGCAATCTGGTTGGCCAGGCTATCTTGATCGAGCTGCGTACCCTCCTGGCCGGCGCGCTCCTCGCTCGACTGGCCGTTCTCCACCCTTACCTTACGATTAACCGGATCAACATTGATCTGCTTGGATAGGGATTGCAGGTAGCTAATAATACCGTCGCGGTTGGGCTTGGCTAGCAGACCCGGCGGCTGATCGGCAGCCGACTTATCGTAGGTGACCCAGGAGCTCATTTGGGCCGGTGTTGGCCGGAACTGTCGACCCTGGTAGGTCACAACCACCGGAACCGCCAGCAGCTGCTTGGTTTGCTCAATAGCTGGCTGTAGATGATTGGACCGGATTCGGGCTTGCTGGGTTTGAGCCGTCAGAACCTCGGTTTTGGCATCGAGATTCTGAGCCTGGTGCTGAATGGCAGCCTCAACCTGGTCCGCCGACAACGACTGACCGGGCTTATCTGGCTGAACTTTGGGTACGCCATTTTCAATGGTAATAGCGGCATCGATGGCTGGCTGACCGGTGCCAACCACCACCTTATCGATAAAAGCCTTTTGCACCACCGCATCGGTGCCAAAAGCCAGCTTGAGGTCACGGCCATTAAAGGTTTGAGCCAGACCAAGTGCAGTTAAAGGCTGGTCACGGCCCTGCAAAAAAGCGTCGTCCAAAGTGGTATTAAGATCGTACTGCACTCCAACATCAGCCGGAGGAAGTTTGTATGGCTGGCCGGCAATCACTAGATTGACTCGGTATCCGTCTACCTTGTTCGCCAGAGCCTGGCGGGCCTGCGACCGAGTTAAACCACCGACCTCGAGACCGGCCACCTTAACGCCAGGATAAATCTTGCCAGCATACCAGGAGCTGAGCGCTAGTTGAGCCGCCACGACAACAAAGAAGAGCGCCCCGCCAACCAGCCATGCGAGCTGAATCCACCTCGACTGCGGCCGACCAAAGGCGGCCTCAAGACCCGGTACCGACTTCGGCTCCGGGTTAGCAAACAGGGGCGCAGGGTTTTTGCGACGCAACGACTCCAGAATCTGGCTCCACCAATATCCCTTGTATTATACCGCTTACGCTTTGGGCTGGCCAGAGCGATTTTACCGGGATTTTACGGAAGTAAGGCGGCTCGGCCCTACCGCAGTTGGGCGTTAAACCGCTTTTTTAAGCGATTCTGAACGTTCTCTACCTCCGCCGCCACCTCAGCTTCGGTCAGGGTGCGATCGTCGCGCACCAGCTGAATACGCAGAGTTAACGACTTTTTGTCTGCCGGCAGGTCACTACCATAGTAGTCGCCGACAAAGCTAATGCGAGCATCCTTAAGCCCGGACTCTACCTCATCCTTGACCTGCTGCCAGGTAATATCACGATCAAGCAGCAGCGTCACATCACGCTCTACGCTCTGAAACCGACTCTGCATCCGATAAGTTTTGGTTTGAGCCTGAGCTACCACCGTATCCCAGCTGAGCTCCATGTAGCCTACCTCGCCCTTCAACTTGTACTGCTGCACTAGACTCGGATGAAGTTGACCAATCAGACCGGCCAACTTGCCATTAACCATGACCTCGCCCGACCGAGTTGGATGCGCAATATGCTTATCGTAAACCTTTGGCCGAACCACAACCGCAACATTGAACTCGCGCGCTAAACGGTCGAGCGCCGCCTTAACGCTAGCGTAGCCACCAGTCGGCCCAACCGTCATAACACCTAGCACCTGGGTCTCGGTTGGCAGCTTACCCTCACCTTGCTTAAAGTAGGCCTTTGAAATCTCAAAAATACCGTAACTTTTAGCGTAGGTTCGATTGCGCGCCATGGTGTTGAGATGGCTTGGCAGCAGGGTTTCGCGCAAGTAGGCCTGCTCGCTACTGAGCGGGTTCTGCAGCTTTAAAAAGTCCTTGGCATCCCAGCCCAGGCGCGCAATATCATCCTTGCTAATAAACGAGTAGGTCACCACCTCAAACAAGCCCAAAGATAGCAGTACCGCCTTAGCCTGCCACAGCTGGTTCCAGCGATTATCAAAGCTGGCTTTAGCGGGCCGCCAAGCCGGGATGGTAGCCGGCAGCTTATCGTAGCCGACCAGCTTGATCACCTCCTCGGCCAGATCCTCCTCCATGGTTACATCTGGCCGCCACCATGGTACCGATACGCTAACCGCGCCTTTAGTGCCTTCTTTTGCGCCAAAAAGCAGCTTAGCTAGTTCGGTGGTGACTTCCTTGGGCTTGAGGTTAAGACCCAGAAACGAGTTGATCCGCTCGGGGCTGGCTGTGACTACGGTTTGGGTCGGTTGCTGTTCGATAATATCGACTGGCTCACCTACCACTTCGGCATCGACCAGCTCACTCAGGAGCTTAACGGCAGCGTTTAGAGCGCGCGGCTGCAAATCAACTGGAATACCACGCTCAAACCGAGCTGAGGCATCGGTTCTTAGGCCGTGGCGAATGGCGGTCTTGCGCAAGCTGGCCGGATGGAAGCTGGCCGCCTCCAGCAGGATCTCGGTGGTACTGTCGTCGATTTCAGAGTTGCCTCCACCCATCACTCCGGCAATACCAATCACCTTTTTGGTGTCAGCGATCACGATATCGGCTGAGTCAAGCTTGCGCTCCGTGCTATCAAGGGTCGTTAGTGTCTCGCCCTTCTTAGCCAAACGAACCTGAATGTCACCTTCGACCTTGCTGGCATCAAAGGCATGCAGCGGCTGACCGTACTCCAGCATGATGCAGTTGGTGGCATCAACAATTGGGCTAATTGAGCGCACACCCGCCGCCTGGAGGTGCTGCACCAGCCACTGCGGTGAACGCTTATCGGTCTTAACCTTAAGGCGAACCAGCATAAACCGGTTGGCCAGCCCCGTCTTGGCGATTGAGGCACCCTTAGTGGTTGAACTCTTTAATTGTTCAGGGTATTCCAGCTTCAATTTTTGGTCGGTTTGAGCGGCAACCTCACGCGCCACACCAATCACACTGTTGAGGTCCCAGCGATTAGCAGCGGTTTTTACATCAATCACATCATGTTGCTGAATAATGTTGTTAATTTTACTACTAATCTTGATGTTTGCTGGCAAAACCATGATGCCGGAGTGGTCGGAGCTCAGGCCCAGCTCAGACTCACTACAAATCATGCCGTGTGAGTGCACCCCTCTCAGCACCGCTTGCTCTATCTTGGTCCCATCAGGTAGTACCGCTCCGACCTGGGCTACCGGAACCAGCTGCTCCTCTTGAATATTGGGAGCGCCACAAACAATGCTTAGTGTAGATTTTCCTACATCAACCTGCGCCAGCTTTAACTTATTGGCGTTCGGGTGCGGCTCAAGATCTACAACCTTACCGACCACAATCTTGTCATCAAATGGCTTAGCTAGCAGCACCGCTTCAACCTCGACACCGGCTAGTTCCATGGCGTCAGCCAAGGCCTGCGTTTTAAGTGACTTGGTTAAAAACTTGTTAACCCACTCGGCTGAAAGCTTCATTAAAAATGCTCCAAGAAGTTAAGGTTTGGGCGCCAGAACTCGCGCACATCCGGCACGTCATGCTTAATGGCAGCAATTCGCTCCGGGCCAAAACCAAAGGCAAAGCCGCTGTACTTGGTTGCATCAATGCCAACATTGCGCAGCACTTGGGGGTGAACCATACCGGCGCCACCCAGCTCTAGCCAACCGGTGCCACTACAAGTCTTACAGCCCTTACCAGCACAAATAACACAGGTCGCGTCCATCTCGACACCCGGCTCCACGTACGGGAAGTAGTTGGGGCGCAGGCGGACCTGAGTGTTCTCGCCCAGCAGTCCCTGCATCATGGCCATAAGTGTACCCTTAAGATCGGCCAAGGTGATTCCCTCATCAACCACCAACCCCTCAATCTGGTGGAACATCCAGACGTGGCGAGCGTCCTCATCCTCGTTGCGATAAACCTTACCTGGTGACACCACTCTAATTGGGGGTTTATTATCCTCCATAAAACGGATTTGCAGGTTAGAGGTATGGGTTCGCGGCAGGTTCCCACCCTCCAAATAAAAGGTGTCCTGCATGTCGCGGGCCGGATGACCCTCGGGAATGTTGAGCGCCTCAAAGTTGTACCACTCGGTTTCGATCTCTGGGCCATCAATCACCTGAAAGCCCATCTGCCAAAACACTTTCACTGCATCATCAATTAAGCTTAGTACCGGATGAGCATGACCCCACTCGTTCGGCTTATCAACCGGAGCGGTCACGTCAACGGTAATGTTCTTAGCCTCAGCGTCAATCTGAGCGCGCTCAAGGTCTTGCTTGGCCGCGTTTAGCGCCGCCTCAATCTGCTGGCGCACCTCATTAGCATCGGCGCCGGCCTGCTTGCGCTGCTCTAGTGGGAGCGATCCAACCTCGCGTAATGTTTGCGTTACAACACCTTGTCTACCGAGGTACTTTACCCGAGTAGCTTCAAGCTCTTGAGCGCTTGTTGCTTTTTTTACATCGGCAATAATTGCCTTAATATCAAGCTTTTTCATCGCTTTGCCACCATGTAAAACTCAATCAAGATAACAAACAGCGCCAGCAACAGAACATCTCGTATACTGAGCTGCTGCAAACTGCTCAAGCCCAGCAAAACTACCACGTAACCACCTAGCAGTAAGCCACGACGGACTGAGTTGGTAATTAACTGGTTTTTACTAGCTTTGGGGCGCAGTTTGCGCTCTGCCACAAAAGCTGCCACGGCAATCCAGCTAGCGAGGCCCACTAGCAGCGCTACAAACCATAGTGTAACCCCAAAAGGTCCGATTGCTGCCGGAGTGGTCGCTATTAAAACTAAGCCGCAGATAGCTAATGCGCCTGCTCCGGTTACCGATGCTGTTCCAATGTAGCCCTTGGCCACGCTTACCTCTCAATCTTTGATACCAATTATGGCAAAAAGACCACCAGTAAGCAATTATGTTAAACTGACCGCAAGTGAGAGCACCCCACAACCAAGAGGAGTCGTTATGGCGCGTCCGAAGAATGTACTCAACGAGGTCGAAGATCTAGACAGGATGCTTGAGGAAAACCAGGCTCGTCGAGCTAAGCTGGTCAAGCAGGTCATTGCGGGTGAAGCAACGCTCGGTGATCCTTTGAGCGACTTCGTCACCCGCCGACTTGAGGATTACAACGCCCAGATCATCAACCGCTACTTCTACCTACAAGAGCAGTTGGCGGCGCATCAGGGCGAGCTGGTTTTGATATGTCGCTGCTGGACTGAAGAGGTCACCACGCTACACGGTGGCCCCATCGACGGCAACCAGTCATACACCCACGTTCATACCGATCTAGTGATCGGCATCATCAAGGGCAAGCGACTGCGTATCGTGGAGGATTCGTTAAGGCTTGGGTTGGCGCGATATGTCGCTCGGATGCCAGCGCCCAGATTCAATGATGCTGGATCGGTCAAATGGGAGCTTTTCCAGGGGAGTCTTAACCTCAACCTGGCCTCACACGGCGTAAGAGCTCAGAGTTGGCTGACCAGAAATGAGTGGGATTGGTCTCTTCCGCTTGATGAGAAAATCAACACCGCTGGATTTCGCGGCAACAGCATGTTCCCCCAAATGAGCACCTTCCCAGAGCAACCGCTCAAGCTGAGCATCGCTATCGGTGACGAAGCGGTTGACGCCTGGCTCGAAGAGCACAATGCTCTTATGCGAACCACCGGTCTGCAGCTTGAAACTGCCTTTGGGCTTCTCAAGCGGCCGTTCCCGCCCAATATGGCTGAGGTGCTCGAAAGACGAGCTGAGCGTCAGGGCTACTAAACGACCCCTCAGGGCTTCCCTAACGGAGGCCCTGAAACCGTAATTATTAAATTTTGGCACGAAAAAGCACCCGGCACGGGTGCTTTGATAAATGCAACGTGTCGGGGCGACTAGGATCCGCCCAAAAGTATTACTTAGTTGGCGCCTGTCGCCCCGTTAGTAACCTTATGCTCTGAGTTAAGTTTTGGAGCACAAAGAAACTATTGTACTGATTGTCGTGGTAAGGAAAACTACGACAAAAGGTGCAATCACTACCATCTTTGTGGTATCTGAGATAGCTTCTGACCACGACGACATGATCGCGACCAAAACCTATCTCAGATCCGGCAAAGTGTTACCAACGATGTAACTCTTCTCAAACAGTAGGACCAGTCCGGAATTAGAAAGCAAGGGGGATACTCCTAAGTCCGGGCTGGTCCCACCGTGGATGGTGTGACAAAAAACGAGGTGCAATTGGTTTTCAAGGTTTGTCGGTCCAATAGTTCCGACTTGATCCAAGTCTAGCATAAGCACAATAAAAAAGTCAACACTTACTCAAGAAAAATCTGTAGTAACTTTTACAACTTACACTTCTCTATCTGTAAAAATATCTAGGTTTTAGAGCAAGCCGAGGGTCGACTTAACCTGGGAGAGTTTTTCTTCGGCGATCACGGCGGCCCTTTGCCGGCCGGTTTCTAAAATAGCCAATAATTGCTCGGTATCGCTCATTAACTCGTCATGACGCCGCTGGATTGGCTCTATGTGTTCAACCACCGCGTCAGCGAGACCGCTCTTAAAGTCGCCATAGCCCTTGCCGGCGTACTCCTGCTCAATCGCGGACACCTTGCGGCCAGTAATGGCCGAGTAAATTTCGAGCAGGTTGGTGATGGCCGGCTTGCTCTCACCCCCCTTTACCTCGCTGCCAGAGTCGGTCACCGCTCGCTTAATCTTGGTGCGCATCTCCTCAGGCGAGTCGGTTAGCAAAATGTTGCCCGACTGATCATCGTCGCTCTTACTCATCTTGCGGCTTGGATCCTGTAGGTTCATGATGCGCGCGCCAGCCACCGGCTTGGTAGCTTTTGGTAGCACAAAGGTTTCGCCGTACAGGTTGTTAAAACGCTGAGCGATATCGCGGGCCAGCTCAACGTGCTGAGTCTGGTCGTCACCAACCGGCACCTCGTTGGCGTCATACAACAGAATATCGGCGGCCATCAGCGCTGGATAGGTAAACATACCGACGAGCTGACCTTCGGCTCCACCCTTCTTGGACTTATCCTTAAATTGGGTCTGCCGATTCAGCTCACCCATGGTTACGTAGTTGTTAAAAATCCAGGCAAGCTCACTGTGGGCTGGGATCTGCGACTGGACGTACAGCGTTACCTTGGCTGGATCCAAGCCAGCGGCAATAAACCAGGCCGCGTTCGACAGCGTGTTGGTACGCAACTCGGTTGGGTCAGGGCGGCCAACCAAGCTATGCAGGGTGGGGATGAAAAAGAAGTACTCGGTGTCCTGTGGCGAGCCAGCGTCAGCTGGCTGCAGCGCCACCCACGGCTTGAGGGCGCCAAGATAATTACCAAGTGTCAGATCGCTATTTGCACGGATGCCAGAAAGAATGCGCTTCATAAGCCAATATTAGTCGTTTGTGTCGGGCTTGTCGACCAGAACCGGTTCAATTGCCGGCGTGGTCTCGGCGATCTTAACCACATCTTTATCAACCTTAGCCAGCTCTTTGTAGGCGGTGTTGTAGTGATTCACGGTGGTGCCAAGCGAGCCACCAAGCTTTTGCATGTAGGTCTCATGCGCTATGAGGTGCTTTCCAAGCTGCCCAACGTGCTTTTGGATATCCTTTGCCTTTTCTTCGATCTCTAAGCTTCTGAGGCCCTGTAGAACGGTCTGGAGGTAGGCCATGAACGAGGTTGGCGACACAATGATCACCCGCTTGTCGCGGAAGGCATACTCAATCAAGTCGCGCGCGTTGGTCTGCAGCGTACCAACTTTGTTAATCAGCAGATCATAATATACCGCCTCACTCGGGATGAACATGAAGGCAAAGTCCATGGTGTCTTCGTCCGGACGGATATACTTACTGGTTTCATCAATGCGCAGTTTCAGATCGCTCTTGATCGCCTTGATCAGCGCATCCTGGCGCGCCTTATCCTTCTCCTCAACCAAGCGGTTGTAGTTTTCCAGGCTGAACTTGGAGTCGACCGGCAGTAGCTTGCCGCGATCCAACTTAATCACCGCGTCAACAGTCTCACCGTCCTTAAAGCGGTGTTGCAGGGTGAACCGCTCCGGCGACAGCACGTTTTCAAGCACACTCTGCAAAAAGTACTCGCCCAGCACACCGCGCTGCTTGGGGTTCTGGAGGGTGTTTTGAAGCAGCTTGAGCTCGTCGGTGATGTTGAGTACTTGCTTATTACTCTCCTTGAGTTGAGTCAGGTCACGCGTCACCTCGCCAATCAGCTTACTGCTGGCCGCGAACTGCTGACGCACCGCCGACTGCATGGCGTCGTTCGACTTATCCAGACGCTCGTCCATGCGATCAGTCAGCTTGGCCAGCTGCTCCTGCAGGAGTATGAAGCTTTGATCCGGCTTCTGCTCCTCTGCCTTGGGCTTGCGCTGAGTCACCACAAATGCGGCCGATCCAATCACCGCCACCGCTACTATTACCGCTGCTACTATCAGTTCCATGTCATTAAGTGTACGGTATTCGTTCGGTTATGTCACGATTTTTGAACTGGAATTTTTACCATTGCCAGCGCAATCCGGCGGGTGGATAATGCAGGTATTCCCGACCAAAGGAGCACCTTTTGAGTGAACCGATCTGCACCAACTGCGGCGCCTACGACCCGAACATCTTCAACGCCCCTTGCCCTAACTGCGGACAGGAGCCAGAAGACCAGCGGGCCGAGGTTCTGATTCAGCCCCCTCCTACATCAGAGCCCACCCCAGCCGCAAAGTCTCCGCCCAAACCCAAACCCGCCAATTCGCGGCGGCGAAATCCCGGCTGGATCGCAAATGGCTCTCGTAGGGCAGCCTCAGCTCGAGGCCCGACCCGAGGTGAACGAGGCAGCGACCCGTCCACCCAGTAACACCCCATTGCATCTTGCATTGGGGTGTTCAGCTCTTATCTAGCCATCAATAACTCAATGCGGTATCATTCATCTGTTGTCGGGGTGTGGCGCAGTTGGCTAGCGCGCAGCATTCGGGTTGCTGAGGTCGGAGGTTCAAGTCCTCTCACCCCGACCAGCACTTATAATTCTGTCAAAACTGATTGACTTTTAATGCTTCTTATGGTAACATTCGGGAATATTCAGCGGTGTTGTTTATCTGTTGAATAAGCAAAGCGGCCCCGGCCGCACAACCACAACTGGAGGTAGCCGCCATCATGGCACGCTTCAAGATCGCCGTCCGACTTCTGGATGGCGAGCAGCAGCTCCCGGATCCCCTCGGTGGGAACGAGCTCACGCGTCGCGTGAGGCCGAACAGCTCAGCCGACCTCACCGAGATGGAGAAGATGGGCCTCACCGGGATCAGCGAGGCTGAGGCTCGGAAGCTGTTCTTCTCGCAGGTGACCACGACAACCGGCATCGGCTGGATCGAACGGCTCCCCGGGATCCAGCTACTCGGCTCGCGTCAGCTGACGCCGGCATAGCAGTACAACCTCCCACCCACTTTGGGGCCCGTGTTCACGGAAAGAACGCGGGCCCCCTTCACGTTTATATACCTGAAGCCTATCTGGCTTAATAATTCTTTAATATCAGCTTGATACTATCCAAAAGTCTGGTGAGTTCGTAGCAGGGGGCTACGGCTGGTGCCGCGGGCTGGCCCGCGATCTAGCCCTGTCGGGTTCGATTCCCGATAGCTCCACCAGACATCAAAAAAACAGCAGCGAAAGCTGCTGTTTTTGGTACCAATCCCCCACGTTGCATGAGCAACCCGAGGTCCGCGAACCATTGGTATGATAATACTAGCCTATCCTAACCCCTTTTTCAACCAACAAACCAGAAGGGCTTGGGAATGCCGCGCCGAATCCGGCGGCGGGGTTTTGGTGGCGCAAAATTGCGTCGAACTATCTCTGGCCAGTTGGCTTTTAGCCACTTTTGCTGATCAAGGTAGAGCTGCTCTAAGCCGCGCTCAGCATACTCTTTACGCACCACCCCTCCAGCATGCGGATGCTTGTGTAACTGGTCTAAGGGCGAGTTAAAACCGTGTGAGTAATGAATTAGTTCATGCACCAAGGTCGACTCAACCACAAAGCTGGGTATGGTTGGATCACGAAAAAGACCGTTCATAGTTATGATGGTGACGTTTGGTTCTTTGGGATCGAGTCGGATTGAACCTAGTTGGCGCTTAGCCCGTTTACCAAAAACAATCCTCACAATATTGGCTTGAGGCACTTCGCTAAAATAGCGGTCCCAGGTGTCATCGAGCAGCTGCTGCAGCCATATTTCGTCTCTAACTTCAATATTGTTGTAATTATTACCTATCTGTTGAGTCACGAATTATCGGCCTCTTCAGCTTCGCCAACGCCGTAGTAACGGATTGCGGCGCATTCATGAACATTGGATGGGTTGGGGGCGAACTGCCGCTGGCGAATAGCGGCGGAAAGCTTAATAAGCTTATCGCGATGGTTGTTTAGTATGGTACTGGACAGCTCGGCCACGCCTTCGGTCTGGGTCATTACGTAATCTAGCGCTACCGAGCTAGGGGCCTCCCCCGTCATTTGCTGGTAGGCCACCGCGTAAGTGCGCAGCTGGAAGTTATTTTTAGCCGACTTAGCCAGCTTTTCGGCGTCATTTTTGCGGCCGGTCTTAAAGTCGCGCAACTGAACGCCTGCTGAGGTCTTGAAATAAGCATCGATCCGCCCCTTAAGCCGAAGCTTGGCTTCCGGTATCTCCAGCTTGATTGGTAGCTCTGAGCCGAGGATTACTCGATCGCTCTCTTGGCGCTCCCGAGTAAAGAAGTGCTTGATGGCGGCCTGGGCTTGCTGGCGAGCCTGCTCCGACTGAGCCTGGCTACCGTAACCACGGTCGCTCCATAGCTCATCGAGGCGCGCCAACAGGTCGGCTAGCGGCACCTCCTCGCCCTTTAGCTTACCCTGGTACCAAGCTTGAATCACCGTATGAACCGCTGTCCCCAGGGCTAGCTGCGGGCCATAAGGAGCACGAATACCCAACACCTTTTCGAGGTAAAAATCGTATGGGCAAAAGTCGTAACCGCCCAGATCGTTAACACCGAGCTCCAACCAGCCATCGTCGGTCTCAAACGGCAACTTATCCGGGGCTTGATGCTGTAATGGGTAAAAGCGCTGTAATTTTGACATCGCCGTTTTTGCGCTTTTTGATGGGTTTTTCTCGGACTGAGCTATAGCCGGCTTCTGTCCCAATAACTCCTCAATAAAAGGGCTGATCGTCTGCCTGGTACCACTCGCGGTCTGGGTGGCGGAACTCAAAATTAGCTGCTGCTTGGCCCTGGTTACCGCCACGTACATCAGGCGGCGCAGCTCGTGCTCAGGTGGCAGCTCGGTGGCCGGGGTTAAAGCCTCCGGTATTACCCAGCCCCTGCCGCGACTAGGCGACCAGTTGCGTTGAGTGCAGCCAATTAAGTAAACGGTGTCAAACTCCAACCCCTTTGAGGCATGTACGGTTAGCAGCTGCACTCCTCCCTCCTCGCCAAGCGGCTCGGCCACCTCAATCGATGGCGGCTTAGGGAAGGTACCTAAATAGCCCTTAAGGGTAGGATCGGTTGCCACCGTTTCGTAATCCTGCATTTGCTCGAGTAAGCGACCTAAGTCCTCAAATACCCGAACCATTCGGGGTGAATCTTCGGCGCGCTTAATCCAGGTATCAGAAACACCTGTTTTAAAGATTAAGGTGTAAGCCAGTTGGCTAACCGGAACGCTGCGCGCCAACTGCCGCCACTCCTCCAGGTCATCTAACACCTTTTTGGCATCATCTTGATCGCTAGCCACCAGCGCTGCTTCGACCGTGGTCATCTGTTCACGGCTATCGCTTAACAGCTCTCGGTAGCGACCGGCCGTCCAGCCAAAATGATCTCCCATCAAGACATGCCCAATACTGTCATCCTCGGCCTTAAGACCCACCCACTGCAACAGATACCACAACTGGTTAAGTTCTGGCTGCTCAAAGATATTAACCTGGGTCGATAAGGCGAATGGCAGCTGGCGCTGGCGCAAGCTCTTAGCCAACTGCTTTAAGGGGGCGTGCGTTGCCGACAGAACCGCTATACCACCTGGACTCTCGCCGGCGGTGACCCTAGCTTGAATTGCCTCAGTTACACCCGCCAGCTCCTCGCTCGCCGAAGAGTACGGCTTAAACTCTACCTGGCTACCCTCAAACTGCCCCTTAAGCTGTTTTTTAAGATGCAGCTTGGCCTCGAGACGTTCGGGGTTGTTGTGCTGAATTAAGCGATAGGCGCCATCTAGAATTTCCTGCCCAGATCGGTAGTTATCGGTTAAAACTAGTGGCTGCTTGACCTTAAAGTGATCGACAAAGCTTAAAATGTTATCGATCTGAGCGCCGCGGAATCCATAAATTGCTTGATCATCGTCACCGACCGCAAACAGATTACCGGTTGGGCCAATGAAGCTGCGCAGCAACTCATCTTGCAAGGTGTTGGTGTCCTGGTATTCGTCTACCAGTACGTACTTGTACTCCTTCGAGAGACGTGCGGCCAGGTTTGGTCTTTGTTGTAATATATTCAACGGTATTTGCAGCTGATCATTATAGTCAAAGGTGCCGGTCTCTGCTTTGATCTGCTCATACAGTGAATAAAGCTTAGCTAAGTCCTGCTGTTCGGCCACATCCTGAGCGTGCATATCGCCTGGATCTTTGGTTAGTTTTTCAGCATACGCAGCATAATCACTCGGAGAGATGCCAGCGTTTTGGAGCATACCCATGTGCTCAACCAAGCCTTCAAGAAACTCAAAGATGTTGGCATGTGGTCCGTAGTATGACAGCTCAACCCGATCAATATGCTGCTGCAGTAAAAGAGCTTTCTGGGTGGTGTTGATTAAGCCACCCCGGACCGATCGGCCAATGTGATTGGCGTAGCGACCCAGCAGCTCCGAGCCAAAAGCGTGAAAGGTCATCACCGCCACCTGATAGGACCGCCAGCCAATTAAGTCGTAGAGACGTTCGGCCATTTCGCGAGCGGCCTTTTCGGTAAATGTTAGGGCCAGAATCTGGCCCGGACTGGCCTTTCCCTGCTCGATAAGGTAAGCAATCCGTGAAGTGATCACGTGAGTCTTGCCGGTACCAGCACCGGCTACAATCAAAGCTGGCCCCTCGCCATGCTCTACCGCCTGGCGCTGAACCGGGTTAAACGACCCAATATCCATATGAGTATTATACAGGGTCCGACCCAACTAGAGGTCGGACCCGTCAAAAGGTTGGACCTCTACCCCATCTTCTTGATTGGAGTGATGCCCAGTAGCTGGAAATAACGCTCCATAAAGGTGACGTAAACCTGGATTAGGGCCAAGCGTTGGGCGGCTTGCTCGGGGGCTAGATCGATGATCTTTTGGCTCTCATATAGTTCGTGGAACAGCTGAGCCACCTCTACCCCGTAAAAGCTGAGCCGGTGCACCCCGTAGTCGCCGACTATCTCTTGGAGCAGCTGTGGCAATCGAGTTAACTGGCGAATGAGAGCGGTTTCACTTGGGGTAAGATCGGTCATCTGCTCAGGCTTAAGTGGCTGCAGATCCCTCTGGGAAGCTTGCTCTAAGATTGAGTTGGCCCGCGCGTAAGAATACATTAGATAATACATCGGGTTCTTCTGGGACTGCTCCTTCGCCAGATCCAGATCAAGGTCCATCGGCGCATTATAAGAACGCATTAAGAAGAAGAAGCGTAGTACATCTGATGGGACCTGGTCGAGCAGCTCATCGATGGTGACATAGGTACCGGCCCGCTTACTCACCTTGAACTCTTTACCGTCCTTAATAAGCCTTACCAGCTGGAACAGAATAATCTTAAGCTCACCGGTCGCCCCCAACAGCTTGAGACCATGCTGCAGCGAAGGAACTTGAGCGGCGTGATCCGACCCCCACAGGTTAATCAAGGTGTCAAAGCCGCGCTCAAACTTATTCATATGGTAGGCCAGGTCGGCTGCCAAATAGGTGTAACCGCCGTCCGACTTCTGTAAAACTCGGTCGCCACTATCTTCGGCGGCCTCTTTTAGCCAGATCGCGCCATCTTTTTCGATCGCCTGCCCATTTTCAACCAACCCATCGACCAAGGCTTTTACCTTGCCGGTCTTGTGTAGGTTGTACAGCTCCGAAAACCAGTTATCAAAGTTGATCCCCATTCTGGCGACGGTCGCCTTAATTTGATCAACGATACAGCCGATTACCCCTAGCTCATCAATGTGACGATTGGTCAGCTCCTCTATCTGTTGATCGCTCAAGCTGGCCGGATTAGCATGCTGTTGTTGAATTAACACCACCACCTTATCGGCCCACTCCTCAATGTATTCGCCGCGATAGCCGCGAATATGATCGGTGGGCTTATGGGTTAAGCGCTCTAACACCACCGCATAAATGCTGCTGCGCACCAGTTTAATCTGATTACCGGCATCATTAAGGTAATACTCCCGCTCAACCTGGTAGCCGGCACTGGTAAGCACATTAGCCAGCACATCACCATTGTAGCCTCCGCGACCATTGCCAAGCGTCATCGGACCGGTCGGGTTGGCCGAGATAAACTCAACCTGAACCTTGTGGCCCTTGCCGACCTGACTTGAGCCGTAATCTGGAGTGATGGCGGCGGCCTGCTCAATCCAGTAGGCCGGAGTTAAGTTTAGGTTAATGAATCCCCCGGCAGCCTTGGCGCTGGCCACGGCAGGATGCTTAATCTTGAGCGCCAGCTGCTCGGCTATCTGGTTAGGAGCCTGCTTGAGCTGACCGGCTAATTTAAAAGCCACATTGGTGGCCAGCTGACCATGCTCAATATCGGGATAGCTTAGTTCTACCTTTACATCTGATACATCAAAGGCGTCCTTGATGGTCGCCTCGATTGCAGACTGGATTTCGTTGATTGACATAAGGCCATTATACCAATCTGATTCCAGATGTATAATAGGGTTATGAAACAGCTCGCCCAAAATCGACGCGGCCGCTACGATTACAGCATTGATGAGACTCTCACCGCTGGATTGGTTTTGAACGGCCCAGAGGTTAAGAGTGCCAAGCTTGGCCAGATTAGCCTAAAAGGCAGCTTTGTCACCTTAAAAGATGGCGAGGCCTGGCTTCATGGTGCCTATTTTACGCCATACGCGCCGGCTGCGGGCCTTAAACTCGATCCAGAGCGGTCACGCAAGCTATTACTACATAAAAAGCAGCTAGAAGAGCTTAAAACCGGTCGCGAGCAAGGAATTCAACCGGTACCACTGGCCTTAATTGAGCAAAAAGGGCTGGTTAAGCTCGTGGTTGGCCTGGGCCGCGGTAAAAAACGGTACGATAAACGCGAGACCATTAAAAAGCGCGAGCAAGACCGTGAGGCCGGACGCGCTATGCGCCAGCGCACCAAAGCGTCTTAAAACTAGCGGCTGACTTTGGGCGGAGCGTTGGCTGAGCGTTGGCCGGCAACGTCGGGCGTCGTCGGGCCGAGCGCAAACGGTCGCGAACGATGAACGCGCTTTAACGATCGTAGCGGCAACCGCCCGACAATAACTGCGGGCCGTTTTTAGTCATTGTCGCGGGTGCATTTTGGCGGCGACGCGGGCGGCTAGACGGCCTGGCCGGTCATTAAAATTAACAATAAGCATAACTTTTTTCATAAAAATCGAAAAAATGTATTGACAGAGGTTTTACACCTACGTTAATCTGTATTTAGGTACTTGAACAAAATCAGTACTCAAAACCAAAACCCACTCAAACACACGAAAATAACGGCTTTCCCAAGCCGTTATTTTTATGCTTACAAATTGTTATGGATATATTAAATGCGCGCTGGCCCAACCGCCTAGTCGGCGACGTGGAGGTCAGCGGCGTCAAGCGTGACGCTAGCACCGGGCTGAATTTGGCCACTCAAAATGCGCTGAGCAATTGTGTTCTCAACCGCCCGCTGGACCATCCGCCGCATTGGCCGGGCGCCCAGTCGTGGGTCGTAACCGCGGTCGACCAGCCAGTCAATCGCGGCGGCCGTTAGGCTCACCGAAATTTTTTGAGCGGCTAATGTGGCGTTAACGCCGCGCAGCATTAGCTCAACCACCTGCCTCAACTCGGCCTTATTTAATGGGCGGAACAAAACGATCTCATCAAAGCGGTTCAATAGCTCCGGGCGGAACTGGTGCGATTCAATGAGACCGCTAACAATTTCATCCTCAAACTCTACCAGCTCCTGGCCAGCCTCAATCTTCTGTCGGATCACATCGGCGGCGGCATTAGAGGTAGAGATGATAATAGCGTCCTTAAATGAGGCCTCCCTACCCTGTGTGTCGGTTAAACGACCCTCATCCAGCAGCTGTAGCAACAGGTTAAGCACATCTGGGTGCGCCTTTTCTATCTCATCAAACAAGACCACACTAAAAGGTTGGTGGCGAATATCGCCGATCAGGCTACTACCGGTGCGACTACCGGCACCAGGAGCCAGCAGACGGTCGGTATCCTTGGGCTGCTGGTACTCGCTCATATCCACCCGAATAATCTGGTTTTGGCCACCAAAGTAGACGTCGGCCAAGGCACGGGCCAGCTCGGTCTTACCAACTCCGGTTGGACCCAGGAACAAAAAGCTGCCAACCGGGCGGTTTTGATTACGTACACCGGCACGGGCCCGGCGTAGAGCATCGGACACCACCGTCACCGCTCGGCTCTGGTTAACCATGCGCTTATGAATCTCATCCTCCAGGTTGAGTAGCTGCTGCTTCTCGGGAGTCTCAGCCGCGGTTATCTTGGCGCCGGTCATCGTCTCAACCGCCTGCTGAACCGAGGTTTGGGTAATGAAGCCCTGCTGAGTGTAGTGCGAAGCGCTCTCGATTAAACTAATGCCCTTACCAGGGAAGGCCGACTCCGGCAGATAGCGGTCGGCCAAGCTGTAAGCCTCCTTGATGGCCTGGTAGGTTGTAACTAGGTTGGGGGCGGCCTCAATCGAGTTGGCGGCGTCGGCCATCACCTGCAGGCTGTCTTCGGGTGAAGGGGCCGGCACGGTTACTCGCTGGATACTAGCGGCCAGACCAGCGCTCGCAGCCGACAGGTGCTGCCAATCTGATGGCGCCATGGTCATAATGATCTTGAGTGGCGACTGCTGCAGCACCGGCAACAACACTTGCGACAGATCAACCGCACCGGTGCCGCTACCAAAGAACAGCTGGGCTTCATCTAGGAATAAAATGATGTTACGGGCATGCGCTGCCTCGGCCAGCAGTCGCATTACCACCTCCTCGATCTGACCACCGGCCGATAGCAGTAATGAGGCGTTGAGTTTTAAGATGTAGTTGTACTGTAACGACTTGGCTCTGTCCCCCTTTAGAATGCGTTCGGCCAACGAATAAACCAGTGCGGTTTTACCGGCTCCGGCGTCCCCGATCAGTGCCACATTGGCGCGATTGCCAGATAGCAGCTCAACCAACTGATCAACCACCGGCTCGTGAATCTGAGGTAGATGGCGGTAGGCGCCACTTTCAACCTGTTGGCTGAGGTTTTGGGCGTACTGGTTGAGTAGCGGCGTGTAGCCGCTAGCCCAGTCGCGCCCAACGCCACCAAATACCGGCCGGTTTTCAAGAGCCTTTAACTGTAGTTTAAGCCGGTGCTGCCACTGCAACACCGCTATAACATCCTCCTTGCCTAACTTGACGGCTTGAAGTGCCGCATCTAGCCCCGGAGCATTAATTAAGATTGCCGCCACCACTACCGCCCCATCTATCTCGGAGATATTGTACTGTTTGGCGGTTGCAACCACCTGATCCCAAGGATCATACGGATTTTGTTGTAGTATCTGCAACGTTATATCTTTAGGCAAACCAAGTCTCAGCAGAATGAATGATCCTTCCCAGGTAGAAGCAGCTGATGTAAAAGCTACATCGGATGTTGCTGGCCACGGCAGCTGCGACAGTAGTTGCGCTTCAATTAACTGGTCGAGAGTAACCGCTGGGCTATCGAGAGAGCCGGTGGTTGGCAGGTTACGCAACTGCCACCGATTCCATAACTGCGCCATCAAAACCAGCAACGCCAATCCTAGGGCGGTCCAGCCGAGTTGACTGCCCTGTTGCAGTGCGAACAGCCAGGCGGTTACCAATACGATAATTACGCCCCATAACACCGGTGCGCCCCACGAACCAAGTCGACGGCGCAAGCGAGCTTGCTTGATTCGACGACCAGACCGGTTGTAGTTCATCTGGCTCATCCGACAATCCCCCACACAATGCTAGCTAGGGCTAGCAACGGCATTAAGGGCCACAGCACTAGTACCAGCAAGGTGGCTAGTGATACCAGCGAAATAACAATAAAAGCGGTGAACAATACCAGTACTCGAACACTAAATCCCACCATTCGAGAAATCAGGTTATCAAAACCGGCCCGAATGCCCGAGCCAAAGCTACCATCGCGATAACTTATAATCTGGCGCCAAGGAGAAAACAAAGTTTGCAGTAAGATCGGAACCGAAAACACCGCAATCAGCCGGCTCATAAATCGCCGACTCCTAGATAGCAGCTGCCGCCACCCATCTTGATACCACCAAAGACACACCTCTATCGCAAGCATAAGCATATTTTACCACCGCTGTGGTCTATCTGGTAGTGCCGAGAGCTATCGCGTCGACGAGGAGCCGCTACCGGTACTACTGGAGCCAGTACTGCTGCTACCCGAGACGGTCGCGGCGTAGTCGGAGCCTAGAATCACCACCACATCACCCGGCTTAATCGCGCTGGCGGGTAGTCCTAGCGCCTCGGGCGTGGTTGGCTCGACCTTGAGCTGATGCTTGAGGTAGTCAACGGTCTTTGGCTTCTTGCCGCCGCTGTAGTCAATGATCTGCGTGGTGGTGTAGTCCCGCTTAAGAGCGTTAGTGATTGTTTCGAGGCCCAGTGGATATCCCTTGGTTTTAAGCTGATCCTGTAGCTTGCCAGCCAAGCCGGTAGTGGTGGTGCCATTTTCTATCACCACCCGACTGTGTTCAGCCCAGATCGGGCCCATGGTGAAGATGCTTTTTACGAACAACTGGATGTCGTCAAAGTCGCCGCTAGCCGGGACTAGGTCGCTAGAGTTATTGGATGAGATTAAGAAGCCGTCTGGGTCGAGATTGAACACCACATTTGTGATGCGCGACTGGTCCAACCCATCGGTCAACTCACGCAGTCGCATTAAGTTATTTATGCTGAGGTCGGTTTCAATATTCTTACCTGCAGCACCGACCAGCTTGCCTAAAGCTACCGGGTTAGCCAGGGTCCCAGCCGAGGTAGCCTTGTCGCGAATGGCCTGCATCACTTGCTGCTGGCGCTCGGCCCGACCAAAGTCGTTACCGCAGGTACCCTTGCGGCATCGAACATACTTAAGTGCGGTGTTGCCATCAAGCTTCTGGCGTCCGGCGGCCAAACGGAAGCCACAGCTGCGATACTGGTTTTTATCGCAGGGGTATTCGGGATCGTAGAGATTCTGCTTGTTATCGACCTCAACGCCACCAACCGCATCAACTACGTCTTTGAGACCGGTAAAGTTGGCTTTAACGTAATAGTGAATTGGTACGCCAAAGCTGTCTTCGTAGGTCTGCTTGGCTACCTTTAGCCCGCCTTGAGCGTAAGCGTTGTTAATTTTACTTTCACCATAATCAGGTATGTCGACACGTAAATCGCGCGGAATGCCAATCATGGCAACGGTGTGGTTGCGGGTATCTACACTGAGAATAATGTTGGTATCGCTAAGCTTTTCGCCGGCATGACCAGGATCGCCAACACCAAGCATCATGATGTTGACGCGGCCATCGCTCTCCCCCTTTAGCTTGCCAAAACCAAATGGATTAACCGAAACCTTTGATAGGTTGAATACCAAATAGGCCGCTACTGCAGCACCAATTACCACCGCCACTATTGCCAATCGCTTGAGCCATTTAACGTAACGGCGCGGTGGCTTGGGGCGCGGCGAACTTTCTAATTCATCCTGGTAAATAATGATATCGTCGTTCACTGAGAGCTTTCCAATGCCCCACATTGTAGCACTGAGCGGGCCGCCTCTGCCATAGCAAAATGCTTATGGTATGATAAGGAGGTAAAGTGGCGACAGTAATGACGCTTAAACCAAAAATTAAACCCATACATCCTCAAAAATTATCACCTATTATCTGGAGTGGCCTGCCTTTGGTGATGGCGGTGGTGTTTGGTTTGGCTTTAAGCCCTACTAACCCCACCGGTCCAACCGCTCCGATCGCCTCTCAAGCTGGAACGGTCACTCACCCTAGCGACAACTCAGGCGCAACGCCAAAGACGAACGGCGCCCTGACCTCAAGCACTAATGCAAGCGCCTCGGCGCTAAAGGCAGCTGCGCCTCAACCGGCGTCTAACCTGCCGCTAGCCGCTAAACAACCGGCGCCCCAACCCGGCAATAAGGGCTACACCGAGTATCCCTACTCAATGCTTGGAACCACCAACGACACTCTACTGAGCAACCAATGGCACCTTAACACCATTCAGGCCACCTCGGCCTGGGATCGCTGGACCGGCTC
The DNA here is from genome assembly GCA_004297735.1 of Patescibacteria group bacterium. Classification (NCBI taxonomy): domain Bacteria; species Patescibacteria group bacterium. The sequence continues at coordinate 156,688 of SCTI01000002.1, forward strand.
AAGTTCGGTCACCATTGCAATTATCGATACCGGTTTCGCCCTTAATCATGAGGACTTATCGGCCAAGTGGAAGCTCAACAGCGCGGAAATGGGCACCACCGCCAGTCAAGGGCCAGCGCCAAACTGCACCAGCCGCGGCTTAAGCTTGGATAAGCGCTGCAACAACGTTGATGACGACGGCAACGGCTACACCGATGACTGGCGCGGCTGGGACTTTGTAGCGGGCGATAACGACCCGCAGGCCGGCTCGACCAACTCGGTTGGCGCCGGAGTTAGCCATGGTAGTTTTGTGGCCGCATTGGCCGCCGCGGCCAGCAACAACGGTCGGGGCGTGGCAGGCGTTGATCGTAGCGCCCAGATTTTGCCGCTCCAGGCGCTTGACGACAATGGCAACGGATACACCAGCACGGTAGCCGAGGCAATTACTTACGCTGCCGATCAGGGGGCCGACGTCATCAACCTCAGCCTGGGCAGTGCCTACAGCGACAGCTACCTGCGCAGTCAGATTGATTACGCTCAAAGCCTGGGTGTGGCAGTGGTAGCGGCCGCTGGCAACGATGGCTGCCAAGAGTGCTTGAGTTACCCCGCGAACTTCCCCGAAGTGATTGCGGTTGGCGCCACCACCTCGAGCGATACCTTGGCCAGTTTTTCGAGCTGGGGTGCCAATCTTGATCTGGTCGCCCCTGGCGGGAGTGGCCTGTGCTCGGTGGCCTGGTCAGCCAGCAACCAAACCAGTGGCTATAGCTGTGGCGGTCAGGGAACCTCTTTCTCCTCTCCGCTAGTGACCGGTACGGTTGGGCTGATTATGGGCAGGCAGCCCGGGATATCGCTTAGCAGCATCCTCACGGCCCTCCAGAATGGCAGCGACAAGGTCGCGGCCATGAACGGAGTCTTAACCTCTACCCGCTACGGCTACGGCCGCCTGAACGTCTACCGCAGCCTGCAGCAGTTGGCGCAGCCGGTCAGCGTGGGAGGCCTGGGCGGCAACAAGGACAGCTCAACCCCAATTTCGCTATCAAGCAACCAGGATGTCGTAACCTTATGTCGCGGCACAGTTGGCAACTGCCGCCTGCGCTTTACCGGCCCACTCGGGCAGGTGGTGCTATCCCCGGCAGCTAACCTCAACTTCTGGGGCGACACCGCCATCCAGTGGCAGCCGGCCGACTTTAGCCTTACCGCTGGGACCTGGACCATGGAGCCGGCCTGGGCCGACGGAACCGCCAGCGGCTATCCTGGGGCGACCCTGGTTATATCACCTTAAACCACTCTCCCTCTACCATCCCACTTATGTTAATCTAGGAGCATGAGTGAGAGTACCGGCGCATCGCGCGCCCAAGACGAACAGTTAGCCGCCGCCTTTGCCGCCAAAAGTGGTATTCCCTACCAAGAAACCACCGACTTAACCGCGGTTATTGATCTGGGTGGTCAGCTGGATCTGGCCACGCTGCAGCAGTATCGCGTGGCACCTCTCCATCACTACAACGACCACAGTCTAGAACTGGGTATTACCGACCAGACCGACCGCAGCCGCCTCCCAGAGCTGCAAAACAAACTGCCTCACGTCCAGATGACCTTTAAAACCATCTCGCACAGCGGCTACAACTACATTCTCAACCACACCTACTACCTGCTGTTCGAAAAGGAGCGCAATGGCGACTTTAAGGCCTTTGGCAAGCGCCTGGCCGCCGCCGCGCCCAAGCAAGCATTTTCGCTGATTGCCCAGATGGCCTACTGGCTGGATGCATCCGATATTCACATTGAGCCGCAAGCTAACCAAACCCGAATTCGATTCCGGTTGGATGGCATTCTCCATCCGATTACCGACGTCGACACCAAAGCCTATGAGATTTTTTTGAGCGACTTACAGACTCGAGCCGAGATAACCTGGGGCTCGGATGAGCCTCAAAGCGGTCGAATCAGTCTGCGCTTAATGGATAACCAGGCCCTCTACTCCGACGTCAACATGCGAATTGAAACGGTTCCCACCTTCCATGGCGAGGAAATTGTGGTGCGCATCTTTAACGACCAAACCCGCGATCTAACGCTCGAGCATCTGGGCTTTAGTGATGAGCAGCTGCGCAAACTGTATGCGGTCACCGAACATCCCAGCGGCATGGTATTAACGGTTGGACCGACCGGATCAGGTAAGACCTCCACCCTTTACGCCATCATCAATCACCTCAATAACCCTGAGGTTAAGATAATCACGCTTGAGGATCCGGTTGAGTACGACCTGCCTGGAATCAGCCAGATTCAGGTGAACACCGACGACAAGGAGTCGTTTGCCGGAAAACTACGCGCCGTAATGCGTGAGGATCCCAATGTAGTAATGATCGGTGAAATCCGTGACATCGACACCGCTAAAACCGCCCTACAAGCGGCCTTAACCGGTCACTTGGTACTGTCGACCTTCCATGCCACCAACGCGTCGGCGGCAATCAGCCGTATGCTCGACATGATTGGCCAGAATCCGCTGTTTGCTAGTGCTATTCGAATGATTATTGCCCAGAGATTGGCGCGCCGTATCTGTCCTCACTGTGTTGTAGAAGCTACAGCGACTAAAGAACAGCTAGACTTCTTAACCAAATCGGTTGAACAAATTAGCCCTGAACGTCGTCCAAAACTGCCTAAGACCCTCAAGCTCAAGCACGGCAAGGGCTGCCCCGAGTGTCACGGTATCGGCTATAAGGGCCGAGTCGCGGTTGTTGAGATGATGTCGATCACCCCCGAAATTGAAAAGCTGATGATGCAACCTAAAACCACTACAGCGCAGGATATTGAAGCGGTAGCGGTACGGAGCGGCATGGCCACCCTACTAGAGGATGGTGTAACCAAGGCCCTAGCCGGCGAAACCACGGTTGAGGAGATTGTGCGGTTAAGCGAGGCTTAGCTAGCCAAGTATCTGGCTGAGTTATAGATGTACCGTAAGATTTTAATCTCCTGATTAAGTCGGTGCCTGCCAGATTCGGTGATGGTGAAATATCTTCCCTCTGACTTAATATAATCCTGCTGCTTAAGACGATTTATGATGTACCAGGTGTGAGAGCCGACTAGGTGGATTGATCCGCCAGAGTAGTCCTCGATTAATCCTATTAGACTATAGGAGTTAATTACATGTTTATTTGAAAGTGCCAACGTCATTAAGGTGTTTGGCGTCATCGGACTAAACTGCTTGCGCCGGTTTTGATAGTGATTTAATCGAGTCATTTTCCCCTTACCCTTCCCGATCCTGCGTTATATCTTGGCTGAGCAAAACACTCTAATTTAGGTAGTAAATTTTTTTACCCCCTAAATTAGAGTTAATCTTGCACTAAAAGGATCAGCCTACTTATGCTAGCAACTTAAGATTAATAAATTCTGAGCCAATATAACTACGCCAATAAATAAGTCCGTTGCGCGGCCCGAGGAGTATTTACCTCGAGCCGCCGTTTCGTCTATACGCGTGTGAGCGGCTTTCGCCTGGATTCTGGCCCGCCTTGGGGTGAGGGCGCTTGATCGCGCGGATCGGAGTCGTCACCACCATCGTTGCCTGGAACCCAGGTGCCATGGCACCTGGGGCAGCTGTGCAAGTCAAAGCCATGTGCGTCAGGCCTCATTCTGGTGCCGCAGTCCAGGCAGAGCTTGCGACCCAAAAGAAGTGAGAAGACGTAAAAAGACCCCATGACGGTCAGGAAGACCAGGCCGGCGATGGTTAAAACCACCATATACACCAGGATCGACTCACCCCACTGGTTAAGCAGGCTGGTCAGATCGAAGTCGTAGCTTTCCTCCCTAGGCATGATGCTGATTCCGCCGAAACGGGATGACGCTGAACAAACCGAGAAAGACCACGGTCACTGCCACGGCCGTCATCATGAAGGCCGCCTCGTGAGTCGCGATCTGGGTGTAGACCCAGTGCAGCACATCGGCCACGTTGTACCACAGCTGATGCAGCCAGTCGTCACCCGGAGGCTGGGCCAGCGGATCGGGCTGTGCGCCGATGCTGTCGCCATTGCTGGCAATTGAGCTTTCGTCGCTGTAACTCTCAAAACCTGTAGCTACAATGAACATCTCACTCACTCCTCGTGAAACGCTTGTAAACAGAAACGACCCATCAAGGTCGCATTAGTTATAACATAATAGTTATTATAAATCTACCTAGGTTGAGCTTTTTGGTAATGACTGGTCATAATCGCTGGGCTAATCAAAATCCCGATCGCACCCAGTACAAACGCCAATATGAGCACTGCCTGAGTAGGCAGTATAAAAGTAGCTGCAAAAAGCGTGCTAAACAAAAACAACGAGCCCAGATCGTTCATCGCGTTAAACGCCGCCACAAAGCTCACCGTGTTGTTTGAGCGGGCGTGGCGGTACAGCGTTGCCTGAAATGGAATCATGTTAAAGGTATTAACAACCCCATCAACCAGGTTAATCGCGGTGGCACTAATTGAATCGGCTGCCCCAATTCTGCCCAAGTGCATTACCGAGGTGCCGACCGAGCCACTCCAGATTGTAGCCCGCGGGTGTCGCTGCGACAGCTTTGATGCAACCTGATTGGCGATCACAATTGCCAAAAAAGATACCGTAGTAATAAAACCAACCTTGGCGTAGCCACCGACAAACAAAAATATGGCAAACGGCCAAACAATCTTAGCCACCCGAGCATCGATCGCCCGACCAAAGCTGCCTACCGCATCGCGTGCCATCTGCTTCCAGGGTAGGTCGAGCATCGAAAAGCGCTGGCGCGTAAATGGCTCACTGCTAAATGACAGTGGAATTAAGCTCGCCGATACCAGAACAATTGCCAGCAGCAGCGACACTTGCAAACCAAACAGACTAGCAATAATGCCGCCAATAAGAGGCCCTAGTGTTGTAACGGTTACAATAAGTTGAGATATGATACTAACCTGGGAGCTAACCTTTTTCTCCTCATATGACCGAGCAAAGTAGGTCATAAAGGCTAAAAAGTGGAACACGTTTAGAACCGCGTCAGCTGCTGGAATCAACCAAAATACCTGGGCGTTACCAGCCAGCATGGTTAGTAAAACCAGCGTCACAATTGTGGCCACCACAGCAATCACAAAGCCATGCTTGGGGCCATATCGCGCAATGTAGCGCCCAGCTATTGGCTGCAACATAATGCGAATTACAAAATCAACCACAAAGAGTAACAAGATTGTTCGGATGCTGTAACCCAGATTGTACAGATAGATCGGCACGAAGATACTAACCAAGCTGAGGCCTAGCCCGTTGATTCCAACTGACCAATAAATCTCCCTTACCGGCCGCAGTTGGTGATGGTGCCGGATGTGCTGATCGACGATTGAATGCATTACTCTTATGGTAACAGATTAGAAGGCCACATTGACAGTAGCTCACGGGGTCATTTCGCTTTTATAAGTCCATGCTGCGGCCCGGTGGCATGAATCCACCAGGCCGCCCCTCTCTTCCTCTCCGCTAGATAAACCGCACCCCATAGCCGCAAAAGACGACCGGGTACCGGTTGATCTTGACTAGATCTCCCTGCAGAGAGCTCAGCAGCTTTACCGCCAGTCCTGTGGCAAACTCTTGGCGCAGCCAGATATCAGGTAGCACCATCGCAACTTCTCCGTTATTAAAGAAGTAGTCGTTGTACTGCTGAACACCCGGGCAGACCTGAACGTTCAGAACCTGCTGCAGTCGGTCGAGAACATTCCCCCAGTCGGCCCCCAGTACTGATGGCTCATCCCAAGCCTGAAGCCTCTGCATCGCTAGCGACTGGAACTGGGTCAGAAAGCGACCGACAAGAGCGCCCTCAAGGCTCTCGATATAGGCCAGATAGCGGTCAACCTGTTCACGGTCGGCCAGATCGCTTGGAGGCTGGTGGTACCGATAGTGCGGATGAAAGTTCAACACCAGCCAGGTCCCCCGCTGAACATTGACCCCAACGTGAGGCTGTGGATCGAAAGCGGGCGCGTCCTTCTGCAGAATCATTTCCAGCCTTGGCTGGCGCAGCCATGCAGTCAGCTCGGTTCGAGACTGGTCGATACGCTCTTGAGCAATCACCGTGAGCTCACTTTCGTTCGAAGATGTAAGGGCCAACCTCCGCCCTGGTTCAGGTTAGTTGTATCACACCTGCTTGATCGAGTCGAACTTTGTGATTGAAAAATAAGGCTATTCTTGCTAACCTAAACAGTACAAATGGGTTTCGACCTCACCCCTGCTCCGGCAGGGGTAAAATATTTTACAGGCCAATTATTTTAGATAAACCCGAGCGTACTCTACTTATGTCATTTACAGAAACAGATCCAAGCTTACTTAATAACCGGCTTGAGTCATAGCTTCGCATCTGCGACATAAGCGCACTTACTTCCTCCCCCGCCAAAGTAATTCCTGAGTAGTATTTGCCCTCTTTTAATTTTGTAGAAAGTGGAACTCCGTAGAATAAAGATTTATTAAACTTTCTCAGCACTAATACTGGGCGCGCAAAATTCCGCCCCTTACCGTCTTCTTCATCCCCAACATTGAGACCTATGGCCACCCACCACACCTCTCGCTCGTAAAAATAGAGTTGTTGAGTTTTTTGTTGTAACTGATGCTTTTTTATGTGCCAATGCCGGTAATCTTTCATGCTCGTGAGCATAGCAAACAAACATTAACGTTTCATAAACTCTATAAGTCCTGGTGGAGCTGCGGGGAATCGCACCCCGGTCCGAAAGCTCAAACACTACTCCTCTACACGTTTAGACCGCTTTAAAAGCTTGGGTGATGGTCTTAAAACGGACCAAACAACCATCACGGCAGCCAAGTATCTTAGCGTTTAGCGTTAGGCACCACTAAACGAGCGGCCAGAAAAGTTGACACCGGTAGAATCCCTATCTGGCGTCGAGTACCGATGGCGTTACGTGGTTAGGCGTAAGCTGGTGCGAGGGTCGGAACGCTAAAAGCGCTCTTTACTCGCGAAACAAGGCTGTTGAGACTTGTTGTTGATGGATTTAACGCATGCCTGCGACGTGCCAAGTAGTGTGTGAAGGTTCTTTCGTCGAAGCTGATCAGCCCCAGGCCCCCTATTATACCAAAATCTCACAGTATTTAGGAGGGTTCATTAGTGGATGATTCGTGGGTACGCTCAATGCTAAGCCCTAGTTCAGCCAGTAGCATTAAAAGCATTAAGGGAGGACATTGTATGGCAGAGCAAGACCAACCTAAAATCGACCGCACACCGGAGCAGGACGAGATCCCGGGACAAGACCAAAAAAATCGGACGTGGAGCGAAATACCGGAGCCAGCCGGTGACGCACCACCAGGCGGGCAAAGCTTTGGTGAGCGCCTGGGCGATAACGCTCCAACCGAGGAGAATCTGGCTGAGGCAATGGCAGCCGATCAAGACCCAGAAGATGAGGAGCTTACGGCCTAGAGCGCCAAACCAACTTGTTAAATCTGAGTCGCTATAACCAACTGGAGTCTTAAACGGCTCCAGTTTTGTTTTGCGGCTTGGATCGCTTAAGTCGTATTGCCGCCAACCAGCTACTAATCAGCATGGCGATGGCGTAGGCAAACAAGATAACCCCCATGATGGTAATGACCTTGGTTACCGAAATCAGGTCGGCCAAAATTCCGGTTACAAACACCGGTATGGTACTGGAAATGTTAATTAGCATCTGCAGCGAGCTAAACACCTTGCCGCGGTTATGATCATCGGTGGTTTCCTGCAGTAAGGTTTGAGCGGTGGCATTAATGATTGAGTTCATCGCCCCTAGCACCAACATGATTCCGCCCACAATTAACCCGATGTTAACCAAATCAACCAACGGCTCACCGTGGTAGGTGCGATACAGCTGACCGCTCAAGCCCAGCAGGGTTAATACCAGTCCGGACATGAACAAGCTGGCTTCGATAATCTGGCGGCGGCCGGCTACTTTATTCAAGAAACCTAAGCAAATCACACCCACCAACATACCAACTCCAACCGGAATGATGATAAAGTGGCTGGCTTGCTGCAGCGGAACCTTAAACAGTGCCAACGACAGCGCCGGCGCCAAGGTAATCAACACAAACACAATCCCCTGCGTAATTGCCATCTGCGACAGGGCAAATGATCGGTCGGGGTGAGCGCGAATAATCTGCCAGTTTTCCTTGAGCTGGCGGAACAGGTGGAGACGTGGTAGTTTTGTTGTTTTTTTATCAACTTTATACCTGGGGAGCCAGGCGGTAAGCAAAGTCGCCAAGCCGAACATGATGGCGGTAACGTAGTAAGCTCCGTGGTCGCCAAAGGCAGCCACAGCCGGACCTGAAGCGGAGTAACCCACCATAAACGAGCCATACAGGCTGAACACAAAAAGTGAGTTGGCGGCGAGCAGGTTTTGCTTTGGCACGGTTCTAGGTATGGTAGCAGCTTCGGCTGGCATAAAGAACTGCCCCACCACCGCAATCACAAAGGTTAACACGAGGATCCAGATCAGATTATTGGCGGCCGGGATGTAAAGCAGCACCAAAACGGTGCGCAGCGCGTTGGTTGCCACCAGCACCTTCTTGCGGTCCCAGTAGTCAACGTAAGCCCCAGCGACCGGAGCCGATAGAATCGCCGGTACCGCAAACGACAGCACCAGCAGACTCACCGACAGGTTAGCAAAACGGGTTTGCTGGGTCAGATTGTAGACCAAAATAATAAGAGCAAAGTTAAGTAGATTGGCCGCTACCTGAGACAGGATTTGGGCCAACCACAACTTGGTAAAGTTGCGATGACGAATGGTCTGTATATACTCCACCAAACTATTATAGCTTAATTAGCACTAGCGAAACTGCTTGAAGTTGGTAGACCCGGGTCGGCCACTGGCCAGGCGCAAAAAGTTCTTGATGTGATACCAGGTAAACCCAAGAATACCCTGCCCCTTTACCCGCCGCGCCGAGGTATAAACCTTAACCGCTGGGTCATAAACGATTCGCCCCTGTCGCTGCAAGCGATAACCCAGCTCAACATCCTCGCCAGTTATTAACTTTCGATTAAATCCTCCGGTCTTACGGTAAGCGCTAGCACGACAAGCAAAGTTCATGCCATTTAAATTCGGGCGTCGAATCAGTAGCGAAAAGCGTAAAAACAGGGAAAACAAGCTGCGCGAAGCTAAGCGAGCGATCCAAGGACCATCGCTCAGGTAAACCGGTCCGAACACTGCCGCCACCGCTGGGTCGGCAAAAACCCGCTGCACCGCTTCGATATAGGTTGGAGGCAAGACGCTATCGGCATCGGTGGAGACAATAATATCCCCCTTGGCTACCTCAAAGCCCTGATCCCGCGCGGTCGCCACTCCCTGCCCCTGAGCCACCTTGGTGTAGCCATAGCTCATAATCAGTTGGGGCGTGGTGTCGGTGCTCTTGTCGACCGCGATAACCTCTAGCGGCGGCGCCGTTTGAGCATCAATCGAGGCCGCCAAATCAGGCAGATATTTCTCTTCGTTTAAGGTTGGAACCACAATCGATACGGTTGGGGCGGTTTTCAAGACGGGTCTCCGGAGCTACAATACTGGTAGTATATCAACAGATACCCCGCAATTCTATGAACATTGGCCTATTTAGCGACTCCTACCTTCCCAGCCTCGATGGCATCAGCTATTCGATCGAGGCTTTTAGGGTTGAACTAGAAAAGCGCGGTCACACCGTTACCGTGTTCGCGCCGTCACCGAGCATTCGCTATAAAGAAAAGTCGCCCAACATTGTGCGATTCCCGGCAGTAAAGGGCCTGTTTTATGATGACTATCTGACCAGCATGTTCTTCCCGCCCGAAGCTTTACTGCGGATTAAACGTAAAAAGTTGGATATCGTCCACTTTCATACCCCTAGCCAAATTGGCCTGCTGGGCGCCTACTACGCCCTCCGTAGCCATACCCCGCTCATTAGCACCTACCACACCGATCTGTACGAGTATGTTAGCCACTACCCCCAGGTGCTACCTGGCACCATCGCCCTGTCGCTAATGTCGCCCATGATTACCGGCGGAGGCCTGAGCGACTTCCGCAAGGCCATAAGCAGCATTAAGCCAGAACGCAACATTGATAAATGGAATAAGAAGATTGTTATGCGCGGCATTACTGCGCTGCATAACCGCTGCGACTACGTGATAGCGCCGTCGCGTAAGATTCGCACCCAGCTCGAAGGCTGGGGCACCACCGCCCCAATTCGAATTCTACCGAGTGGCGTCGACCCAATCCCCACCACCGCACGCGCCACCAGCCTGTTCCGCAGTAAGTGGGGGCTCAACCCGGATCAGCCGGTTATCTTGTTTGTCGGGCGGCTGGGTAAAGAAAAAAACATTGAGCTGTTAATCGAAGCCTACGGGCAGGTCCGCAAGCAGCTACCAGAAGCAAAGCTGGTGATTGTGGGGCGACATGAACACCAAAAGGCGCTTCAAGCCTATTCCACCAAACACAATCTAGATGATGGCGTTATCTTTACCGGCCATATTGAGCATGATCGCCTGGGAGCGGCCTACGCTAGTGCCAACGTGTTTGCCTTTCCGTCACGCACCGATACCCAAGGCTTGGTGCTGCACGAAGCCGCTAATGCCGGCTTGCCAATCGTCATGATCGACAAGGAGATAACCGAGGTGGTCCACGACAAGCAGAATGGCCTGTTTGCCCGAAATTCGGCCGGTGATATGGCGCGAAAGCTGTTAATCATTCTTAAAGACTCGGAGAAGCAGCAGCGATATGGTGCGGCCAGTCGCCAATTCGCCGCCGAATACTCCGCCTCCCACCAGGCCAAACTATTAGAAGAGCTATATCAAAAGACCATCACCAGCCATCGACGTGCTGCCGAGATGCCGCCAGCCGTTAAGCCTTGACCTTATAATTGCAACTGCCAAAAAGAAAAACCTCCAGTCGAGGTGACTAGAGGCGGATGGAGATCTCCACCCAGAGCGCTAGGCGTTGAACAGCCATTTTGGCAACTCTGGGTGGAGACCATGCTCCTGCTCGTACGGTCCAGACCTCCCATGTCTGGCGCGGTCGCTAGGGTCAAGCGGCAGCGACGGTACGGAACAAGATTTTCGAGCCAAGCGTCACAAATTGCCATGGAGAAGCAAGTGACAGCCGGGGCGCGAGCCTCTTGGTAGAGTGCTATGCCCCAATATATGAGCCTATGAGCTCAGCTCGAAACTTGGTCGACTTCCTACCCCGCACCTAATAGAGCGCGGGTTTGCCCGTTCAATACGGGGCAGGAAGACGATTTGAAGGTGCTACACGCAGTTTAAGATCAAGGTGTACCGGGAGCAAACGCCCAAGAGCGTCGCTCCCGGCTTACCCTTGATGTTCAGGTGAATGGTCCCCTGCGCGTGAGAACCACACCTGATTCCTGCTTCAGAGCTATCCGCTACCGGGCCCCGGTCAGGGGGTAACGGACGGCTCTGAAGTGTTGACCGGGGCCCTGCCTCGGTCGCCGTCTAGCGAGACGAGACAGGGCCACCGGTGATGGTGCTGAGGTGATGGGTCACTACGTCGCCATCTCCCCTCCTGTCTGTCGTTGACGTGAGTCCTGACGGGTGCGGCAGGGCCTTCAGTCGTCAGAACGGTAAAATCATAGCACTAAGTTGACATTCGGTCAACTGTCAATATTGATAATTACTTCGAGTGAGTAGGTTTATTATTGGCTGCTTCCCAGGCGAGCTCAAAGAGAGTTACCCAGGACCGGGCTAGCTCCTCACTCTTAATCACAACCCCTATTGGCTGCGAACCAACCAGCGACACCATAGCAACTCGATCACCGACAATTGCCATATCCCCATTAATTGGGTACTTTTTGGGGTCAACATATCTGGATTGGCGTAACTTTTGATCATCTTTTGAGGCCATAATGGGGCCCTTAACACTTGTGTAGATGATTTTGCTTTTAATTCCGGCCGATACCCTATCGGGATTTGACTCCGACTCGGCAACCTCTGGGAACATCGCATACAGCTGGTCAAGATTACTGATACCATAGATCTGCTCAATCCCCTCCTCTTTACTTTCAGCAATAAAGCTCCTTACCACGGTCTGGATGCCTTCAGCTCCCTCGTAAAACTTAACGCTAGGTGATTCTTTTGACATTGACTGCAGCGACCCCAGCTGTGGTAGCAGCTCATCTAGCTGGGCCTTTTGATCCTTAATGGCCTGCTCTTTTTTATCGAGCAAGCGCCGGAGGTTTTCGGGCGACTCGGCGTTAAATAAGGTCTTTTTGGCCTTGCTGGTCTGGCTGACTAACCCCAAGCCAACTAGAGATTCCAAGATAACGTAGGTGGTGACTCGCTTAATACCGCTAGCATCGGCAATCTGCTGCACGCCGGCCGGACCCAACATTAAGTTAGCCACATAGACCCTGGCCTCCTTATTACTGAGGCCTAAATCTTCAACTTGACTGATTAATTGCTCGTCCATTTGACTCAATATATCAAATCAAATTAGTTTTGTAAATATTAATTGACAACACTAATTTAATGAAATGTTAATTAAATTTTTGACGATTAACTAAGGCGCGCATATGATGCTCTCAAACAGGGGGAATTATGCTGGCAAGAGTGCAGGCACCGGCTCAAATGGGGCTGGAGGGACAGTTGGTCGAAATTGAATGCGACATGAGCAATGGCCTACCCGGCTTGGTGGTGGTCGGCTTAGGCAATAAGGCGGTCGAAGAGGCCCGCGAGCGCGTGCGCGGGGCAATTAAAAATAGTGGCCTGATGCTTCCGCCAAAGCGAATCACCCTCAACCTTGCCCCAGCCGATATACCCAAAGATGGAACTGGCTTTGATTTAGGTATGGCGATTGCGGTCCTAATTGCCAGCGAGCAGCTGCCAGAGGTAGCCAGTAGTCTTTTTATTGGCGAACTGGCGCTGAACGGTAGCGTCAGAGCTACCGCCGGGGTGGTAAGCGCCGCACACCTGGCAGGAAGGCTTGGCATTGACCGACTGTATGTACCGAGCGGCCAGGAACAGGGTCTACAGCGTTTTAATTCAACTCGCGTTATTCCAGTTAAGAGCTTGGCTCAGCTGGCGGAGCACCTACGTGGCGCGAAGCCAATCCGGACTCGAGTAAAACGCTCCTCCCCTCCTCTGCCGATCAAGCCCGAGGTTGATTTTGCCGACATCTACGGCCAGGAGGAGGCCAAGCGAGCCATGTTGATTGCCGCCAGCGGACGACACAATATACTGCTGGTTGGCCCGCCTGGGGTTGGCAAGACCATGCTGGCCAAAGCGGCGGCCGGGATTATGCCACCGCTCAGCGCCGAGCAGCAGATGGAGGTGGCGCGACTACACGAGGCGCGAGGGCTAAGTCGACCGGTAAACGCCACCGATCGTCCATTTAGATCGCCGCACCACAGCACCAGCGTTACCGCCCTGATTGGCGGTGGCCGCCACCCCACCCCTGGAGAGATCAGCTTAAGCCACCACGGAGTACTGTTTTTAGACGAGCTACCGGAGTTTCAACGGCCGGTGCTCGAAGCCTTGCGCCAGCCGCTCGAAGATGGGCGCATCACCATTGGTCGAGCCGCCGGTAGCGCCACCTTCCCGGCTCGGTTCATGCTGATTGCCGCTCAAAACCCTTGCCCCTGCGGCTACCGCGGCGACCCCGAACGGCGGTGCAGCTGCCCGGCCCACCAGATACAGCGCTACCGCAAGCAGATCTCCGGTCCGCTACTGGAGCGAATCGACATGATGGTGTCGGTTAAGCGAGCAAAATTGGACCAAGTTAATCGATCCACCACTACCAGTCAGCAGCTACAAGCCAAGGTCAACCAAGTGTCGTTGTTGCAGAAACAACGATTCAAGGATGATTCCCTCACCAACGCCAATCTCGCTGGGCAGGGACTGCAGCAGCACTGTCGATTAGACTCAGGCGGCCAACAGCTCATTAGCCAAGCGCTGGCCGCGTTCCACCTCTCGACCCGAACCCATGTCCGCATACTTCGAGTGGCCCGGACCATTGCCGACCTTGATCAATCAAAAACAATTACCAGCCAACACCTAGCCGAAGCGATACGCTATCGGGCTACAACTGAATAAGGTTATAAACCTGGTCCCCGAGCGAGGTTGAGCTAAGCAGCCACCACAGCAACAACTCGGTGCCGATACAGCCAACCGCTAGCAGCGTAATCTGTCGGACATCGCGGCGGACGTAGCCCCATTCATCGGTGACCACCGCTGCGCCAGCGCCGGCAGAGTCAGACTTAGTCGCCTTAGCGGTGGCAGGCGCCTTGGCTGAGGCTACAGCTGTATTTGCGGCCAGATTAGGTTTAGCCGCTACCGATTGCTGCGAGGTGCGAATCACCCGCTTCTTTTTACTGCGAGACTTCTTTTTAGACATGCTTTTATGCTACCACAGCTCCCCGGCTGGTTGCAGGGGCTCATCAGCCAGCTTATACTTGGTAGCAGTAAAGAATGTGGTGAAATGAACACGGTATGGTTGGTGCTTATTTTAATAGCTCTGGTATTGTCGGCGGTCAGCCTGTGGCTAGCCATCCGCTTACAACGGCGATTCCACAGCTCCCTGGCCGGTAGCGACGGCGATAGCCTGGAGCAGTCGCTATCGACCTACCACAAACAGGTTGAGGCGGTGGCGGGCCACCTCGATAAACTAGATGATGCCTACGAGCGGTTGGCCGCCACCGGCAGTCTGGCCTCCCAAAAGATCTCGATTGTCCGATTCAATCCGTTTGGTGATACCGGCGGCGATCAGAGCTTCGTGCTCGCCGTGCTTGACGCCCACGACTCCGGTTATGTGCTCACCAGTATTCACGGACGTGAGGGTACCCGGGTTTACGTAAAACCGGTAGACTATAATAAAAGCAAGTATCCGCTTTCGGATGAGGAAAAACAGGCGCTCAAGCAAGCCTCACGGCGAGTGCCCAAGTAGTTTCAAGCATAAAGGAGTAGTATGGCTAAAAAGAACGACATGTTTGGAGTATCAGGAACCGACACCATTATCGGTTCAAGCGTTAAGCTCAAGGGCAACCTAGCCAGCGAGACCGACATCACCATTGATGGCACCCTAACCGGCAACATTAAGTGCGGCGGCCACCTAACGATTGGCGTTAACGCCCACATCGTTGGTAATCTGTCGGCTACCAGTGTGGCGATCGCTGGCCAGGTTGACGGCAACGTCATTGCGGTCGATAGCGCCTCGGTGCTCGAAACCGGCCAGGTGCACGGCGACATCGCTTGCTCTCGGATTGAGATCGCCATGGGCGGTGTCTTTGTCGGTGTGAGCAAGATGAAGCCGCTTAAGGCCACCGAGATTGAGTCGTATGATGAAGCAGGATCAAATAGCTAGAGTATGTATTACTACATCCTTAACCCGATAGCCGGCAAAGGGGCGGTTTCGACGCTACAAGACAAGCTGCGAATGCGACTGCGTGAGCTGGGCATCGACGGCGAGTTTGCTAAAACCACCGGACCTGGCGATGCCACCAAGATGGCTAAAACCGCCATCGAAAAAGGTCACACCACCATCGTGGTGGTAGGTGGCGACGGTACCGTCAACGAGGTGGTTAACGGTATAACCAAGGAGAACGTAGCGGTTGGCATTATACCGACCGGCAATTCAAACATCCTGGCGCACCGCCTGGGTATCACCAGCTGGCAACAAGCCTGCGAGGTACTGGCGGCTCGTCGGCTAACCAGCTACGGCTTGATTGCAGCCGGCCAAAAATACTTTTTATCCACCCTTACCCTAGGGTTCGAAACCGATCTCGACAAACAGGTTGAAACCGCTCCCGACACCAGTTTGCGCGGCCGAATGGGCCAGTTTGCCCAGGGCTGGGGCCACGCTCGCAACTATGAGTCGCTGGAGTGCCGCATCTTAATTGACGACAATCTGGAGTTAACCGCCCCCCTGTTTAGCCTGAGTATCACCAACCAAAAGTTTGATAACCCGCTTGCCCCCAACAAGCTCCTGGTAACTTTGGTGGACACCCCAAATCGCCGACAGCTCACCTCTTACCTGTGGAGCGTGCTTAAAAAGGATGATGTCGAAGATGGCGTCAGT
Source organism: Patescibacteria group bacterium (assembly GCA_004297735.1). Taxonomy (NCBI): domain Bacteria; species Patescibacteria group bacterium. The sequence continues at coordinate 172,656 of SCTI01000002.1, forward strand.
CGCTTTGGTGCCAAGCGTGTTGTAATTGAAACAACCCCTCCAACCGGTATCATGATTGATGGTAAGTTGAGCGGCCGCACCCCTATTGCAATCCGCTTAACCAACAAGCAAATTAGGTTTATTACCGAGAAGCAGTTCTCTACCTTCAAGCCTGAAGATTAAATTTTTATTAAATAATTCCGGTTCGGACCCCGCCGTATGGGTAACGGCAGGATCCTAGGTGGCCACTAGAGGCCTGGTTCGATCAAGGCTAGGATCGGTGTCTTCTTCTTCGTCGTCGGGTGGCTCCAGAACATACCCAACAATCTGTCCCCGATCCCTCAGCTCGCCAGACTCAAGGAGCTGGAAGGCAATCCAGAAGTATTCATCGGCCTCCGCCCAGATATGCCCAACAACATCATCGTGAACCGCATTGAGCCTGATGTTGTAAACCTTAAATACACCCTGAGCAGGAGCTGGCCTTAGGAGCAGTTCGTAAACCTTCGCGTGGCAACCTAAAATACTGATGTCCGCTGTGGCTACCAGACGAATTAGGTAGGAACGCTCGATCTTGACCTGATTCCCTGGAATGCAGTCCTCAAGCCCCTCAAAGTACTCCTGTGGTGTAATCGGCTCAAGCACGCCGACACTCTCGCCTGCGCCGCCACCGTCGGCTGAACCACGTCGGCCAACGGGCGCCAACCGGATAGCCAACCTCCATCTGGCCGCCTGGCGTCAGAAGGACGTTGTGGTCGCCCAGCATTAGCTCGAACTCAACCTCATGACCCGCAATCACGCCCTTGAAGCGAAGCTTCGTGGCGGGCTGACTGGGCCTGTCGTCGATGCTATCCAGGATGAACCACGCCTCGACGGGACCGGTAAACCCAAGCAGCAGACTCAGAGTACGGTCGATGCCGCCCAGCTTAACTTTCACCAAGGTGGGATCTAGCCACAGCTGGTAGAGGCGGTTGGACTTCAGCGATTCGGCCCATAGCCTACTATCCATCTTGCCACTACTGAACTCCTGGGGCGTCAACGTAAAGACAGCCATCACAGCTCCAAACGTTTGATTATAGGGCAAGCGTTATTATCCTCTTGCTTGTGGTTTTTTTCAACCTGAAACCCTGTTGACCACCAGGTGTAAATCTGCTATTATTGGCTGCGAAGCTTTCTTAAAGGAGAACTGTAATCGCCCAACGAACCCGCCTAAACCAAGATATCACCGCACCTCAAGTGCGATTGATTGGTGCAGCTGGCGAACAGGTTGGAGTGGTTTCGATTGCAGAAGCGTTAGAGCAAGCCAGCCAGGCCAATCAGGATCTGGTTGAGATTGCCCCTAACGCCAGCCCTCCGGTGGTGAAGATTTTGGACTGGGGTAAGTATCGCTACGAACAGACCAAACAGGACCAAAAGAACAAGCGTAACCAGCGTAACCAAGAGGTTAAGCAGGTTCGCCTGAGCCTAAAGATTGGTCAACACGATCTTGAGGTGAAGTCTAGGAAAGCTCGGCAGTTTCTCGTTAATGGCAACAAGGTTAAGGTCAGCCTGCGTTTTCGCGGCCGTGAGGTTACTCACCCCGATCTCGGTAAGGCAGTGATTTACCGCTTTGTTGAAACCATTGAGGACGTTTCGGTGGTCGAACAAGAGCCACAACTATCCGGTCGAGAAATGACCATGCTATTAGGAATTAAGAAAGAGTCACCAAGCAATGCCAAAGATGAAAACGCACAAGGGAATGGCCAAGCGGATCAAGCTGAGCGGCAGCGGCAAGATGCTGCGGCGTAAAGCCTATCGCAGCCACCTTTTGGCCCACAAGCAAGCCAAGACCAAGCGAACTTACGTTAAGGAGTTCGAGGTTTCAGCTGGTGACGCCAGTAATATTAAAAAGATGTTGGCCGGCTACCGCTAAGCCGATCTAGATAGGTTCAGGAGAGATAATGAGAGTTAAACGCGGAGTTACCACTCACGCCAAGCACAAAAAGCTACGACAGCAGACCAAGGGCATGAGCCACATGCGCCGCGCCAGTGTGCGCCAGGCTCGCCAGGCGGTACTAAAGGCGCTGTCTTACGCCTACCGCGACCGTCGCAACAAGAAGCGTGATCTGCGCCAGCTCTGGATTGTGCGCATTAACGCCGGGTTAAATGCTCATAATATTTCGTACAGCCGGTTTATTAACCAGCTAAAGAAGGCCAACATTGAGCTGGATCGTAAGATCCTGGCAGAGCTGGCCGCCCGCCAGCCGGCTGCCTTTGGCGCCGTGGTTGAGGCCGCTAAGAAGGCTAAGTAATTTTTTAGCCCTTTTACCTCGCCGAGCTCTAGCCAAACTACTACGAAAAACACTCTAATTTAGTAGGTAAATTTTTTTACTACCTAAATTAGAGTGTTTTGCTGTTACTTAAGGTCTGCGAGAACTGCTTCGGCTCAGTCATAATTTATTTATTATCTAAATATTTGAAAATTTAACTAATTCTTAACCTGTTGGTTAACAAAATTTTTAATTTTTTTGATAAATACTGATTCATCATAGCCGGCTGCGTGTTTACGGATTTTAACCGAATCGTAATCATCAGGGTTGAAATTCTTAAGCGCTTGCGCCAACGAGTCAACGGTCTGCTCCTTAAAGAAGGTGCCGGTCGTGCCCTCAACCACTGTCTCGGTCGCTCCCCCTTTGCCGTAGGCAATTACGGGCGTGCCACAGGCCATGGCCTCGAGTGGAGTTAAGCCAAAGTCCTCCTCGGCCGTAAACAAAAAGGCTTCGGCGCGAGCCAATTGCTGCGCCACTCCCTCATCATCCAGGCGTCCAACAAACCGAATGGTTGGGCCGGCCATATCCTCAAGCTTACTTAGCTCACTACCTCCACCAATCACGGTAAGTGGCAAGCCCAGCTTGGTGCAGGCCTGAACCGCCAGATCGACTCGCTTGTACGGAATTAACCGCGATACCACCACAAAGCCACTGCGGGTCTGGCGGCCGAGCTCAAAGCGGTCTAACTCGATTGGCGGATTAATCACCTCCGAATCCCGCCGGTAGTACTTGGTGATACGCTGCTGTACATACTGGGAGTTAGCGATAAAGTGATCAACTCGCTGGGCAGCCGCAAAATCCCATAGGCGCATCTTGCGCACCAAACCCGGCATAACCAGGCGAACCAGTGGCGATAGCAGGCCAAAACCGGTGGCATTGCGATATTTAGCGTAATCGCTCCAATAATAGCGGGTTGGGGTGTGCAAGTAGCAGACGTGGGCGGTTTCCGGCTTGGTAATAACCCCCTTGGACTCGGCTGAGCAGGATGAGATCACGACGTCGTAACCGCTAAAGTCGAATGACTCAAAGGCCATGGTGCGAAGTATTGGATAGAGCTGGTGCTTTCGCTTGGCTAGAGGCCAGTGCTGCAAAAATGAGGTGCGCACATCCGCATCTTTAAACTGCGGCAAAGCCTCGGCATCGTATACCGAGGTATAGATTGGTGCATCGGGGTAAGCTTGGTGCAGCGCCCACACCACTCGCTCTCCCCCTCCCTGATTGGTCAACCAGTCATGGACAATTGCCACTTTAAGATTTTTTGCTGCCACTAGTACGCCCCCTTGCCGGTCATAATAATATATATGGTCCTTAAGATAATCTTAATATCTAGCAGAAGGCTCCAGTTTTCGATGTAGTACATATCAAGCTTAACCCGTTCTTCATAACCAATATCATTGCGGCCAGACACCTGCCACAAACCGGTTAAACCAGGTCGAAGTGCCAGCAAGGTTGAGCGGTCCTTGCCGTAGCGGTCCAGTTCGTCCTTAACGATAGGTCGGGGGCCAACCAGGCTGATGTCGCCACGCAGAATATTAAACAGCTGCGGCAGCTCATCGAGGCTGGTACGGCGCAAAAAGTCGCCAAACCGGCTAACACGAGGGTCATTCTTAACCTTTTGTTCACGTTTGAACTCATCGATCAGATCCTGGCGGCCAAGCATCTCAAGCACCTCAACCGGTGTCTTGCCACGGTACTTTCCGGTAGAAAAGCGCTGGCGCATGGTACGGAACTTGTAAACGTAAATAGCCTTGCCCTCGCGGCTCAACCGACGGTGGCGGAAAAATACCGGGCCGGCGTCGGTCAGCTTAATTAACAGCGCGATAACCACAAACAAAGGCGAAAGCACAATCAGCCCAAGTAGCGATGAAGCCAGATCGAAGCCGCGTTTAACGATTCTCCCCCACCCATCAAGCGGGGTTGGCTTCATTGCCACCATGGGCATACCAGCCAGAGTGCCCAACTGGGCGTTGGTCGCAAAAATACCAAACTGGTTTGGCACAAAACGGTAGGTTATATGGTTACGAGCAGCAAACTGCACCACCTCAAACACCTCGTCGGGATTGAGGTGAGAGTCGGCCTGAATAATCTGATCGATATGTTGATTTTTTAACCGATTTTTAAGGTTGGTTAAGGAGCGATCAACCAAAACCGGGCGCATTCGTTGCGATGCCCCGCTGGCGGTATCGAGCGCGCCAATAATCTTAAAGCCGGTCTGGGCCGACCGCGACAATGTTTGAACCAGGCGCTGAGCCAAAGGCCCACTCCCGACTATGACGGTTTGGTAAACTCCGATGTTCGCCCTAAACAGGCGCCGCTGAATTGCCCGAATAATAACCCGCCCAAGCATCACTGTAACCAGGGCTATGCCGTAAGCATAAATTGGTACCGCCTTAGACGGAAAGATTGGGCTAGGGCTAACAAAATCCAACACAATCATGAACATGACGCCACCGCTAACCCCCACAAACACCTTACCGGCCTCCTGTAAGCGGCTACGTAAGCTAGATTGATTGTATAGACCGGTTAAGGCAAAGATCAGAATCCAGACCGGGATAATTAGTAAAAATACCTGCAAAAAGAACTCGATTCCCAGTGGGTAGGTTACTGGGCGAGCCTCAATCTTAACGCGAATGGCGTAGGCGGCGATAAAAGCTGACAAAATTGCCGCAAAATCGATCGGAAGAAGTAACAGACTAAACAGTAATTCGCTGCGTTTTCGCATTGTTGGGTTTTAATTACCTTAAGGTTAAATATCTAGATATATTGTAGCAGGAATTGATCAAAAAAGGCCTCTGCCGCGTATGGCGAGACCTGCTTTGATTTGAGACTACCTATAAGCCGGATTCTGTCCCCCGCAAAGCGGATGGATGATCATCTATCTTGGCTACCTGTCACCAGGTGGCTCGTGCGGTTCATGCTGGTCCAGGCGAGCAACCTATAGACCAGCCACCTTGCAGTGGACGGGGTTTACCTCCTCCCAAAGTCACCAGAGGGAGCTGTGGGCTCTTACCCCACTCGTTTCATCCTTACCTGGACGAACCAGGCGGTATCGTTTCTGTGGCACTTTCCCTAGACTTGGCAGCGATGTTCTCTCGAGAGGAACACCGCCAGCTTACATCTGGTTGCGGTTAGCAACCGTCCTGCTCTGTACTGTCCGGACTTTCCTCCCCTGCCTTACGGCTCAGGCGATCATCCAGTAGTCTCAGTGGGGATATTATACCGTTTTTGAGCCAAAAAAGCTAGGTTTTGGCTAAATATGGCCTAAGTGTTCGTCGAGCGCTTTATTAACCTCAATGTCGGCTAGCTTGTTCTCGGAGCGCAGGACGTGCTTAAAGGTGACCTCTAGGCCACCAACCTTCTTCATAATATCGGCATGCAGCGGCTGCAAATCAACATTCTTCACCTTATACTCCCCTCGCAGCTGCTTAACCACCAGCTCACTATCTAAAATAAGCTCGATTTTACTTGGCTTGTACTTTTTAGCCGCCGCCAAAGCACCAATCACCGCGGTATACTCGGCCTGATTATTGGTGGTCTCCCCAATATACCGACCAAATGACTCAATATGATCATCGTCCGGTGTAGAAATAACAACGCCAACCGCCGAAGGCCCCGGATTGCCACGGCTACCGCCATCGGTATGGATTACCAAATGCTTAATTTCGACAGGTGCGTTTAATAGATGTGCCATATGCTCCTATTGTACATGATGTGTTAGTTCGGCAAAGAATCGACTGCCGTCATACGATTGTACCAGTTTTAATAAATCCTTAACATTTGGCATGAAGTCGACACCATCAACCTCTTCTGGATGACGCCAAAAAGCCTCTCCGATATCTGATTTCTCGATTAGTTCGCCGGTTGGATTACTTCCATAAAACAGATGGAATAGAATCTCGCTCACCGGCTCGCCGTCCTCCATTGTGGTGGCGTAACCGTCACCATAGTGCTGCAAATCGGCCACCAAGCCGGTCTTTTCGCGTAGCTCCCGCTCCGCCGCCAGCTTAACGCCTTCGCCCAGATGAATCTTGCCGTAAGGGAAGCCAACCATATCAATGAGCGGCTGACGCTTGCGGCGGTAAAACAGCCAGCGCCCCTCACCGTCCTCTACTGCCATTAGGGTAACAATCCGAGGCTGCACCCTGGGAGTTAGCGACTTTAAGCTCAACCGGTCAGCGTACAGCTTGCCCTTTGAGGTCAATCGGTACAGGCCGTTCTTACCCTGCTTTTCAACCAACCCATCCCGAATCAGCTGCTTAAGGTGATACATAAACAGATTACCCTCAATCTCACGCGGCTTCAGATCGGCATAACGCAGCTCCGGGTTTAAGATGAGCTGTTGTAAAATGTGTTGCTGCAATCGATGCATCGAGTAACTCCTGGTGCTTCCAGCATACTCTTGTTTGAGATTGAGTCAAATTAATAACTCGAATGCTACTGAAATCAAAATGGGTGCAGTTAGCTTCTCTTGTTCCCAGATTGACCTGGGCCAGGAACTCTAAAGCCTAGATTATTTGCTCTTTCAATTTCTTCTGGCGTCATGCCGCATGCTTGCGCCTTTACAGCTATCGAAAGTTCCTTTATTTGCTTGGTCGCATAGTTACACGCTACCTTAGTTAACTCCAAAAGTGTAGTGACCCCATCGGTTGTTGGGAAGGTGTGACTGATAAGAAAAGGCGCTATATCTAAAACCTTCCAATCGCCTTCTATTTTTGTGCATACAATGCCAGTAGTATACTGTTCGTAAGCGTTTACCGAATGGGCAATCCGCTTACTTCTCATATCGACATAGAATTTATGCGCACCCAAAGGATCTCCATTCAAGCCTTCATAGATAGATGGTTGCAAGCTTGCCCGAACGCCACCGTCAAAACATCTGGCATAAAAAACAACAGAAGCTACCCACAATGCTTCATCAATAGGACTTAGGCTTTTATCGTCTTCTTTTAATGACTCCAAGTTACTCATAAGCAGGATTAGCCATGCAATTATTTTCTTTAAATCAACCTGAATAGAGTGCCACTCAGCTAATTCTTTAGCCTGTGGTGATTTCAACTCTTTCAATGGATGACCCTTAATCATAGCTTAGCGCCTCAATTTAATAATTCCTGGTCGGGGTGACAGGACTTGAACCTGCGACCTCCCGGCCCCCAGCCGGACGCGCTACCAACTGCGCCACACCCCGAAAAACAAGCTCCGCTACCCGGTAAGCCAGAGTTTTCTTCCCGCGATGTATGCAGGTGGGTGTCCTCAGCTACGCGGTCCTCGGACCGGAGCAATCTTAAACTCCCGTTAAAAAACTCGTAAAGAAAAAATAAACTGGCCTACCAAAGCTGCAGAGCTTACTGGTATTGTAGCGAGTTTTACCGACTAGGTCGACAGGCCGGTTAAACCTGGGACCAAGAACTGCATAATGCCGCCAACGATGGCACCGAAGATTGGCATAAAGACCGGTGCGGCCAGGAATAGTAGGAAGAAAATGATGAGCAGGCCATTTTGTTCGAGGCGGTCCATGACGTTACGGACACTTAGCGGCACAAAGGCATACAAGATGCGCGAACCGTCCAGGGGCGGAATTGGAATTAGGTTAAATACCGCAAAAGCGATGTTGATCGAAATTACGGTGATGAAGAACGGCATTATTTGAGTCGAAGGCGTAAACAGCTGCAGGGCAACCGCAGTAATGACGGCGAGCAGCAGATTCATGGCTGGACCGGCGGCGGCAACGATGGCAACGCCGTATTTACCATACTTAACGGCCCAGGGGTTAAACGGTACCGGTCGGGCCGCCCCAAAGATAACCGGCGAGCCAATAACTATGAGGATTAGGGGTAAAAGCACGGTCATGACCGGGTCGATATGGGTCAGCGGGTTAATACTAAGACGGCCCTCATTGCGAGCGGTGCGGTCTCCGAGTAGATCGCTAGCCAGAGCATGAGCAAACTCATGCAGGGTTAGGGCAAGAATCAAGCCGATAATCAAAAAGCCAATGCCAACAGGGTTAAAATCCATGTCATGATTATACGTTGGGTTATCAGCTGGCGCTAGTTGACCTAACGGGTCTAATCTGATACTATATTCGGGTTGTTACGGAATTATTAAGGAGTTCAACGACATGGCGTACGCCTGTGACATTTGCGGTAAAGGCAAGCAGTTCGGCCACAATGTTCCCTTCTCCCAGAAGAAGACGAACAAGGTGTGGAAGCCGAATCTTCAGCGTACCCGAATTGAGCTCGATGGCACCAAGGTACGGGTAAAGATCTGCACCCAGTGCATGCGCACCTTGGCCAAGTACCGCGATAAAGCGGTTGAAAAGGCCGAAGCGCCTAAAGCCGAAGCCAAGGCTTAATTAAAAAACCGCCCAGTGAGGCGGTTTTTTAATATCTGCTGGAGGCAACTAACTCTGAGGCTGCAACACCACTACGGTAGTTTCAAGCGGCAGGTCCTTGCTGGTAAGCTTGAGCTTTGGCTGTGGCTCAGGGCTAGACCCAACCTCTTTTAAGAAGGCCTCAAGAACGCCATCGTAGTTAATTGGCACCACATAGTTGGGCTCTAGTTGGCTAACAATCTTGGTGGCAGTAGCTGGGCTTAGCTCCGCCTCCCCCCCTTTGAGGGAAAAGACCAGTACATCGATGCCGCCAAGTGCCTCAATCTGCCCATTGGTCAACTCGGCCGTAACCGAACCTAGCAGCCCGACTCGAATCCCGTCAACCGATACGGCGTATAGAGTGGATTCGTCGGCGGTAGCGACAGCGGTAATCATTGAGCCCTTAATTTCGTACTCGCCTGGACCATCAAACAGGCGGCCGGCGGTCTTAACCGACTTTTCGGCGGCACGAGTCAACAAAGTGGTATCGACCACGCCCTTAACATCACCCCCGGGCTGGCCGGTTGGCGAAGGGTCGCACAATACAGTTACCTGCTTGCCAACAACCTTAACGCAGTTCATTCCAATAAATGTGACTTCCATACTATCTCCTACCTTTATTCTAAACGCCTACCGGCTTTTAATCTCTACCGGAACTGCCACCTCGGCCACATCACCCTCTAGCGCTGCCGGGGCCGGCTTAACCTTGGTGTTGGTTTCATCAACCAGCATTATCTTCTTCGCCCCCAACACATTCGACAAAAAGCGGTCGTTGAGGCGCTGGCGATAGCCAAACTCCTCTGGGGTCATAACGGTGTAGTTAATCTCTCGACCCAACTCTTGTTCCATCTCGGTAACCAACTTGGACACGCGAGATCGATTAAGGTCGCCCATTAAAAAGAGGTCGATGTTTACGCTAGGGTCACGAACAAAACTGCCGGTTTCAAAAGCCAGCTGCACCTTACCGGTGGCACGAAGCTTTTTAATTAGGTCATTATCTTGCTGAGCGTCATGTAGATCTGGCTCATCTAGCGTTACGTTGGTAAAAATAGCGCGCAGCGGGGCGTAAAACTGATAGTCTTGGTCGACCTCGTAGTAGAGCTTGTTGTTGTTACCCTCACTGCGAATGATGCCAATTGCCAGCAGATTAGATAGTTCGCGGCGGACCGAGTTAATCTGCTCGTCAACCTTACGAGTGATTTCGCGAACATAGTACGGCCGATTGGGGTTGTTATAAAACAGGCTGAGCAACTTGACGCGCGTCTTTGAGCCAAACAAACTTTCGAACACTTAAACCTCTTCGTTAATCTACCGCCTTACTAAAAAGCATTATATCTTATTGCTCACCCCACGGGAACCATCTTTGCACACAAAAGTACCTCAACCAATGTATTCAATTTAATTTAGATCTAAGATTAGTTCAGTTTAGTGCAGTAATAAGGTGGCGAGGCCTAAAAAGACAAAGAAGCCGCAGACGTCGGTGGCGGTGGTAATAAAGATGGTCGCCGAGGAGGCCGGGTCTTTGCGGAGCGCCTTCATTATCATCGGGATAGCGGCTCCAAATAGACCGGCAATTAGCAGGTTGGCCACCATCGCGACAGCCAGTACCAAACCCAGCATTGGGTTGTGATTGAACAAGATTGCTACCGCCGCCACAATAATACCGTTGATAATACCGTTGATGGTACCGGCGATCATCTCGTTGCTAATAAACCGCCAGCCGGTGCGCAGGTCGATTTCGCGCAAAGTTAATCCGCGAATAGCCACCGCCAGGGTTTGAGTACCGGCGTTACCACCCATACCGGCCACAATTGGCATGTAAACCGCCAGCAACACAAACTTGTCGAGAGTGGCCTCAAACAAGCCCACCACCGAGGCCGCCAAAAAAGCGGTGCCTAGGTTAATAATTAGCCACTTATAGCGATACTTAACCTTGGTTAAAGCGCTATCGTAGGCATCCTCTTCGCGAGTAACACCGGCAAACTTGTACAGACCGCCGGGGCCCCGATCGTGAATTAAAGGAATAATATCATCGGTATTAATGACACCGAGCACCGCGCGATCATCGTCAACCACCGCCAGTTTGTCGTGAGGGTGCCGTAAAAATGACTGCACCACCTTGTGCTCAGGGCTGTTGTAAGGCAAGGTTGAGATCTTTTTTATCTTTGGCAGAACATGCTGGGAGGGCCTTGCCCGAATCAGCTCAAACCCTGGCAGCTCCCCCAGCAAGTGACCGTCGTCAACCACCAATATGGTCGGGAACTTACCGGTGGCATGCTCCTCGCGCTCCAGGATCTTAGAAACATCGGCAAACCGGCTGTTTTCAGGAATGACGATGTAGTTAAGATTCATTAAGCCGGCGGCAGCTCTTGGGTTAAAGCGCAGTAGGTACTCTACCTTATCGCGAGCATTGACGTTGAGTTTTTCGAGGATGTGCTCCGCCCGCTTAACATCAACCCGGCGCATCAGCCTGGCCGACTGCTGCGGATCAAGGTAGTTTAAGATGTCGATCAGCTCCTGGTCGTTAATGCGCGACATGATGTAGCGCTGCACCTTAGGGCTGAGGCTCAATAGCGCCATGCCCTGATCGGCCTGCGGTATACGTCGAAACAGGTCTAAGCGGTTGCGGCGAGAGTATGATAACTCTCGCTTAATTGATTCGTGCGGTTGTTGGCTCGGTTGGCTCATATAAGTTTTGGTGCCCACTCTCTCTTGGAATAATATTACCGCTTATGGTTAGGCGTGTCTACTTTATGGGCAGTCTACTGGGGTCGGGCGGCGGCGCTGCTGGCAGCCGCTCGCTCAATGGTGTCATCAAGTGGCTCAAGCGACTGAACGCCTTGCGAACGCTTAAGCGCCGCCAAAATCAGAGCATCAGCAAAGTCCGGATTCTTGGGCAAGACCGGGCCATGCAAATAGGTGCCGTAAACGTTGTTAACCACCGCCCCCTCATTGCCGCTCGTGCCATCATTACCAAAACCGCGCACCACCGAGCCAAACGCCACCTGACCCTCTTCGAGCAAGGTTCGACCACTATGGTTTTCAAAACCCTCCAGTCGCCCAAAGGTGGTATCGATACTGACATTGCCTATCATCCGTTGCGTGCTGCCAATGGTGCGAGCCTGGAACAGCGCAATCCCGGGTATGGTCTCCCCCTCTAGGGTGGTAAAGCCACGCCCAAACAGCTGGTAAGTACCGCAAATGGCTAGCATTGGGACTCCGTCGGCAGCGGCCGCGTGCAAGGCCTTGGCGTGGCGCTGTAGGTCTTTGCCAACCGCAATCTGGCCACGATCCTGACCACCACCACCAAAGATGAGGTCGGCGCGCTTAATATCGATCTTGTCGCCCACTCCGGCCCTCACCACCTCAACCTGATACCCGCGCCATTCCAGGCGCTTGGTTAGGGTAATGATATTGCCACGATCGCCATAAATGTTCAGCTCCTCCGGGTAAAGATGAAGGATGGTGACCGATTTTTTAGCTACCTTACTCATTCCCACACCCCCGATAATTTAACCCTGCGCCCCAGTTTTTTACGCGACTCTAGCATCGCGGTGTAGGTCGGTACAATGTAGCCGGTGCCGTTTTCGGGAAGTTGATCAATAAATTGGTTCAATGCCTTAGAAAGTTGGTGATGATTATGGCGAACCGGCATATCGGCGTACTTTAAACGCAGAGCCATGTCATCGGCGCGTAAACCAGCCACGTCAATTACATGACTTTGGGCGGTAAGCTCCTCAAACGCCACATCCCACAGCCACGAAATGTCCCGCCCATCGGCAAAGTTATCGTTGATAATAAATAGAATATTTTGTTGTTTATTTTTCAACAAAAAGGTATGGATTATTTGGTTAAAGCCGGTTGGATTCTTAACTAGCAGCAAATAAAGCTGCTTGGTGCCAACACTTAGAACCTCAACCCGACCAAAAGCGGCCTGGACTCGCGACAACGATTCAAGTGCGGAATCGATTGCCACCCCAAAGCCCTGAGCCACCACCGTAGCGGCCAAAGCATTGTATATATTGTATAGCCCAGGCAGAAATATCTTGGCTTGATGGCAATCGTCGGTATCGCTCAATCTAACCTGAAAACTAGCGCTACGGTCGTTGAGTTTAATCTTATTTGCGTCTAGCGAGGGCTGGGGGCGACCAAAGTGACCAGCCGGGCAACGGTAGTGGCCGATGTGGCCAAAAAAGGCCTTGTTATAATCCAATGCGCGACCGCATACAGGGCAGGTATTTGAATCTGCGGTAACATCGTGCGCCAATTTTGTTGTAGGAACCTCATCGATTCCAAAGTAAACAACCGACTGATCCTTTGGGGCATACTGCGCCAGGCTGGCAACCAGCGGATCGTCAGCATTGAGGTAAAGTTGAGCCTCCGTGGCAGCAATTCCCTTTCCAATTAGCTTGGCAGTGGTATCAAGCTCGCCGTAACGATCAAGCTGATCACGAAAAAGATTGAGCACCACAATCGCGCGGGGCTGCAGCATCGCCGCCACCGCCGGCATGGCGGCCTCATCAACTTCGAACAACCCAACCGTGTCTTTGTAATGCCCCGAAACAGAAATGTGTTCAATTAAGGCCGAAACAATGCCGCGACTCAGGTTGGAGCCGGCCCGATTGGCAACCAGCGACTCCCCGCTGTCGCTAAGCACCTTAGCCAACATCTTACTGGTGGTGGTTTTACCATTGGTACCGGTCACGATAATGCTGCCTCGAGGGATGCGACTGGCGAGCTTGGTGCCAATCTGGGGATCTAGCTTTTCGGCCACTAAACCAGGTAGAGCCGAGCCGCCGCCGCGTCCGACCAATCGACTCAGATTGAGCAGGGTTTTAGCAATAAGGACGGTTAGGGTGATTGGCATACCGCTATTCATAACCTCATTATACCGCTTGCGCTAGGAATTCCGACACCTGTACCTCGGCTTCGGTTTGATTATGCGCCCACCGGATGTCCGAATTACGCTTAAACCAGGTCATCTGGCGCTTAGCGTAGCGCTTGGTGTCTTTAACGGTGTCATCAATCGCCTGCTCAACTGTCATCTGGCCCGCTGCGACGGCGGCAAAGCTACGATAACCAATACCGGTCATTGCCTCACTGTCTGGCTGGTAGCGCTTTAGCAGTGCTTCAACCTCATTGAGCAAGCCATGTTCAACCATCTGGTTAACTCGCGTGGCGATGCGGGCCTCCAGCTCAACCATATCAATACTCATTCCAAGGATTAAGGTGTTTGGGCGCAGCTCCTGTTTCGTAGGCGGCTGACCATTAGCCTCGATTGCCCGAATCAACCGGCGAGGATTATGCCAGTCGCTATGGTTCAGCGATATACCGAGATCTTCAGCCCGAGCCTGCAGCTCGGCCAGACTTAAAGCCACCAGCGCAGGATTTGGCTGGGCCGCCCGGCCGCTCTTAAACGAGTAGTTATAAATTACCGAATCAACATACAGGCCGGTTCCGCCAACCATAATTGGCAGCTTGCCGCGAGCCTGAATGTTGGCGATGGCCTGATTCGCTTGCTCCTGGAAATCGGCTGCCGAAAAGGGCTGGTCCGGATCAACCACATCCAAAAGATGATGCCGTATCTGCTTCTGCTCGGCAGCGGCTGGTTTAGCGGTGCCAATATCCATACCGCGGTAGATAGTCCGGGAGTCGGCGGCGATAATTTCGCCATTAAAGCGCTGGGCGAACTGCATGGCCAGAGCGCTCTTGCCGCTAGCGGTCGGGCCGACAACAACCACGAGGGAGGTCGGACCCTTGGCTAGGTCGGACCCTTGGCTAGGTCGGACCCTCACTGTGGCCACCATAGCAGCGCGTCAACATCAACCTTGTAGTCGTCGCTTACCGCCACGCCATCGGCTTCTAAGTCGCGCCGATGAGCCTCACGGCCACCGCTGGTGTAGCCGCCGGCTAGTCCTCCCTGCTTGTTTACCACTCGCTGCCACGGTAGCTCGGGCGGACCCCAGTGCGCCACCTGCCCCACCACCCTAGCGGCCCGCGGGCTGCCACATAGCGCCGCAATCTGGCCGTAGGTCATTACTCTACCCTTGGGTATGCGAGCTACAAGTTCATATACCGACTGAGCAAATTCAGCCCCAAGCTGCTCAGAGCTCATTAAATACCTTTAGACGGCGCTGGCAATCATCATCCATGACATGCTCGTTAAACAGCTGCTGATTATGCCAGTCTTGATGATTTATGGGTTTATTTGGGTTGGTAATAGTAATCACGCCATACTCCACTCCGCCAACCTCGCCTTCAGCACGAACGTCAAGGCGGCCAGAGTGGACATACATCAACTTATCGCCAGTTACCTCAACCACTAAGATATGGTGCGGAATGTTAACATTACGACCATCCATAACTATTTGATCGCCAGGCCGTATTTTATTGACCGTTGGGACAACCTCATTGGCGGCTAAACTAGTAAGAATTCGGACACCTGCTAAGCGAACCGGCTGGTTACCCCAAAACTCTTGAATTTTAGCCAGCGAAACATGCTCGGGCTGGCTCTGCAGCAAGTCTTCGGTAATATGTGGCGGATGTGTATAGGCAGGGTTAAAAAAGTCTTTGAGTAATGCGGTACGGTCCTTGTATAAATAGTCCGCCAGATTAAGGCCCTGGTCTTGCAGATACTCATCAAAAACATGAAAAATAAAGCCGGAACAATCAACTCCCAAGCGAATTGAGGCCATGAACTGACGATAATCGTTGCCGGTTTTTAGGTGACCTTTGGCCTGACCGATATGCTGCTCCAAGGCTTCCTGGATTTCATCTGGCGAGCCCTTACCGTTATACAGCCCCCTCACCGGATGCTCGCCTTGGTGGCTCGGCACCTCGTCACGCCAATACGGCGTCCAAAACTCTACCCCGCCCTCAGAAAGCTTATAGCGGTTGGCGATCTCGATTAGTTTACGCGAATCAATCACCCCAGCAACTCCTCAACTTCACGCCAGGTCCGGGCTCTGGTCGCCCCCTCGGGCAGATCTTTGTCTCCGTTCCATTCATAGCTACCAAAGGCAATCCCCCGAATACCGGCCGCGATGCAGTCGGCCAAGTAAACCGGGCTATCATCAATCATGGTTTCGGCCCCAATTTCGTTGCAGACCACCGACTTGCGGCGATCGCCAGCGTAGTTAACCTTTTCGAAAACATCCGGCATAAACCGATCGATCCAGGGCTGCGTATATGGAGCAAAATCAGCACTGCGGCCGGTCACAATCATTAAGCGATAACGCTCCTTGAGCCGACTTAAGGACTCAACCGCACCGTCGATTGGCTGCGTCGCAAGTGCCTCATCGGTCGACAGGTAATCAAAAATCCACTGCTCAGCTTGCTTGCGACTATGGTTCCAGCCGTGCTTGGGGGTGCCCACCTTTTGAGCAAAATGAATATCGTGAACTGTAATGAAATCTTCATGAGTCTGGTTGTAAGCATCAACCATTTCGTGAACATGGGTCACCAAGGTGTCATCGAAATCGATTGCTATAATCGGCTTACTCACAGAGTGCTCTCCGCCGAGCGACTGTTAATTTCGGCCTGCAGTTTAGTTACAAAATCATTAAATGACAGCGAAACCTCTCGGTCGCCAAGATCGGCTCGGAGGCGTGGGTTGAGTTGGTCGCTTTCAACCTCCTTTTCGCCCACCACAACCGTATACGGAACCTTCATCAGGCTGGCGCTGCGAATCTTTTTACCAACCGACTCGCTACTCAGATCAAGCTCCGCCCGAATACCGGCTTGCTTGAGCTGCTGTTTCCACTGCTGGGCCTTATCGACTATCTTTTCGGAATCATTAACGGTGATAAGGCGAACCTGCTCCGGCGCCAACCAAGTCGGGAAGTTACCGGCAAAGTGTTCGATGAGGATAGCCATAAATCTTTCGTATGAACCAAGGATGGCACGATGAACCATTATCGGAGTCTTTTCTTGGCCATCGCTGTCTACGTAGGTTAAGCCAAACCGCTTAGGCATGGCAAAATCAATCTGAATGGTCGAAAGCTGACGTTCATTGCCCAGCGCGTCCTTAAACATAAAATCAAGTTTAGGACCGTACAGGGCTGCCTCCCCCTCCATCCGCTGCGCATTCAACTTTAGGTCATCCGAAACCTGCTGCAACAGCTCTTCGGCCCGATTCCAATCAGCGTCCTCTCCGATATATGACTCCATATCCTGAGGATCACGAACCGATAACGAAACCCAGTGATCACCGTACATACCCAAATCGGTGTAGAAACGCTTAATTATTTCGGCAATCAACTTGGCCTCATCCTTAATTTGGTCAACAGTACAAAAAGTGTGTCCGTCATCCACGGTGATAGCCCGTACTCGAGTTAATCCACCTATCTCACCCGGCTTCTCATCACGATACTGCATGGTTGACTCCATGTAGCGAACCGGCAGGTCGCGGTAGCTCTTTGGGGTTGAGGCATACAGCTGAGTATGGTGCGGGCAGTTAACCGGCTTGAGAATAAAGTCCTGATATTTACCCTTAACGTGGAGCAACTCGTCCTTAAACTTGTCCGCATGGCCAGATGTTTTATACAGATCAAGCTTAGCTATATGAGGAATGGTTACCTCTTGCACGTCAAAGTCGTGGCTAGCATCCGCCAAGGCTCTTTTAAGCTCGTTGCGCATAGCAGTACCTCGAGGCGTCCACAATGGAAGACCGGAACCAACCAAGTTTGAAAAGGTAAACAAATCCAGCTGCTTGCCGAGCTTGCGATGGTCGCGCTTTTCGGCCTCGGCCAGTTGTTCAAGGTAGTTGTTCAAATCTTCTTTGGTCGCAAAGGCCACGCCATAAATGCGCTGGAGCTGCGGATTTTTTTCGTCGCCGCGCCAGTAAGCACCAGAAACTTTGGTTAACTTAAAGACGCCGGCCTGACCGGTATCTTCCAGATGCGGTCCGCGACACAAATCAACAAAATCGCCGGTTTTGTATAACGATACCGTTGTAACTTTTTCAGCACTTTCGGCACCCAACTGCTCGCGGTCAATGTCCTTTGCGACGGTGGTGCCATGCTTTTTGAGGTCGCTCAAAAGCTCTACTTTAAATGGCTGTTCAGCCTGTTTGAACAACGAAATAGCTTCATTTAGACCAACCTCTTGTCGCTCGAACACCATTTTTTGTTTAATGATTTCTTGCATCTTTTTGGTAACCGCTTTAAGGTCATCCGGGCTTAATGTTTTATCAATATCTACATCGTAATAAAAGCCATTATCGATAACCGGGCCAACGCCAAACTTGGCCTTTGGGTAAAGCTGCTGCAAGGCCGCCGCCATAATATGAGCCATCGAGTGGCGCATAACGTGCAGCTGATAGGTTGAATTTTCTGATTTTTTTTGAGCCATACTCGGTTACCTCTTTACTAAAATAACAAAAAACACGCTATTGCTAGCGCGTTTGGACCCCAAATTGCGCGAGGGCGGTTCCACCAAACTTCCCTGCCGGTGCAGGACTCTTAGGAGCCGATGTACGTCACCGACAAACGGAGCTACGGGGCGGTTAACTCCCGCTGCGCTCTATTCAACTCTCAATGAGGTTATTATACCTCGTTATCTCGAGAACCTTCAAGTGTCTTAAACGCTTCTGCCTCCAAGTCTCCAACCGGCTTGCCTGCCACTGCATCTTCAAGCGCCTGCACCTCAGCTGCATTTGCAAGTTTATGAAAATCAGCATTGGCCTGCTCAACCCTATCAGCGTGGGTGACCCTCTTTGTTTCTTCGGCCGACTTAAAGGATGGCTCCCCAACCTTATCGAGACCAGGAGCTTCGTTTGGTTCACCTATAAACATGTTTGCCCTCTCTTATTGTATTGAATAATAGCATGGTGGATCTGACAGGATTCGAACCTGTGACCTCTTGAATGTGAATCAAGCGCTCTAACCAGCTGAGCTACAGATCCGTATAAGTACTGGTGGGCCCTACAGGACTCGAACCTGTGACCTCTTCAACGTCAATGAAGCGCTCTAGCCAGCTGAGCTAAGGGCCCACGTACCAAGAGAATATAGCTGATTTGGACGGTTTTTTCAATCTCATAATAGCTTGGCGCAGTTGATGCCTCCGCAGTGAGCGTGATAGCGAACGCAGGAGCCATCAACGGAGCCATGTCGCTTTATGCAACCCGCCAAAAATGTAATCCGCTTACGCTTGCTGTTACAAGGTCCCCCACGGTAAGCTTTGTACAAGACGCCAAAGTGGGGATTCAGCTATGTTAACGCAGTCGATTGCCGACAAGATTCACTCAAAGGTAGCCGGTCTAGTTGGCCAGCCGCTGTCGGTGACCGATGTTAACGGCACCATTTTGGCCACCAGCGACCCGCGCGTAGACGAGAGTGCCGACATTCAGGCCATACCCTGGGCTATCGGCTTGGCACACGATAACTCAACCATTGGCTATGTGGTTTTATCGCGAGAGATGCCCAATCATCAAGAGATTGCGCCACTCATACAATCAATATCCGAACTTATCCTCCATCAATCCCTATTAATAGAGCGGCTGCCTCACCAAGAGGAGCGGCTGGACAAGTTTATTTACGACTTGGTTACCGGATCATTAACCGACTTTGCGACCATATCGGCCGAGGCTAGACTGTTTGATATTGATTTTGAGCTCCCCCGCCTCGCGCTGGTCGTCAACGTTGACGACCCAGTGTTGACCGGCGAGATCCGCGACATCAGCGATCGCGAGTTGCGAATTAGTCGCTACAAGTTCGGCCTCAACCGTGGCCTTAACTCCTACTACACCGCCACCACCAGCAACGTTGTGGCTTATTTGGGCCACAACAGCTTTTGCATCTTAAAGGAGTTGGGCGAAGAAGACATGACCACCTCGCTCGAACGATTTAAGCGCTCAACCGGCACGCTGTACGGCATTTTAAAGGGTGAAATAAAGCAGCCCATCACCATTGGAGTTGGCAACTACCATCCTGGGATCGAGGGCTTGCGCCAAAGTTATGATGAGGCGCTATCGGCCATCGAGTTGGGCTCTCAAAACTGGGATGACAACCGAGTATACCACATTGATGACTTTGGAGTGGTCGCGCCACTGCTTTCGGGAGTGGATGAGTCAAACAGCTACTTTAGCCGCGAGCTACTCGACAAGCTCAGCACCCACGAGCATGTGAACGAGACTTTAGAAAGCTTTTTTAGTAACAACATGGCCCTTACTCAAACCGCCAACGAGCTTGGTATTCACCGTAACACCCTGGTCTACCGTCTCGAACGCATTACCGAGGCACTCGACTTGGATCCGCGGGTGTTCGAAGACGCCGTTCAGATTAAGCTGGCCATGTTGTTTGCTAGATTTGTGGAGCAGAATCAAAAATGAAGCTAACTCCCAAAATCAGCAACGAGATTGTGAGCCGGGCCCAGTTGGTTTTGGGTCGACGGATTTTGGTTACCGACCAGCAGGGCCGCTTAATGGCGGGAAACACCGCCGGTTTGCCAGTTAAGGGCGCCATTCTTGATGGACTAAGGGCCTGTCAGGAGGGCAAGGTGATCCGCGGCAGCGTTGGCGAAACCAGCGTGTCTTGGTGCCCTTTTGTGTACGAGCAGCAGACCATCGGTGCCTTTGGCGTGATCGAAGAGGACGTGCAGGTTACCCCGGAGGCACTTAGCTTACTGCAGGGACTCACCGAGGTGGTAACCCATCAGCACTTTTTGTTAGAAAGAGTGCAGCCGTCTGGCGGCGTGCAGGCCAAGTTCTTGCGCGAGCTGCTCACTTCAACCCAAATCGACACCAATGAGCGCTATCGTCAAGCCGATATCCTGCAGCTTAATATTCGCGCTCCTCAAGCTGTAATGCTGGTGCGAGTTGGGGGCCTTGAGCCTACTAGTAAAAATGGCGACTCAAATCAAACCGACGAGCTAACCCCTAACGGCCAGATTGCCGAGATTATCACCACCATCCAGGCTCTGTTTGACGATGAGCCAGATAATGTAGTGGCCTATTTGGGCGATGAGGTTTTTGTGGTGCTAAAGGGTATTGGCGGCAGTGGCCTCAACACCCGCAACACCACCCGCTTTTTAAAGGATAAGGGCGCCTACCTGCATCGTAGCCTGGCGCAAAAGTTACCCAGCAATCGCGTTACCATTGGGGTTGGTCAGTACTACCCCGACCTAGGAGGACTGCGCAAAAGCTATCAGGAGTCAAAGTTGGCTCTAAGCGTAGGATCGCGAGTTTGGGGCGAAGGCCAGCTGTATCACATCCGCCAGGTTGGCATGTTTGTCACCTTGGCTAATACCGCCTACGAGCACAAGGCTGAGTTGGCGCATCAAATCCTCCACCCACTCTTACGCGACGAGCAGCTTTATAAAACGGTGCGGTTGTTTTTAGAAAACGGTTTGAACCTCACCAACGCGGCCCAAAAGCTGCATGTTCACCGCAATACTTTAATCTACCGACTCGATAAAGTAAGCCGCTTAATTGGCCTTGACCCGCGCAAGTTTGAGGATGCCCTGCAAATCAAACTTGGCTTAATGTTCTATCAAGATTCAGAGCTACCAGCCACCAATAGCTCTAATTAAAGACCCGGGTACTGCCTTCTTACAAAAACCAACTGCCATACTTGCAATTTTTTGTAAAAGTTGTAATTTGACATTTTTGTTAATAAAAACTATCCTTATAGGCAGTTTGGGCGGTCTCACAAAGTGGATCGCTAAATTTATTGGGCTTTAACCCATATTAATGAGGAGAGTTTAAATATGAGTCGCTACTCCAACCTTGACTCTTACGCCTTGTTTTACGAAAAAATTGAGGGCGGTAACCCCCATACCGTTTCGAACACCAACACCGGCAACCGAGCCACGTCCGGCGTCCCTACCCTACCAAAAGAGCAGCTAGCTGAACTCAGCCGCGACATAAATCAACCAATTGTTGAGACCCCCGACACCAACCCACACACCTCGCAGCAATAGCCGGCTGACTTAGCCGGTTTTATTGTGGCTTGCTTGTTCGCCTTTTGTTCGGTATAATAGATGTGGGGATACTTCTAAGCAGGAGGAGTTGTTATGAAGCAGCAGCTTACAACATCAAGGCATAAGTTAAGAGTTTATCAGCTAAGTCGACAGCTAGAGGACGATATTCATGAGTTGATCAAACAACTCCCCGCTTCGGAGTTCTATGGCCTCGGAGATGAGCTGAGGCGTGGTAGCGCTACGGTCGCCCATTACATCAGCGAGGCCGATCAGCGCTACAGCTACAGCCTTAAAGTCGAAACCCTCAATCTAGCTCGAACCGCCATTCGCCAGGTCAGAGAGCTGCTAAGCCAGTACCAAAAAGAGTCCTTTGGGAGCACTGCCGAGATACGCAAGCAGTACCAGGCTCTTAGCCAGCAGCTATGGGCCCTGATAGCCCACTACCGCCGCCGGCAGCAGGAGCGACAGAGCCGGGCTCGAATTAAGGCGGCCGACGCACTAGCTTTTGCCCGCAGCTAAAGCCATGGGGATTGAGCGACTGCTATCCCAGCAGCCGGTGCACGGAAGGATTATCTATATCGACATGGACTCCTTTTTTGCCTCGGTTGAACAGCAAGTAAACCCGGATTTGCGGGGTAAGCCGGTCGCGATCTGCCCCTTTCTACATAATGCCACCTCGGTTATAGCCGCTTCGATCGAAGCTAAGCGACTTGGCGTCCGCACCGGTACACCGGTTCGAATGGCTAAGCAGCTATGCCCCGGTCTAGTCTTGCTCGCCGACACCCCCACTAGCTACCGCCAATTCCATAGCGCCATCATGGCCGAGCTAGCCGAAACCCGCTGCCAGGTAGAGGTGCGAAGCATCGATGAGGCCGCTCTAACCGTGCCGTATGACTTGGTACCAACTGCTCCTAAGGTTGCCCATGAGGTGCAAGAGCGCATATTTAAGGTTGGCAGCCAGCTAAGCTGCTCCGTCGGAATAGCCAGCAACCGCTTTTTAGCTAAAATGGCCACCAAGCTACACAAACCCGGAGGCATTGCCGAGCTAAGACCGGAAGACCTGCCAGTCTACTATGAGCTGCTAGAGCTAACCGATCTATACGGCATCTCCTGGCGGATGGAGCGACGGCTTAACCGACTAGGGATTACCACCCCGCAAGGCTTCTACCAAGCCTCCCACCAGCTGCTAGAGCAGGCTTTCGGTATTGAGGGAACTCGCTGGTATCTACGACTGCGCGGCTATGAGGTTGATGGGCGCCAAACCAAGCGCGGTATGATTGGCCACCAAACCACCATAACCCCTGAACCGGCCACCGAATATGACCAGATAGCGCTAGTGGCCAGTCAGCTTTGCCATCGGGCCTCCTATCGCCTACGGCTAGCCGGACTAGCGGCGCGCTGTCTGTCGGTTGGTTTGCGCTATAGCGACCGTAGCAAGCAATATCGTCGCTACTACACCCACTATCCGTTCTGGGATGCAGACAGCTGCGTCAGGCACGCCAGCAAGCTCCTTAAAGACATACCCCTAGATCAACCGGTGCGCCTGGTAGACGTAAGCTTATCCCGGCTCTCGCCTCAAGCCGATCTAACTCTGTCTCTATTCCCCGAAAAAACCCCGTTTAAGCAGATAAGCTCGGTGGTTGATCAAATCAATGGGCGCTGGGGGCGAGGCACCATTAAGCCGGCCCTGCATCTGGGTAGCCAGCAGGCTCGAGACCGAATTGGCTTTGGTAACGCCCACCAGATGGCCTCAGAAAAGACCCTACAGACTTAAGGGCCGAGTCCGTAATGGACCCGACCCCTTAATAGCTCACGCTTACTGGTATTGCTTGAGCAAGCGTGAGCTTTCGGCCAGGAATTCGAAACAGCGCGCAATCGACAGGGTGTCTTGCTCATCACCAGAGCGTAGCCTCGACTGGGCGTCCCAGCATAGCTGCGGGTAGATATCGAGTAGCTCTTGAAGCCGATAGACCCGATCAGCATCCAGGCCACCAGTCACACCCCAGCCAAAATCGAGGCCCGAATCAACCTCGGCTTCAAGTACCGACACCGCTTCGACTAGGTCAAAAGAAATGCCCTCGCCCCCGCTCGGATCAAACAGCACGTAGTCAACAAGCCCCTCGTAAGGCTTAAGCCGTTGGATTAGGCGCGCAGGAGAGCCTCCTGCTTCACGATAAGCAAAGCGGCTTACCTGAAGAATCAGATTGGGTTGGGGGTAAACCTGCCTAAACTCAGTCAGCTGACCAGGCTCAGGCCAGCTAATGTTGAGCTGAATACCCTGAGCTCGAGGAATGAACTGCATTATCTGATTCAGCTGCTGGCAAAGCCGAGGATCTCGGCTATTAAAGTGAACCACGTTGAAGAACCGATCGTCACTCACCATTAGATCTGCGACCTGGCTGATCTGGGGGTATTGGGCCGGATTGCTTGGTGGCTCACCTACAAGTGTCTTCCGACTAACCAGAGGTCCATTCATGAACCAAACCGATTCTGGCCACCTCACTAGGCGCAAAATCTCTTGCAGCTTATAAATTTCTTCAATGCTGGTTGTAGCTGCGATTCCAACGTACTGGTGTCTAGGCTCTGTCATGGTTCCTCCGGGTGTGATAACCGGACATATTCATGGTAACGAGTTGCGACAACAGATGATAGCCACAGATGTGGTCATGCCGCTCCCGCACCCAACAGGAGTGACGAGTACTTTTCCCCATGCTAAAAGAGTTTTCCACTTGTGATTTTAATAGTCACATGACAACATATTGTCATGGATTTGAAAAAAGTCTTTACAGCCTTAGCCCCCTCGCCTACAATACTTCTTGTGGTAAGGAAGCTCTCGGTTGAACTTAAGTTTAAGTTCGTACAGCCGAGAGCACTTTTTATTTGGTTTAACCTAATTAAAACCAAGATGGAGGCCTGAGAATGAAGTGCCCCTACTGTCGTGCCGAGACTACCGATGTTTATAACAGTCGCCCGACCAAATTTGGTACTCAGATTTGGCGACGTAGGCGATGCTTGAGCTGTCATGAGTCATTTACTACTTATGAAGCAGCTGATTTAGGATTTATGAAGGTAATGAAAAAAAGTGGAAAGCGCGAGCGCTACTCTCGCGCCAAGCTGTTTAGTGGTATTTATGGGGCGTTTTTAGAGATTAGTGGTAAGCAAAATGTGGTTGATGCGGTAACCGATACGGTTGAGTCTCGCATTCTAGACACCAAGAAAGAAGAGATCCACACCGATCAAATTGCCCAGATAGTGCTTGCTACCCTAAAGCACTACAATATGGCCGCGTTTATGCGTTACCTGGCCAACCAGGCGGATGTGGTAAATGAAGCGCAGTTACGGCGGGAATTAAAGAAGTACTAATAATATCTACCCACCGGGTTTTGGGAGTGGGTAAAATCAATTTTTAACCTGAGCTTACGTGTGGGTTAGTTTTTTGAATTTGGTAAATTTTGCAAAATGTTAGCAAATTTTCCAATTATGCAAATTTCAAATATGTACCCAAAAAGTAAGACCGCTTTGGGGGCGGTCTTACAGATAGATCAACGACATCTAAAACAAATTAGCTGTTTTTAGCGCCCTCTCCTGGGGGTGTGCTTTCGGCGCCGCCAGCCTTACCTTCTGGCTCCTTGCGAGTTGGCTCGTCATCTTCGGTAACAACCTCTTCCTCGCCCTCTTCGACCGCGCCCTCAGGCATTTCGGCCTGCTCGTCAATCTCAGCATCCAGCTCCTCAAGCTCCTCGTCGCTACGAGGTGGCTCAACCTTAGCAACCAGCTCTTCGGGGGCGGTTAAAACCTCTACCCCAGCTGGGATCTTAAGGTCGGCCACGGTAATACTCTTATCAAAATCATCTAACACCGAGATGTCATACTCAATTGATTCGGGCAAGTCACCTGGCAATGCCTCGACCTCAATCGATTCCAGTGGGCGGACCAAACTACCCTCCTGCTGGTAGACCGCGGTTGACTCGCCGATCATATGCAGCGGAATCTCGGTCTTAATCTTTTCATCCATCTTAACTAGGTAAAAATCGGCGTGTAAGATTCGGCCGCTAGGGGCATCAATCTGTACATCATGGAACAAAGCGTTTTTTTGGCGAGCATCATCAATCTTAACTCCAATAATTTGGTTACCACCGGCCCGAGCGTAGGCCCGTGACAGATCGCGAGTGTTAATGGTGATACTTTGAGTGTCGCTACCGTGGCCATAAATAACGGCTGGAGTTTGACCCTGTTGGCGCAACTGGTTAACAGATTTGCCGCGCTGCTCCCGGGTGGTAGCAGTTAGCACAATCTTATCGGTTGTAGCGGTCGAAGACATAGAAAATTCCTATTTAATAGTAATTAAACCTGGGTGGAGCGAAAGCCGCCGCGACGCTTAGAGATTAGCCGATGAAACTCGGCGATTTCTTCAGCTCTAATCTCACCCATGGTGGCAAACTTGGCCTCCTCGGCTTGACGCAGATCGGTTTTAGACCGACCCCCGGCCTGACCAATTGGCACCGCCGTCAAAACCGGTAGTGAGCATTCGTGACAGTTAAGCTGAACAAAACCGTAACGATTTAAATCTCCCAGGTAGTTAATGTCGTCCAAGTGGTAGCTGGTATCACAGGAGGGGCACTTGTAGAACTCTTGCAGGTACTTAATGACATCTTGTAAATGTTTACGACTCATGGGTAGACCCCCTCTTACACCCCCTATTATACCGCAATCAGGACGAACCTGACCATTTTATTGCAACGGCTGGCGATGTCGTCCAATTCTAATCAGGCTAGCAATTAACACCACCACAACCACCAACAGCACCAGCAGAGCCACTAGTTTATGAAACCGTTCTGACATTAAGGCAATTACGCCAAATAGACCGGCCAACAGATACAGGGCGATAACCGCCAGGCGCTGCGACAACCCGGCTTGCAGCAGCAGGTGGTGCAGGTGCTCACGGTCGGCTGTAAAGGGATGGACCCCCTTACGAATTCGCCGAATAGCCGCCCACAGCGCATCAATAATGGTAAAACCAAGCACCAGCAAAATGGTGGCTAGCTTGCCGCCGGAGTAAATGGCCAGCATGGCCAGCATCAACCCCAGAAAATAAGACCCTGAGTCCCCCATAAAAATTTTGGCGGGATAAAAGTTGAATGGCAGAAAGCCCAGCGTTGAACCGGCCAGCAAAAAGGCCAGTAGAGCGACCAGCGGCTGATCAACCTGTGGGGTCAGCGATAGAGCGGCAATCACCAGGGCGGCGATACCGGACACTCCACTAGCCAAGCCATCGAGACCATCTAAGAAGTTGATGACGTTGACCATACCGACCATCCACAAAATACTCAACAGGTTGGCAACCGGTGTAATGTGAAACTGGAAGCCGATCAACTCAACCGCAAACCGACCGTAGGTTAGATCAATGGTTCCTCCGAGCGGGTTAGAGATGGCGGTAATACCAATGCCGCCGGCCAAGGCGATACAGGCTGCCAGCGTTTGCCAGCCCAATCTGGCCCAGGGGCTAAGACCCTTAACGTCATCGATCGCCCCCACCACTGCTAAAACGGTGGCGGCTAATAAAAGCGCGCCAAGCTGTCGTCCAAAAGGCAAAAACAAGGTGGCCGTAATTAAAAAGGAGCCAAATATGGCCAATCCACCCAGATACGGGATCGGCTTAACATGAATTTTACGATCACCCGGATAGGCCAGAATGCCGCGCTGCAGCGCAAACTGACGCACCAGCGGCGTAAGTGCCAGCGACAACAAAAAACTAGCAACAAAGGCTAAGAAGTAAATCATTTCCGCCGACTCTTAGGGGTTACTTGGAAGGCCAGGTATTTGCCGAGCATCAATCGGGTTTGAGCATCAATCGCGGCGGTGGCGCTAAAAGCAATCGAAACCACCGGCACCAGCACCCATTGCAGTAACAAAAACAAGCGACGGCTGCTGCGGTAGCGGGCCGGACGTGGCGGTAGCGAGATCATGCTAATGGCCACCATGATAATCAACCCAACTAGAGCTATGTTCTGCAAGTTGCTGGCAATCACCGGTAGCTGATGAGCCAGCTCTTGGCGGCTGAACCGCTCATTTAAAAACAGCGGCAACCAAGCGCCAAAGGTCACAATTAACGCGGTGGTCGACCAGGCAATGTGCCCTTCGAGTAAGCGAAAAACGTGGACCGACTTGTTCCAAAAACCAATCCGACTGTTAATTAAGCAGTGGCGTACCACATAAGGAAAGTCGGAGATGCCATAGGCCCAGCGGCGCAGCTGCTTGTACTGCGCCACAAAGGTCTTGGGATAGGTCTCGGCCAGTACCGCGTCCTGAAACACCGGAGTGTACATTGGTACCACCTGATGGTCGCCGTCAAAGGCCAGCCAGCTGCGCCAGTACTGATGGCCGTCTTCAACCGGAGTCGAAACGCTCCAAAAATCGGTATCCAACAGCGCTCGCAAACCCTGGGCATGGGCCGAAAAGTTACGCAAACGGTGCGGGCGCATGGTCTCAATTAGGTGCCAAAAAGAGTTGTTGGTGGCAATAATTCGCATCGGAGCCGGGGCGTCCCAAATGTTGTTGTAGAACATTGGAACCGGTTGAAAGCTTTTGCGGCTGCGGTTTGGATCAATGCAGTAAAGATAGGTTAAGACCGAGAAGTACTGACGACTGGCGCGGTGGTCGGAATCAAAGGTGGTTACCACCACTCGCTCCGGGTCTAGCCCCTGGCCTTGGAGCTGCTCGGCTAGTTGACGACCGGCGTTGGTAATGTTGCCGCCCTTGCCGATCACCTCACCGGCAATACCGTCGGGATGCTCAATCGCCACGCACAGCCCAAAACGGTCGGCGTAGCGATCGGCTAGCTCCCGCGCTACCTGCTTGGTCTCCTCTGGCCCCCGCTCCTCGTATGCAATCGCTAGCATAATCTTCTTAGCGGGATAATCAACATCAAATAAAGCCTTAACCGATGGCTCAATAATATCGCGCGCCTCATTATAAACAGCCATAATAACCACGTGGTAAATTGAATCGGGATCAAGCGTAGCCGTTTGGCGCCCCTGAATATCGCGCAAGGTTTGAATCTGATTATGCAGCTCCAAATAGCGCTGGCGGTACTGGCTGTTACTGCCAAAACTTTGCCATCGGCTGGCGGCGCTAGGGTGAGTTCGCAATAAATCGCGCATCCGGCGCTCTGCCTTTGCCAGATATTCGTCGGGGTGGCGCAACCAGTCCACTCGTTCCGACCAGTCGGTTCGCTCAACCTTGCCCATAGTGCGGTAACCCAAGATCAAATATGAGCTGTAACGAAAAGCCCGTAGTAGCCAGAACAGGTAAAAAGCAATAATGCCATAAACCACCACCATTGGCGCAAAAATACTTAGAACAACCGGTAAAACCAGTAGCAACCAGGTGGTTACGCCAGGCAGAATCTCAAGCGCACGGATAAACCAGCGCCGGTCAACCAGCGGCTGATACCGAACGCTCGGTTTGGTTGATTTTTTAAAGCTTGAATCGGTCGCCGAGCTACTCATACTACCGCAATAAAGGCCGAGCTAATTACCAAACACAGCACCGCAACCGCCGCCGCGCCAATCAACAAAAAGAAGCTGGCTAGCCGGTTGCGCCCAAAGGCTTTGGCCGCTAGAGCGGTGTTTAAGATTGTTACCGCCACCGCAAACAAGCCCAGACGGTAGTTCTGGTACCACGGCCCCATCTGGTCAAAGCCGACAAAACTGAGATAATGAACCGGCACCGGATAGTCCACCTGGCGTAGCTTGGCCGCCACCAAAACCAGGTTGGCGATGTTGACTCCCGCCGCAACCAGCAGGGCGGTTAGCGACACTGGATCGGCCAGAATTGGATGTTGGCGAAGATGGTTGGGGTGTAACCGTGATAAAAAGGATGTTACAGGCATGCTTGCATTATACTAGAAAAACCACCACTTTTTTGGTTAAATACCAAGGTGTTGCCCGCCGACACCATCGGCCGATGTAGCTCAGTTGGTAGAGCAATGCTTTCGTAAAGCAGAGGTCAGCGGTTCAAATCCGCTCATCGGCTCCATTTAATAAGGTCATGCGGGTATAGTTCATCGGTAGAACGCGACCTTCCCAAGGTTGAGAGAGGGGTTCGACTCCCCTTACCCGCTCCAGTAATTATTTAATAAAGCGGAACGAATTTATAAAGCCTTCTGTATCGATAGGTTCTGATTGAGAGCCGATTGAATTTATTACATACCGCTTCCCATTATAAATCGCGATGACTGCCGTGCCTGTCCCTTGTTCTTGGTGGTTAATATCAACGCGCTTAGCCGGCTGACCATCTAGCTTAACATCAGAGACCGAACCCACGGTTAACCCAGCGAGGGTCAGCCCTTCAATGGCTGAGGCATATTGTTGCTCCTGGGTCAGTGTGGCATCGAGATTGCCATCGACCATCACCCCGGTGCTATACAGCGGCCCATTATTAACTCCATATTTAGCCTGCTGATACATCTCACTACTCTGGACTGATGGTTTACCCGGAAACTTGGCACAAAAACTATCTTGCTTATAGCAGTGTTCTTTCCAAGACAACGAAGGCTTTTCTCCTATCATTGGATTTGCTAAGCCGGTAGCTGGCAGGAATATATTAATGACACTCAACTTCATAAAGACGTAGGCAAGCCACAGTCCAAAAATAATTCCGAGCATCACCTTTGGTTTATTATCTGCAATGGTCATGCCGCAAATAATAACACTTTTTTTGTATTTTACAATATTAAAAGCGGCTTAAGCCCACTTATCAGCTCCAGGAATTATACCTACACCAATGCCTTTGCTCGCCCAGAACTCTGATTAACCAGCTTTTTATCAAATGTCCAAACCGGCAGGGCGCCCTGCAGCTCAGCGTAATTCATAAGGCAGCAATCCAAGAATGATAAGGCGGGATGGTCTAAATACTCGGTGATTGCTCGGCGGAACATGATGCGGTTACAGTTAAAAACCGGCTCATCAACTACCTTATTGAGATTATCAGCCACCGTCTCTCGTGGAAGCTCATAAAACTTCTCCAGCGCGAAGGCAAGCTCCACAATAATTGCATCTGGAATCTGCAGCTCCGGCGAACGCACCAACAGCGCGTCGATTTTAGCGGTTCGATCTACGTCACGGTCAAGCAACCAGTCTAGGAGCACATTCGTATCTAACACCTTAAACCGACCCTTTTACCTGTGCAGTATACCCCGCCCCGCTAACATACTCCTTGTGAGCAGTCTTGGCTTTTGCGAGAGCCTGCTTGTTGGCGGCCCGCAGCTCTTGAATGGTCTGCTCGCGGCCAACTACATACTCTCCGTATCGATTTCGAGTAAACGAAACCAACATACCTGGTTTAATACCAAGATGATCGCGAATATCCTTCGGAATAGTGGTCGTACCCTTGTCGGTGAGTATGGTTTTATATGTCATGGTATGAATTATACATTTAATTCATACCAAATGTCAAGGGCTGTTACGCTGGTCTAGCCTTCTTCATCTTGCGCCGCTCGTGGCGCTCAGCCAGCATATCAAACTCAAACTGACTGGCAATTAGATCCTTGGCCTCCTCCAGTGTCATATAAAATAGCTGCGGATCCTCATACGGATTAGCCCTTAAATCTTTGATTTTCTTACCACGAGATCTACTCATACTCTCTTCCCCATCCATTAGTTACTGACCTCAGTATTGCAAGATAGGGCTCAATGCAACATGGCGGTTGTTACAAACCTCGCCATGTTAGTTATGTTAGTTTTAGCAGTTTGCGCTAATGCCTATTGCGCCTGCAAATAATCTTTATAAATGTAGCCGTTTTTACCCTGGTAAGTGATGCCTTGCCAGGTTGAGTTGGCGTCGTCACGGAGCTGCACCACGGTACCGGCCTCCAGGTTGGTAACGATTGCCGTAGTCGTACTCTTACCCGCCCGCACATTAACATAAGACACCGTAATAGCGGTCTTGGCGGCCGGCGCCACAGCTGGTGCCGGAGCGGCTTTAGGCGCCGCTGCCACTGGCTGAGGCTCAACCTTGGTCGGCTGAGTGGCGGTGGGCGTTGGGTCGGGGTCTGGGGCGGGAGTCGATGGCTGGCCCTGGAGCCAGCTTCGGACCGGATCAATAATTACGCTGGGTGCCAACTGCATCCAAGTAACGCCGGCGGCGCACAGCAAGGTAATGGCGCTTACGGTGATCCACTGCTTAACGGCGTTGGGTTGAGTTTGATGCATGGCTCTACTTTTGGTACATGGTCAAATAGAGGTACACTCCCCCAAAGACCAGACCCCCTAAGATGATCAAAAGCAAAATAAACCGAATAAAAGCACCCCAAAAACGCTTGCGACTGCTCTGCACCTTAACCACATCAACCGCTTCGCCGGCAACCAAGTCATCTGGTTGAGGCGCAATTGGCTGTACCGGTGGCGCCTCAGGTGGCTTAACCGGAGCTGGCTCCTCTTTGCGCGGCTTCACCTCGGGTTGAGGTTTTTTAACGGCAGCTGGTGCCGGGGTTGGCTCGGTTGGCGCCGCAATAGCCGACTTGCCGTGTTGGCGCAGGTCGATCACATGAGCGCTCGAAGCCGGTGTGGCATCCAGCCCCTTACGAGTACCGCTCTTTACCGTGGCCGCTCGCTTCTTGCCTCTAACTGGTTTATCTGGCTCCATTAGCTCCATTTTATACCCTGCCCCCACACTATTCAACTTATGGTTAATGTTTTGGGTAGTTTTTGTGTTCAGCCCACCTGATAGTCATTGCCAAAGTAGTCCAAAACTGCTACTATAAGCCAGTTCTTTTGGCGTGGGCTCGTGGTGTAGAGGCCTAACATGCCTCCCTGTCACGGAGGAGATCGCCGGTTCGAATCCGGTCGGGCCCGCCATTGCAATTATAAGTGTTTTGTGGTATAGTAATTAATCCTAATTCTGTAAAGACTCTACAGGAAGAACCTACCATGTCAGGAATCACCCCGGCACACACCAAGCGTTGGCTCGAAGAGCGGGCTTGGTGGAGCGCCAACTGGCGTAGCTGCCTTGCCACTCTCGACTCCGAGCGAGCCCTCACGTTCGTAAAGATGCATTACGGCCTAGATGACAATGGTCAGCCGAGTGCTGATCGCCAGGGATCTACGCTCAAATACCTTGGGGTCTCGTACAACTGTTCGCCCGAGAGAGTGAAGATGCAGATCAATGAGACAAAAAACCTCCTTCAGTCGCCGCTCGAGCCACAAAGCTACGTGGTAATGCGAATGCCTCGCCGCTTCAACCCACCGGTAAAGAACTTGCCGCTTTCTCAACGGCTACTCAACAGACTGGCAGAAAGGATTGGCACCCTCAATGAGCTGCTGGCTCTTACGGAGGAAGATATCCTCAAGATCCCCAGCGTGGGTGATCACCTGCTAAAGGAGCTGACTGAGTACCTCGAGGCTCGCGGCCTCAAGCTGGCTCAGCCAGTCTCGTGACTCCCAGCGCCTCGTGCGCAGCAAAAGCTCTACGGAGAGATTCCGTACCAGCCCGCTGCGTGCGGGGCGCTTTTGCTATTCTGGTGCGGAAAAGTTCTAACCTCATCCGATACGACCCATCATTGCAATTATTTAATATTTATGTTATAATATAACAATCTTTTCAAGTGTACCTGGTGCGTAAGCACTCAACTAAAGGAGCAGCCATGCCCAGCCCATTCATGGCAGATATGGGAACCGGTCCGGTGTACGGTGCGGATGAGGACAACGCGGCCACCAACATCAAGACCCTCATCGCCGACTGCGGGCTAGAGGGTGCCTCATGCGTACGTGATGCCTCGGGTGACTGCGACGGTCGCTTCACCTTCGTGATCTATCGGCCCGACGCTGGTCTCTGCGCGGTCGTGGACATGCCGGGACTCCAGCTCGAGAAGGTTCGGCGCATGGGAGACGACAACGTGGTCGGCTTCCCACGGCTCTACGTCAATGGCGGGAGCTGGATCTGGATGTACGCGGTCGACATCATCAAGATGTCGCTCGAACCGACTGAAGACGACTAGGAGCAGATCGATGAACACCCTCGTGCATATCGTGTTGGGCGTCTTCCTACTGGCGACAGGCGGAGGGCTTCTCTGGCTTGCCAGGTGGGGCTACCGCAGCTACCTCAAGGAAGCGCCGCGTGGCTACTACCACATGCTGAACCAGATGACGGTTCTCATCGTCGGAGCCTGCTTCAGTTTTACGGCGGCGATCATCTTGTTCGCCACCATCTAACCCCCATGGGTTTTCATGAAGTTTTATGAAGGCCCCTCTGGGGGTTTCTTCGTAGTATGTATGCAGAGAGACCGGCGGAGGCTTTTCATTTGTATTTATAAGAGTTTTATGCTATAAGTATGTACTTGTGGCCTCTATAAGAGGAGGCTTGTTCGACCAGGAGGTCAAAACAACATGCCAAGCACCATTTCGCTGGGGCTGACGCCATCGCTCGTACGCATGGCTCAGAAGGTTCTGGAGGCCTATAAGGCCGACTACCTCGATAGGGAGGGTCATGAGGATGCCTACTTCGAAACCGCCGAACACACGGTGAAGCATCTGATCCCCAACCTGCACGCAGCCATCCGCTTCGTCAACGAGCTGTGCGAAGCCGGCTACGGCCTGATCGTGCCGGATAGGGAGGACCAAGAGGCGCTACTCCCCACGCTCGCTGCTTGGCACCAGGAAGGTAGCTCATTCAAGCCGCTCGATCTGCTCGAGTTCATCCGTGGCGTCGCCCGGGCGCACATCTGGGATCAGCTACGCAACGAGGCCAATGCGATCCGAGTTCAGCGCGGTGAGTGCCCGGCCGGCTAGCCCCAAGCAGCAAGGAAATCCCTGCCGTTTGGGGCTCTTTCCTTTTTTATGCATTTGACCTTATCCCCTCACCCTCTCATTATCTAGACATGGAGAATAAAGAGCTACGGACCGAACTGCTAGCGATGCGTAAAGCCGATCAATCTTTGCGCCTGCAGTGGCCAGACAAGCACAATGACCCTAAGTGGGTTGAGCGGGTCAAAGAGCTTGATCACCTACACACAACGCGAATGAAGCAGATTGTCGAGCAAAATGGCTGGCCGACAGTCTCTATGGTCGACAAGGATGGCTCTGAGGCGGCTTGGTTGTTGGTTCAGCATGCCGATCATGACCTGGAGTTTCAGCTTACTTGCCTGGATTTGATGGGAAAAAAGGCCAATGATGTTGACCCGATTAACATCGCTTACCTCACCGATCGCACCTTAGTAAGCCGAGGCAAGCCCCAAATCTATGGCACCCAGTTTTACCGACCAAGCGGCAAGGGCAAGCATATCCCGCAACCGATTCAAGATCCTGAGCTTGTTGATGAGCGCCGTGCTGAGCTTGGTCTGCATACGCTTAAGGAGTATTCGCAAGTTATCAACCGAGAATAAGCCGTCTCTGGCTATTGCAATTATTTCATTTTTATTATATAATAAATAATCTTTCGTCCTACAATAGGGAGTAAAGCAATGACTACCTTCAGTAAGGTCAAAGACGTACTAGAGCAGGCCAACACCGACTGCGAGCGGCTCCGCCTGGAGGCAGATGCCCGCCTTCAGGGAGCGCAAGATGCTGAGGGCTATAGAGCAAAGCTGGTTGAACGCGCACAGATAGTCGCCGCTCTCGGCAAAAAGGTTGAACCGCTCCTCGGAAACTCTCCTGCGGAGCTGGACCTCTACCACCGCATACTCACGTTGGCGGGCACAGCAGAACATGCCCTCAAGGAGTATGAACAAGATCAGAGCG
Organism: Patescibacteria group bacterium; assembly: GCA_004297735.1. Lineage (NCBI taxonomy): Bacteria > Patescibacteria group bacterium. Next base: position 207,959 of record SCTI01000002.1, read on the forward strand.
GGACTTTGGGGTTGGGCGTAATCCTCCACTATCGGGACGATACCACGAACGACCCAAATCGCCTGGAGCGTCTAGTAGAGCTCGCGGGCAAGTTGTCCTAATCACCGCCACCATACGGACCCCCATCTAGTCCTCATGCAGTACGGAAAATCCCTGCTGTATGGGGGCTTTTTCGTATTTTGTTATACTGCATTTATGTCAAACCGGTTAGAAAAATACTTTTATAAAAATAAGGGGCGCCAAATATATAAATGGGTTCATTATTTTGATATCTACGATCGGTATTTTAAGCAGTTTCGTAAACGACCAGTTACGGTTGTGGAGTTTGGGGTGCTTCATGGTGGCTCACTGCAAATGTGGAAAAAATATTTTGGGCGCAAGGCACGCATAATTGGAGTAGATATAAACCCCGGATGCAAGCAGTTTGAAGAAAAGCAGATTGAAATTTTTACCGGCGACCAGGCAAGTCGCAGCTTTTTACGAAAGCTTCGCAAAGAAATTGGACCAATTGACGTAATCATTGATGACGGCGGTCACACAATGAAGCAGCAGATTACAACCTTTGAAGAAATGTGGCCAGCTATGAGCGATGGCGGTGTTTACTTAATAGAGGATCTCCACACCAGCTACTGGAAGCTATATGGGGGTGGCTACCACAAGCGCGGTACTTTTATTGAATTTGCCAAAGATCTTATCGATCAATTAAACGCTTGGCATAGCCGAGACAAAAAACGGTTTAAAGTAAATAAGTATACCAAGAGCATAAAGGCGATTCATACGTATTCAAGCGTAATGGTTTTTGAAAAAGCCAACATTACTCGACCTTACGATGAGCAAAGAGGCCATGAAAGCGATATTGAGTTTTCTTACCTCGGCTTTAGCAAATAGCCACCTACTGCACCGGGTCTTTCTACCCGTTGAACATATTGACAATAAACATACAATTATTGTATATTTATTGTATGAAGAAACTATCAAATACTCGGACTATTAATATATCCCTGCCAGTAAAACTGGTAGACGAGATGGATAAGGCCGCCCAAGGTGAGTACTCCACCCGTAGCGATTTTATTCGTGACTCTATTTTGCGAAAACTGAGCTCAACTCAGGATCGCTGGGAGTTAGCGGCAGATTTTACCGCTGTTAAAAGGGGTGGCGTAGATATTGACGAACTTCTAAAGCGACTGTAGCACCCGCTGATGACCGATAAGCTTACGAAGCAGCTGGCCAAGCTCAGTACTAAAGAGAGAGCGATCGTGAAAACGATGTTATTACAGCTCAAAACGGGTGATATTCTTGGTTTACAGATTAGCCGACTTAAGGGTCACGAGGATATTTTTCGCCTCCGCAAAGGTAGGTTGCGTATTATTTACCGACAAGTGGATGATTCTATCCATATCCTGGCGATTGAGAGAAGGTCCGAGAAAACTTATCGCGACTTTTAATGAATTGTTAATGTTTAATATTAGACATTTTTTAGTAATTATGTTATGCTTTATCTCAACTACAGGTACTGCCACTTTATAACCAGGCAGTAGTGATGAATGTTAGACTTCTGGTCTCGACTGTTCGTCAGCCGAGTAGCAGAAAGGTATTCATGCAACGTAAATCAAGTTTTAAGTCCCCCTCTACCCGAGGCGGGAAGGTATTTCGTAATAATAAGTTTGGCGGAGGTAATCGCCGACGTAATGGTGGTGGCCAGCACGGTAAGTACATTGACCCGTCACGATTCGTAAACACCGCCGTAGAGCGGGCCGAAGAGGCACCATTTGTGCCTGAACATAGCTTTAACGACTTTGGCTTACTGCCTCAGCTAGAAAAAGCGCTGGCGGCCAAGGGCTACTCTACCCCTACTCCAATTCAGGACGGTGCAATCAAGCCGGCAATGGAAGGTCGCGATGTGATTGGTCTCGCCAATACCGGTACCGGTAAAACGGCGGCCTTTACCCTACCGATCATTCACCGCTTGGTAAATCAGCCACAACTAGGAATCGCTTTGATTATGGCCCCGACTCGCGAGCTAGCGGTCCAGATCGATGATGAGTTTAAAGAGTTCGCCAAGCATACCCACCTAAAATCGGCGCTGTGCCTGGGCGGTGTAAGCATTCACCGTCAGATTGCTCAGTTAAGGCGACGCCCACAGGTAATCATTGGAACTCCTGGGCGACTTAAGGATTTGTTTAACAATAATCACTTGCCACTAAACAAGGTTGGCGTAGTGGTACTGGACGAAGCCGACCACATGTTGGATATGGGCTTCATTCAGGACATTCGCTTTTTACTCGGTCAGCTGCCGGATAAGCGCCAGTCGCTATGCTTTAGCGCTACTCTCACACCTGAGATTAAACAGCTGATTCACGGGATTATGACCGATCCGGTTACCGTTTCGGTTCGCACCGGCGACACCAGTAGCCAGGTCGAGCAAAACGTCATTCGCGGTGGCTCGAAGGAAGATAAGTTCCGTATTCTGGAAGAGATGCTGCGCCAGCCCGACTTCGAGAAGGTTCTGATTTTTGGACAGACCAAGTTCGGCGTACAACGACTGGCCGATAACCTAACTCGGATTGGCATTGCTGCCGAGGCGATTCATGGTAACAAAACCCAGCCAAAGCGTCAGAAGTCACTGCGGGCCTTTAAGAGCGGCCAGGTTTCAGTATTAGTGGCAACCGATGTTGCCGCCCGTGGCCTGGACATTCCAAAGGTAAGCCACGTGATTAACTTTGATCAGCCGGCGACCTACGAAGACTACATTCACCGCATTGGCCGTACCGGCCGCGCCGGACGCACCGGCCAAGCTCTGACTTTTATTTAATAAAGGTTGAACTAATTAAATAATTATTATATTATCGGATATTCTGTTGTCCGATAATCAGAGGTACCAAACCCCCAACCAGGAGCGATCATGGAAGCCTCAATTGAGCTGGATCCGCCCCGCTGTACATACCTAGGTGAGGTCGGTATGGCTGGAGCAGGCATCTGCGATGAAGCTGCAGTCAGCCTGGTCGAAGCAAACGGTACCAAGCATCCACGCTGCCTGGTACATGCCGGCAAAATCAAGCCCGGTACAGAAGGTACGATCACCTGGCTGGAAAACTCTCCGCACCTGATCCCAACCCGACCGAAAGGATAGAATGCAAGACTCCTGGATGTCGCGGATGTGGCTCCCGAAATGGCGAGTAGACATCCGCAAGCTGAACGGTGGCGACATGATTCTGCTGAGGTCCAAGCGACGGTTGATCAAGCTCGAGGTCACCAACCCCGAAGCTGGATACGTGGTCGTCCTCAGTCATGACATCGTTGGGCCAACGCTGTGGGATAGGACTCCTTACCGCCTAACCGGGCGGCGGCCACAGCCTCAAAAAGGAACCTTCATCGAAACACTCGGGCCAATATGGTGGTACGGCCTGAGTATGACTTGGTCGCTTCCTCGAGAACGCTACGCCGTTTATACCAGGAAACGGCCCAGCCATTAACCCCCTTACCGCAAGGAAAGACCCTGCTGTAAGGGGGTCTTTTTGTTTACACTTAGCTGATACATTTACGCTATAATAGATCGCATGGAACAAGCAATTTTAGATTTAACCGCCTCATTTGGTTACGGCGGCATTGTTATTTTAATGATCATTGAGGTGGTCTTCCCGCTAGTCCCCTCTGAGATTGTGCTACCGCTAGCCGGTTTTGCAGCTGCCAACGGCAAGCTCTGGCTGCCTCTAGTGATTTTAATTGCTTCGATCGGGGCGACGCTTGGCTCAACCGTTATTTACGCGATTGCCCACCTAGTTCCCGATCCGGTTATCTATCGCCTGGTTGAACGTTACGGCAAGTGGTTTGGAATTGGCAAAAAGGATGTCGAACGAGCCGATGCCTGGTTTGATCGTAACGCGATTATGGCGGTGTTTATCTGCCGGATGATACCTGGCCTCCGCACCGTCATCTCGCTGCCGGCTGGATTGAGCAAGATGCACCCGGTGCCGTTCATGGTGGCGACCTTTTTGGGCACCCTGGTTTGGACTACCTTGCTGGTGGTAGCCGGCTACATGCTCGGGGACCAGTACCAAAAGATCGCCCACGCGGTTGGACTGCTAAGCTATGCGGTGGTAGCGGTTATAACGGTGGCAGTTATTTACTTTATTTGGCACCGCCGACACGTAATTAAAAAGGCGCTCGGTCGTTAACTAGCGGTTCTATTGCGTAGCCGGAGCGACCTGCTCTCTACCCAACAATGCACTAGCATAACGGTTGTACTGATCAACCTTGGCGTTATAGGTGCTAATTTTAGCGTTAATGGCTGGCACCTGAGCGTTGTAGGCAATCACCTGGCCGCGGGCGAGCTGAACGTTCATTTTAGCCCTGGTCGCCTCAATCTCTTGGTTGAGCGCATCGATTTCGGCGCGCAGACCATCAAAGGTGCGGTTAAAGCGGTCGTTGGCGGCTACGACGACGGTGCGGTCATTAAAGTAACGGGAGTAATAGCGTTCTAGCTGCGGCGATAACACCGCGCGCTCGGTACCCAAAATAGAGTGCAGCTCATTAAGCTGGTCGCCGGCATCCAGCTTGGCATAAACCGCCAAGCGCTCCTTGAGCTTGGGGTCGACAATGGTTGAATAAAACCGGCGCAACTCGGTATTGAGTTGGTCGCGCTCCTGACGGCTCAGCCGGTCGTAGGCAGCATGTAGCATCTCATGAGCGGCGGTAACCGGCATCTCATCGGCTAGGTCCGCCTGCTGCACATCAAGCAGGTAGATCTTGTTGGTCGACAGGTAGCAGCCCAGCTCAATGGTGTTGGCGTCTTGGATCCGACAGCGTTCGGCTAACTGATTGCGATCGGCGGTAATTTCGGGGTTAGCCCGGTAAAACAGTCGCCTCCCCTGCTCATTCATTGAAGCCTGATCAGCCAGCTGCGAGATATTAGCTGGCGGCTGATAGCTACGCAGAACCCACCAGTCTTGAATCTCATCACTATAGCTGTACAGGCCGTAGGCCAGCCCGGCTAGCAGCCCAACCACGACTAGATTAATAAGAACTTTAAGTAACTTTGGCATGATCTGATTGTACTATATCTGTACACTAAAAAGCGCCCAGATGGGCGCTTTTTAGGTTCAATCTTAACTAAATTAGCTAGGGCTTAATGTACTGATTAACCTTAGCCTGCTTGAGCTGATCCTCAACGTACTGGTCGAAATCAACACCCTTAATCAAGATGTGGGAGGCACGAACTTGGTCGTCCTTCTTTTCGGTCACCTTAATAATGTGATAACCGTACTTGGTCTTAACGAGGCCGGAAATCTGACCCGGCTGCAACTCAAAGGCCGCTTTTTCGAACTCTGGCACCATCTGGCCTTTGCTAAAGAACCCGAGGTCTCCGCCATTGGCCGCACTGCTATCTTGCGAGTACTTCTTAGCTAGCTCGGCGAAATCACCGCCACCCTGCACCTGCTTAAGTGCCTCTTCGGCCTTAGCCTTGGCCTGAGCGTTCATGCTTGGGTCGTCCTGTAGCTTTTCGCTGGTCTTCTGCTTGAGCAACTGGAAGCGAATCTTCTTTTGCAAATCACCCTTATCCCAACCGTAGTACTTCTTTAAGACTTCCTTAACCTTATCTTCGCCACCGGCCGACTTGGTGATTTGATCAACCTGCTCTTTAACCTCTTTTTCGGTTACGGTCACCTTTTGCTGCTTAGCAATCTGGCGCACCACCGCCTCTTGTTGCAACTGCGTAAGAACCTGCTCTTCGAGCTGCTTTAAGCGCTTCTTGCCGTCCTCGCTGGTAAAGTCAATCTGCTGACCGCCGCTCTCACTGCTTTGACTCTGGTAGTAGTGCTTGATGGAGTTAACCTCAAACAAGTAGGTGCCGTAGGTGACCCAGGTATTATTAACCTTCTCAGCCGGATAAGGCACGATGTTTGCGACCACCTGTACAACTCGATTGTCGCTCTTATACTTGTAGATCAAAACACCAAACACTAACAGGAAGACAGCGATGATGCCTACAATGGTGCCACCAATAATCAACCAGTTACGCTTGCTAGAAGAGCTAGATTTTTTAGAGTTTGAATCGGTTGGCGGCATTACGGTAGCGCTTGAAGCAATCCCTGAACCAACTTCGGGTGATGCGACAACCGGCTGAGCGGCCTTTGACTCATTAGTTTTTGTTGCTTTATGTGATGATGACTTTTTAGGAGCCGCCTTACGCGCAACTGCCCTCTTAGCCGGTTTCTTGCTGTCGTCCAAAACCAAAACTCCTTATGCTACTAGTTATCCTACCTTAATTCGTTGGGGGTGTCGAGGTGATGTGATGAGCCACCTCCATCATCTGGGAGTGGACCTCTTCGGGGTGCATCACGCTACGCAAAACCCACTCTCCGGTATAGGTTTGAACGTTAATATCGCCAAACTTAAGCAGGGCCGCCTGCAAACCCTTAATGTGGTAGTTAATTGACTGTACTTTTTCGAAGCCAACCTCACTAACCTTGCGGTTGAACAGGCCGTGCTGAGTAATGTCGATAAGTCGGCGATTGGTCACAATATAAACGCTGTAATACCAGCCAATCCAGTAATAAAACCAGTAGGCCAAAACCAGGAACGGTGTGCCGATCATGATGTACAACGCGATATCGGAGAGTGGCCAGATTAGCAGTGGCCCAATCCCAACAAGTATCGCCAGCATGCCATAAATTAACTGTCGGCGAAGCACCACCGGATGCTGCCGAAACACCAATACCACCTCCTCTCCGGGATGCTGCCCGGGAAACTCTTTTGGTTGGCTGTTTTTAGTGTCTTTAGCGCTCATGTTTATATTGTAGCAGGGTTAAAAAATATTGAGTTGACAGCGTTCGGTTTTTGTATGGTACACTTTCGGCAGGAGATGACCATGTTACATAATAAACGTCACACAACTTGGTCGAGTTTTAGCGGGACAAACCATCCGTCGTAGGTTGGTGTGCTTGTTTGCTGTCGCGAGCTGCCAACCGGCAGCTTTTTTGTACCCTACAACCAGGAGTCAGCATGTTTGAGATCTTTGATCGCAACTTCATCAGCCTGATCGACCAGCTGGTGATCGAGGCGGCGCGTCACGGCGCCAGCTACTACCCGCAAGCGCTCAAGCCGTCGGTGTGGCAGGGGCTGGCAGACGAGGTGGCAAACGACCAATTCACCACGCTGACGCCGGATCCGTCAAAAACGGTGGTTGAGGACATGGAGATCCTCAAGATTCCGCTTGGAGACGACAACCACCCCCTGATCAACATTGTTGGGGGCCGGCTGCGGGATTTGGTTCAGCCGGCCGTCAAGCGGTTGTGCCTCACGCAATGGAAGCCCAACGAAGCAGCCGCTCACCGCTACCACGCTGGGTCGCAAGCACTGGGTGCGCACCGCGACTTTTCGACCGACAAGGTCCTGATTGCAGTGTTCACCACCGGTGGCAGCGGCGACTTTGAGCTGCTCAATGACGACGGCAGCCTGCACACCCGGTGGGAGTCGAACCCGGGTGGCCTGTGCTTGATGCGAGCCCCCGGCCTGAACGTCGACGCGGTTGATGACCGACCGCTCCACCGCGCTCTTCCGCCCAAGAGCGGCACCCGCCAGGCGGTTATCTACCGCCAGGTTCAGTAGCCATAACGGTACCGGGGTCGTAAAGACTCCGGTACCTCAACCTAATAATGCAAGGACTACCCTAATGAAAGATGAAAATATTATTAAAAAGCTTTTACAAAATATTGGTGAAGATCCTGAGCGTGAAGGCCTGGTTAAAACACCGGTTCGCTATCTTGATTTTATTCGTCAAGCAACTAGCCCGAAACCAATCGATTTTACTACCTTTGACGCCGAAAACTATGACGAGATGATCGTCCAAAAACAGATCCGGTTTTACAGCTTATGCGAGCACCACCTTCTCCCCTTTTTTGGCACCGGTGTAATTGCCTATGTGCCCAACAAACGAATCGTGGGGCTGTCTAAGCTGGCTCGCACCCTGGATCACCACAGTAAGCGACTGCAAAACCAGGAGCGCATCACCACACAGGTGGCCGATGAACTCGAAGCGGTGCTCAAACCTAAGGGAGTGGCGGTGATTTTGTCGGCCCGCCATATGTGCATGGAGATGCGCGGGGTTTGCCAGCCCGAAGCGGTTACAACCACCTCGCGATTAACTGGAGTGTTTAAGTCGCGGCCCGAAACTCGAACCGAACTGTTGAGGTTGGCTTCCATATAATTACTTCGCCCCTAGGGGCTAATCTGCAAGCCAGATGGTATAATCTGGACGTACTTGCCTGCCCCGATAGCTCAGTGGATAGAGCGCCTCCGTCCTAAGGAGGGCGTCGGGAGTTCGAATCTCTCTCGGGGCGCCAGGAATTATAAATGCGAAACCCCGCCCCAGAGTTAGACTCCAGAGCGGGGCGAAAGGTTCGAGCCGATCCACGTTGTCAGCGAACTACCGAGAGGCTGCTCTTGCCTTAATGGCTTGGTACAGGCTCTCGAGCTCGTCAACAAGCGATTCATCGTGAGGCACTTCGCACTCATGGTGGTTCCTAGCCAAGTCGCATACCAACATTGGTACGGTCACCACCAAGACGACAACAGCACCTATGACAAGCCCCAGCATCACGGGAAGCGGGCGGAAGCCTGATTGACCGCTGACTTGGCGTCGTTCCACGCCCTGATGTCGAGTCCCCTCATCACATCGATACCAGGTGAGCTATTCAGAGAGCGCGCCATGGCGTCCCCGGCGGCAGTCAGCTTCCGATACAGCTCCTCATCGATGAGGAGCTTCCTGGTGGGCGGCGTTTCCGGATCTGAGGATTGAACTGGGATGTCGCCTGGCTCGTCTTCGTGCTTGAAGCCGGCGACTCGGAGTGCAGCAGAGATCGCCGCCGCCATGCGAACATCACGAGGACACATGTCCGGAGGGTCATCGAACACCGCTAGCGCTTCGGCGATGGCCTTTTCGTTGTTGGATAGCTGCGCGACATCAGATGCGTTGATGATTTTGACTCCAGCCCCAAGCAGAAGCCATTGCTTGGACATCTCGATCAGGTTGAGAATCTTCCCTGGATCGATCTCCATCGACTGACCTTCATTCCACAACATGTTCGCGATCCTGCTCAACTCATCAAGGTCGAGGGGTCTGCGAACGGGAGTTTCAGCTTCGTCACTCATTCTGCCACCTAATTGGTCGACATTTACATTTCTTGCCGCCAGTAACAACTAGCGCGCATGGCAGTAATAGTAAAATGCCACCAACCAACTAGCAAGCTTAAGGGTTACTGCAGCCCACATCGTCATCTTGCTCTGATAGATTTTCAATATTTGACTTTTTGTTTAAAAATAGATACAATTGTAACTACTATGAGTATTTACGATGTCACAGTAATAAAAACCGGTAATTCCTATGCGCTTCGGGTTCCTAAGCGCTATATTGAAGATGCTCAGCTGGAGCTTGGCCAAAAGACCGCCATTCAACTGCCATCTCCTCAGGTCAAGCAAGACCGAAAACGGGTTCAAAGCTTGCTTGGACAGCTTCAACACATCGGCGCCTATAGCACTATTTCCGACCCGGTTGCATGGCAAAAAGCTGCTCGGGCTGATCGCAAACTTCCCGGCAGAAAGTAGGACGCATGATCCTGCTTGATACCAACGTATTTATCTACCTTGCCAATGGAACGCTTGACCCTAAGCTGATTGCTAAAACAGATATTGCCCACTCGAGCATTACCGAAATTGAGGCGTTGGGATATGGCGCCATCCCAGCAAACGAGCTGCTCCTGCTCCAGTCGCTTTTTGATGAATCATACGGAATCGAGCTATCTCAGCCGGTAGTTGAGACGGCTATTCGCTTACGACAGGCTAAGCCAATGAGCCTTGGCGATGCCATAGTAGCGGCATCAGCCCAGGTGAATAATCTGCCGCTGTGGACCGCAAACACCGATGATTTTCGCCATATCGAGGGACTACAGCTCGTAAATCCGCTTAAACTTTCTTAAGAAGTTAATTCTGAGTGTGCTTCTTGCGGCGTTGGGTAAAGGCCTCGTGCGGGGCCTCATACTCAAACAGCTCAGCCTCGCTAAACCAATGGGCAATCTCTTCCTTAGCCTCTTTAGGGTCGCCTGAAGCATGCAGGATGTTAACGATCCCAATCCCCTCGCCATCACCGTGACCGTAACTCATGTGAGCATAGTCGCCGCGGATAGTACCTGGTGCAGCCCCCTTTGGCTCGGTACTACCAACCATCTTGCGGACCAGTTCCACCGACTCAATACCTTCGAGCACCGCCGCGATAACCGGACCGGCCTGCATCATATCAACGGTGTTATCAAATATTTCCTGACCATGTCGGCTAACCATGGTGCCAATGGTTTCGTAGTGATGATGATAATGCTCACGATCGGGGTTGAGCATCTTCATGCCGACAATCTTGAGGCCGGCGCGCTCAAACCGAGTTAAAACCTCGCCGACAATGCCGCGCTGAACCGCATCCGGCTTAAAAATAATTAAGGTTCGTTCCATAATGTTTCTCCTGTCAGGTTATCTAATTTCTATGATCTGGTACCGGTAGCGGCGCGAAAGGCCTTAACCGCGGGAGCTGGATCAGGCGAGATAATGCCCAGTCGCAAACGATCTGGTGCCAGCATCTCAGCCGCCACTCGCTGAATTTCGGCGGCGGTAACCGCATCTAGCTCGGCCAGGGTCTCTTCGACACTACGAATACTCCCCAGTAATGTCAGCTGGGTTGATAGCCGATCAACCACGGCGCTGTTGTTTTCCATGGCCATTTGCAGTCCACCACGAATCTGGTTCTTGGCCTTATTCAGCTCCCCCTCTGGTACCGGCTGAGCAATAATCGTCCGCAGCTCTTCGCAAATAGCGGCGATGGCTTCGGGCACCTTGTCGTGACCAACGCCGGCGTACACCTCAAAGGCGGCGGTGTCGGTAAAGGTCTCTAAGCCGGCGTTCACTCGGTAGGCCAAGCCCTTGCGCTCACGCACATTTAAAAACAGGCGTGAACTTAAGCCGCGACCGAGAATGGCCGCCATTAAACGGCTAGCCGCCTCCTTGGGGTGACGATACGGATAGCCGACCGTGCTTATAGCCAAATGGGTTTGAGCGGTATCTTGGGCCAGGGTTTTGGTACGGTTACCGGTTAAAATCTGCTCAACCTTGGGCGAGACTGGAGCCGGCTGGTCGGTCATATCGCCGTACAGCTGCTCGGCCATGGCCACCAGCTTATCGTGATCAACCCGGCCGGCCGCGGCCACCACCATGTTGCCCGGTCGATAAAAAGTATCGCGGTGAGCAATGATTTCATCACGCTTAACCCGCTTGATCACCTTTTCGCTACCAATTATCTCCTCGGCTAATGGATGCCCCGGCCATAACAGATGTGGCGTTAAGCTGTGCACGTGGCTGGCTGGATCGTCGCGGTAAACATTCATCTCCTCGAGTACCACCCCTCGCTCACGATCGATTTCGCTGGCATCAAACAGCGAGTTGCGCATCATGTCGGCCAAAATATCCATGGCTAACTGCACCTGCTGGTACGGCACCTTAATGTAAAAGTTGGTTAGCTCATTGCTAGTGTAGGCGTTGGCGTAACCACCCACCGCATCAACTTGCTCGCTAATAATCTTGGTACTGGGTCGCTTTTTGGTGCCCTTAAAAAAGAGATGCTCTAAAAAGTGCGACACCCCACCGTTGGTCTTGAACTGCTCGTAGCGACTACCGACCCCGGTCGTCACCGACACGGTTGCACTATAAGCCTGAGGCATGGTTACACTAACCACTCTCAAGCCGTTTTTTAATGTCGTAATTTGATGGTTCATGGGGTGAGTTTACTGAATTCCGAGCATTAATAGCAATACGCCCACCGCGATGCGGTAGTAAGCAAACAGCGCTAGACCATGCTTGGCCAGATAGCGCAGCATAAACCGAATGGCAAAGTAGCCACTAATAAAAGCTCCTAAAATGCCGGCAGCATAAATCACCGGCTCAGATAAAAGCTGATGCATATTCTCTGGCTTGAGCATAACCTTGGCGGTGGCGCCAAAGATAACCGGAGCCGATAGTAAAAACGAAAAACGGGTGGCGGCGGGGCCGGTCAATCCGGCAAACAACCCGGCGCTGATGGTGATGCCGGAGCGAGAAACGCCTGGAATTAAAGCGATCGCCTGTGCGCACCCAATTGAGATAGCCCGCCCAAAACTCATGTCGGTTAGCTCTAGCTTACGCTTAGCAAAGCGGTCGGCGGCCAACATCACAAAGGCCACCAAAATTAAGTTAGCGGCCACAATCTGGGTTGAGCGCAGGGTGGTTTCGACGATTGGCTGCAGCAGCACACCGGCCAACACCGCCGGTACAGTTGCTGCCGCCATCATCCACGACAAACGGGTATGGTCGGTTTTTTTAACCAGCCCAATCAGCAGCTCCTTAATGTCATGGCGGAAAAAGATCAGCAGGGCAGCTAGCGTACCAATGTCTAAGGCGATATCAAAACCTAAACTACTGTACGGAAAGTTGAGTAAGTGACCAACAATTATCAAATGTCCGGAGCTGGACACCGGTATAAACTCGGTCAGGCCCTGTACACAGCCTAAAATGAATGCCTGAATCACGTTCCATAGTTGCATAGCGACTATTATACCTTATGACGACGGTAGTTGTGACTGAGTTTGTTGTTGGATCTGATCCTTGAACATACGCAACTGCTCAACCGCCGGTTTCAGGCGAGTATCGGCGCTGCGATTGGCAATTACCTGATCGGTAAAGATGGTAAGGGCGGTATCGACGGTTTGTCGCGCGCCGTCCAGGTCGCCCTGCGATAGCTGCAACGCCACCAGATCAGCATAGTACTCGGCGTGGTTGTAGCGGTCGAGCTGCAAAGTGCGCTCAAAGGCCTGCTTAGCGGCCTGCGGGTTGCCGGCCAGTCGCTCAACTCGACCTAGCAAAAAGTAGTGTTGGGCATCAAGTGGATCACGCTGTATTGCTTGATTAGCCAGATCGCGCGCCTTGGCTAGATTGGCCTGACGGTCGTTGTTGATTGAGGCCAACACAAAATAGTCGATTCCTTCGGCGTTCCACGAATCGGGGTCGTGAATAACAATTTGATGCGACTGCTGGTTGGCTTGAGCGGCCAAATCGAAGTCGCCATTATCGTTGTGAATCTCGGCATTTTGGCGGGCATGAACGCTTAAATAGTTAGCGCTGACAAGACCAAGCGTTAGGGCTAACAGCAGCATTATGGTTGGCCGAGCATGCCGCGGCGCGTCACTGCGAATCAAAGGTTGATAAACCAGGGCCAACAGAACTGCAACCAGTACCAACAGCGCCGGATAGCGCCCGTTAATATCGAGGCCAAAGTGAATCAACAGGGCGCCAGCGGCCAAAGCCAGAGGCGCGCACTGTGGGTGGCGACTAACGCCGTTGATCACCCCGGCAATTATAAGCAAGAGCACCCAAGCCAGCAAACAGGCCCCCACAATCCCCTGCTCGGCCAAAGCTTGAACATAAATATTATGCGGATCGGTACTGGCATTAGTAGCGCTGGTTTGATACTGCGGGTGAACCGTAGCAAAGGTACCGGCGCCGGTACCGGCGAGCGGATGATCCCACCAAATTGCCAGACTATCCGACAGGTAGCTCAGTCGGTCTTTGCCACTGGTAGATTCACCCTGCGCCGCCTCGACATAACGTGAGCCCGGCTGAACCGCCTGATGGTTGCTTTTTAGTAGCGTTACGCCCCAGGCAGCCGCAAAACTCAGCACCGCCACCAGCAGTATGCCCTTCCACCGCTGACGCACCCTTTGACTGGCTGCAAAGCTCAGGCCTGCCACGAGCGCCAAGGTTAAGGTAGCGCCCCGTGAGTCGGTTAACCAAAAGCCGGTAGCGGTAATTAGCGCGACCACCATCATCCACCACCAGCGGTAGCGCACGCCCCACCAGGTTGCTAGCAGCACCGCCGGCAGCAAATAGGCGGCCGCTGGGTTGGCCCAGTAAAAGGTGCTGGTAAAGCGGTCGTAGTCGCCGGTTAAGTACATATACAGGCCCGCCAAAACCATGATGGTCGCCATAATTAGGTAACCCCCAATTAGCCACTGGCGATTTAATCGGGGCTGAACCACCGTAATTATGGCTGCCAGCGCCGCTAGCAGCATCATCATCAACCACAACTGGCTCTGGTACCGGTTTACCGACCACAGCTGCGACAGCGCTCCCCAACTCAACCACACCCCGATTGAAATCGCTAAAACCGGACTCGATACCCCGTTTAAGCTGTAGCGGCGTAGGGCTAGCATCCCAGCCACCGCCAATCCGGCGGCGCTAATTAGCATTGCCAGGGCGTCACGACCCCCGGCCATCCAGGGGACAAAAGCCAGCAACAGGCCAAACACGATCAGCAAATCAGGAGCGCTGAGCTTTTGAGGCGTTAGCGCCTGAGGTGTAATTCGCTTAAAATCCGTCTGCCAAAATCTATTGGCGCTTTGACCGCTCAACCTACTCTCCTCCACATTGACTCTTCTTACCGATCCTACCAAAGCGTAACCATAAACACCAGTAATCCAGTTCTGGCTGGTACAATAAAGACATGGGCTTACGCGACCTCATTACCGACTTTTTAGAGCATATGGAGATTGAGCAAAACCGCTCTCAAAAAACGGTGGCCAACTACGACCGCTACCTACAGCGATTGGTTGAGTTTGCCGGTGATATTTCAATCGATAAACTTGATGCCGAGCTGGTGCGCAAGTGGCGGCTGTGGCTCAATCGCCTAACCGATAATGGTGGCGAGTCAATTAGTAAAACCACCCAGAATTATCACTTGATAGCCTTACGTAGTTTTTTAAAGTACCTGGCTAAGCGCGACATTCCGGCCTTAACCAGCGACAAGATTGAGCTGGCCACCGTTCAACGGCCGCAGGTAACCTTTTTAGATACCGACGAGCTCGAGCGCCTAGTGGGCGCCATCGATGTTTCGACCCCGGTCGGCCTGCGTGACCGCGCCATTATTGAGCTGCTGTTTAGTGGCGGATTACGCGTAAGTGAACTGGTGTCGCTCAACCGCGACCACATTAATTTAAAGCGACTGGAGTTTAGCATTCGCGGTAAGGGCCAAAAGGATCGGTTGATCTTTATCTCCCCCACCGCCGCCGAGTGGCTCGATCAGTACCTCCACAGTCGTAAAGACAACTTTAAGCCCCTGTTTATTCATTACTCCGGCAGCAAAGACGGGCTGGACGACGGCGCCTATACCCGGCTGACCGCTCGCAGCGTGCAGCGGCTGGTTGGCCGATACGCGCGGCTGGCCGGCATCACCAAACACGTTACGCCTCACACCCTGCGGCACTCCTTTGCCACCGATCTGTTGAGCAACGGAGCCGATCTGCGTAGTGTTCAAGGGTTACTGGGCCACGCCAACGTCTCAACCACCCAAATCTACACTCACCTCACCGACCCCCAGCTCAAAAAGGTTCACGAAAAGTTCCACCGAAAGCGCTAGTTTGATGGGCGGGATTAGCTTGCCGGGATTAGTTTAGCTTGCGGACGAGGCTAGTTGATCGGGCAAATATTTTCAAAGGCCTGCTCAAAGGTCCCTGGAATAGACAATACCTCTTGATCTTTGCAGATCGGGCCATCAGAGTACAGTACATTGGCAGAATCTAAGGGGCTAGATTTAACCGGCACTCTGACCTCCACCCGGCGGAGTGACGATCCAACTCTAGCAGTAATATCGGCTACTGCATCTGGCATTGGAATGGCATTTAGTTCAGTGGAGCCATTAAACACTCTTACGAATACTCTTGCGTCTTTTTCGCGAGCAGTCAGCCTCAAAACAGAGTTGTATGGTTGAGCTAAGCCTATATCCGATGCGCTAATGTGAGCAATTTTGGTCGCATTAGGCAGATTGAAAGAAGCCTTGTTTTCGCCCCCTAAGCGCTGGACACCAAAGGTTAATGCGTCGGTGTCGGGCTCCGGCAGACTTGAATCAAGCGGGTACAACGTATAGAACATGGCTCGAGCCACACACGGATCTTCCGCCCTAGCCGCACAATTAATGCTGGGGTCTAATATCGCCCCGCCTATACCGGTCGTAGTTGGGTTATCTGCATTAATATTGAAATTAGTTAATGTCGCTTCCAGCTTTGGATCTTCGGAACGAGGCGTGTTGGTGGGATCGTTGCTAGTGGTTTTCAAACCCCAGTAAACATCAATGTGGCTATAGTTTAAACCAGTAAGATCTAGCTCGAGCGTCTGGTTCTTCTTAAGATCAGTCGGGCTGTTAAAATTAACAGATCGGACACTTAGGCAGGTTACATCGCTTAGACCAAAAGCCGAAGCACTTAGGAAAGGGTCGCTTCCAGTTAAGTCCGAACTCTCTCCGCTGCCTGGCTGACAACCCTGGTTTAAGCCGGTAAGCTTAATATTTGGGTTAGGATCGCGCATATAATTTTTAATGTAGAGGGTAGCTAGGTCTGCACCACTTTCGGCAGCGTAATAGCTCTTTATACCACTCTCCAGGTCACTTGAATGTCTAAGCTCGCCCGTCATTAAACGAGCCAGTGAAACTATTAAAAGAGCCATGATCGTGCCGGTAATCGCAACCGCCACTAGAGAAGCTCCTCCTCGCTGACTTTTTAGAGCATCATTAAGTAAAATCACCGATTTACCCCCCTCAACGCTATACTCGTAGACACATTAGTAATCGAGCACCATTGTGCCGCAAACACTCCTCTACAGATAACATTATTTGGGTCAACCGTGGAGGGGTCTAGGTCGGCGGGCTGCAGGGCGTTTGTTGAAGCAACTGTCATCCTAAAGGTAACCAAATCCGAACCGGTTGCTACCACTTGAAAACGAAGAAACGATACGTTATCAGCGTTGGCAATTCGCTCACCCGAGCTAGAAGCTGGACGTTGACATGAATCATTTTTACCCAAGCTCTGCTTCCATATCTCCTGTTGATTCTGACCTGTACTCAAGGTGTAAAACATCACCCCTTGCTCCCTATCGTCAGAAGTGTAAAAACAAACAACATCATGCTGTGTACTAACCGTGCCGCTAGATGCCGTTGTCTGCCCATAGCCAGCGGGTCCATTAACAACCGTTAATGCAGCTGCACCCCTGCTCTCCCGAGCCAACTCCTCAACCACCAAGCGGGCAGTCTGCTGAGTATTACGAATACCGACTGTAGCCTGGTAAATTTTATATAGCTGCAAGATTGTGCCAGAAATAATTACCAATACAAAGCTAAAAAGCGCCATCGCTATAATTAGCTCGATAAAAGTAAATCCACCTTGTTTTTTTAGCTGGGCTTTAATAACTCTCATGATCAATTATCACTCGTAAATACATAGCCAAGTCGATACGGGAATAGGGCGGGACTAATGCCCCCATTCACGTAGCCGCGGAAGCTTGCCCGCGCGCCATCAAGTTCGGCGGTAAAGCGAGAGTAGAAATGGTCAGGATAGGCTGAAGAGTACATGCGGTAAAACGGTACACTACCGGCAACATTGGTCGTCGGTATGTATCCTAGAACACCCTCTCGGGTGTACCCATAACTATCTCTTAAAGTATTGGCTTCACTATCGCCAACAACATATGCGTGATCGTTGCGCGCACCTGAATACATCTGAATCAAAGGTGATGTACCGGGTTCGGGGTACAAGTAGACATACCCAGCGATTCCTTCGGCATTATACCCAGTCTGTAAGACATACCCTGCCGAAGATATTGCAACATCCCGATTTGAGGTACTGGTGGTATAGTAGTGGTCTGAAGTAACATTGTTCCACAGCTGGTATAACGGTATCCGCTCAGCCACATAAGGCTCAGGCTCGGGAAGCTCAGCCGCAACATAAGCACAGCGCTTATTCTCCGGGTCGTAAGCCCCTCTCTTAGCAGTACAGTCGGCCAGAGTGTTACCGCGACGATCGGCCAACTCAACCGGAAAGCTTATGGTATCGTTGATCGAAGCCCCCGCCCCATCAGAAACAATGCTTTGCCAGTTAGCACGCACCGACGCACGTAAACGCACATCTGGATTGTTTAAACTAGCCACCACATATGGGCTGCGGGCGACGGTTGAACTAATTGAAACATTATAATTCCCACAATCTGCGGGAGGGCAGGTGCCGCTACGCAAGTTAAGATTCTGATCAACATAGTAGGCTGCACCCGTCCTTACATTAACCAAACCACTAAATACAGAGGCTGGATCATTAAATAGGCTTTGATTTGTGGCGTAAGGATCAGTATCCCTTAGTCTAGACATCTCTCTATCACGCAAAGCGGTTAGCCGCTCAGCCTGAAGTTGAGCAGCTTGAACCGCTTCGGTACGCTCCCTCGCCTCCACCCCAATCCTGAAAGTTAAGTTAGCCACATTAAGCGCACTAAATATTAATGTCCCCAAAATTGTAATAGATAGAACAACCTCAATTAAGGTGTCTCCGCGTTGGTGAGAGAGTTTTGGCCAGCGCATCAGAACGTAATACTCCTAGTAAGCTGGTTATTTTGTGGATTAACCTGTATCCTTCCAGTTCTTCCCCCGGTATCACCAGTGAACTGCAGGTCGATCTGAATTTGCGCGTTAAAATTTGGATTCTCGACAGTGTAGTTAGCTGGATTAAGAATATCGTTGGTGAAAGTAGCTGCATATACCTGACCTACCCCCAGCCATGCCAACACCCGGCCAACCCAGGATGGACCAGGCCTAACAACCTGACTGCTGGCAGGAAGTGTTTTGGGTTTAGGTGTGTTGTAGGTAGTACCGGTAGGGTGACTCAATAAGTACCCAACGGTTTGAATGTCGGAATACTGGCGAAAAGATGCAAGGGCGCTCAAAATAGCGTTGTAATCTTGTGAGTAAAAATAGTCCGGATAGGTAGAAGAATAAACCTGGTATAGAGGGATTGTGCCCGAATAAACCTCCGGCATGATGTAGCCAATGATCCCCTGCGACTGCCATCCTTCAAACGCCAAATCAAAGACCTCAACAATATCCTTAGTGAGGTAGGTTGCCGTTTTTTGCGGATTATACAACCTGTACAGCGGCACCGAACCTTCGACCGATGTTGTGTATAGATATCCAATTGGATTGCCGCCGTTTTGCAACACATATCCGGCGGCAATCTTACTATCACGATCGGCCGTATCAACGGTGTAGTAGTGGTGAGAAACGACATTATCCCACAACTGCCATAGGGGCACACGTGTTCCGGCAGGCGGCGTCGGAGTTGTTGTTGGCGGAGGAGCGCCCTCGGCGGGAGGCCCGGGTGGAGTAGGAGGAGGCGGGGGGCCACTTTGGCCGGTTTCGAGGGCGGAATTGGTGTAGGCTGTTTGAGGGCAGGTTGATGAGGTGTCAGGATAATTGCCCTGTACAGTAAATATTCTATCTGGCTGGCGTGTAAAAATAATGGCCTGGCGCTGGGTACCGGAATACTGCATCCCCTGGCTAATGCTCAATGGCGCCTCTTCGCATCTAGACAGCTGCGCTGTTGGGTCGTTATCGGCAGCAATGAGAGCCGACACTCTAATTTGATTTGGTGTGGCGGGATCAAACTCAAGAATCTTGCCAAATACGGTACTAGTAGATTGGCCGGTTCCTGTCGAGGTTACGCTGCTAATTGCCTCTGCGCGAACACCTTCTATTTTATTTTTTAGCTGATCCACCTCCGCCATAGAAGCATTTCCATCACGAACACTGCCAATACCGGCAATTACAGCCGCAATGAGTAAAGCCGAAATCGCCATAACAATGGTGACTTCAATTAAGGTAAACCCTCTCCTGCCCTGTCCCGTCATAGCTTGATTGTAGCATAACCGTTATGTTACCAACAGGTATAATCCTGCTGAATTTACATACCAGTGGATAATGTCGCCGCCCCACAAATAAGCCACCGTGGTCCCAGCCATCAAAAAAGGTCCAAAAGGTATATGGTCAGCCCTTTTTTTGCGTTTTACTAAAATTAGAAACACTCCCACTATGGCAGCAGCATTAAAGGCTACTAGCATGGCAAGAGCTGTTTTCTGCAAGCCTAATATCAATCCCATTATGAATGCTAGCTTAATATCGCCACCTCCCATCCACCTACCTCTGGATACCGCGGCTAAACTATAAAAAAAGCCTCCAAATATTAAGCCCGCGAGCAAAGGACCTATTAATACCTGCCAGGAGCCAGCTAAGTACGCATGGATGGCAGCCAATACTAATGCTGGTACGATTAACGGCAAAAGTACGCTATCCGGCAACAGATACCACTTAAGGTCGTAGATGGACAGGATAATAAAGCTTGAAAGTATATATAGCCAAATTGCAAAAAGGGCCAACTCAAGTAAACCGGAAGGATGAAGCGCTAAATAAGATATGGCAAACAATATAGCTGTTGTTAACTCCGACAATGGATATTGGGGTGAAATTGGCTTTTTACATCCCCTGCACCTTCCCGATTGGGCAAGCCAACTGAATAGCGGTATTAATTCCATAGCGCCAAGCTTTTTATGGCAGTACGGACACTGTGAGCGCCCCCTTACAAAGTCTTTTCCTGCGTGAAGTCGCTCTACTACTACATTTAGGAAACTCCCAACAAAGAGTCCGCACGCGAACCATATTATCGTTATTAAAAGCATAACAATATTGTATACTAAAAACCGCCCGAAGGCGGTTTTTAGAAAAAATACGTAAGTTGTTTACTACTGGTTGTCTTGGCAGTAGTTCACACCACTTTCGAGGCGAGTTACAACAGCGTATCGTCGGTTCTGGCCAGCGGCAGCCTGAGCGGCAGTACCAGCTGCGTTACAAACGTTAGCGGTTAGATATTGAATCTGACCGGTAGCGGTTGGTACAGCGACTTGACCCGTATAGGCTGCACCGGTGGTTGGATCAACATCAGTAAATCCGTTTGGAATACTACCGTTTGCTGGATAGTTACCGTTAGCATTTGCGGCAGACTGCTCAAGCTGAGATACAAATCGGCCAACTGCGGCGCGCCGTTCTTCGTCGCGGCGTGATTGCTGTGCACCACCAACCGCAATCAGAATACCTGCCAGCACTAAGGCCGCAATCGCCAGTACGATGACGATTTCGATCAATGTGAAACCTTGTTTATTTGCTTTTACCATTATTTTATTCACCTCCTTAGTGATAGCAAAATTACTACTAATTACTCTTATGTTATCAATACGGTTATGCTTGTCAAGCTTTTTGTTGGTTTGGCTTGACTAGTTGCCGCCTGGAGCAGGGGTACTGCTGCCAATGTCTCCGGCGCCGACCAGGCTATAAACCGGCCCCAGAACCGCCACCAACACCAAAGCAACTATTACACCCAGAACCACCATCATAACCGGCTCAAGTGTGGTGGATAGGTTTTTAACGGCCTCATCAACATCATCCTCGAAATAGCGGGCGCAGCGATCGAGCATATCGTCAATAGCCCCTGACTCCTCTCCTACACCAGCCATCTGGGCCACCAAGGGATGGAAGTGCGGCCTACGCTGTAGCGCCTTTGACAGCTCCTTACCGCCCCTAACATCCTTAATCGATTCGCCTATTTCGGAAGCTATTACTCGGTTTGACACTGCACGTTGAGTCGTCTCCATAGCTTGCAGCATTGGTATTCCGCTTGCAAGCAAGGTGTTCATTGTTCGACTAAAGCGTGCCATGTAAACCTTTTGAAACAACACTCCAAAAACCGGTATTTTTAACCTCATCCTATCAAGCTCCAACCTAACCCTTTCTGTAGCCAAAACCTTTGACCCAAGATAGCCTAAAATGCCGAGCGCAATAAGGGCCGCCCACCAATACCCTAATAGAAAGTCTTTACCCCAAACCAGAAGCTGCGTATAAATAGGCAGGTCTTTATGCAGGTCTTTGTAAAGTTTTTGTACTTGAGGCACAACCGTAACCAACATAAACCCTACCACCAAACCAATTACCACCAATACGATAACCGGATAGACTAGGGCGCTACGAATCTTTGAAATGATTGCAGCATCTTTTTCCTGCTGATTAGCCAAACGTAGTAGAGCCTTATCGAGGGTACCAGATGTTTCGCCGGCAGCTACTAGGGCAATATAAATTTCATTAAAGACTTTTGGGTGTTTTGAAAAAGCATCGGATAGTGTGGATCCCCCTTCTACCGAAGCTATAACCTCAGCTATAACGCTTTTAAACTTTTTATTTGACAGCTGCTCTTCGGCTGAACGTAAGGCGCGAGTTAGCGGTAGCCCAGCATTAATCAGGGTTGAGAGCTGGCGCGTAAAAATGACTCTGTCTTTAAGAGTTATCCTCCCACCGAAACCTAAGCGCGATAATATGTTGCTTTTATCCTCAGGTACAATACTGACCGCAAACAATCCCCTTTCCGCCAATAGCTTAGCGGCAGCCTGGGTACTTTCGGCTTTAACATTCGCCTTAACAACCTCTCCCGTTTGGCGATTTTTTGCGGTATAAACGTAGGTAATCACGTCTTAAGCCTTCATTAGGCGGTCAAGCTCTTGCATATCAACAGCAAAGTTCTTGGCCTCATCATAGGTGATCTTGCCTTCGTGAATCAGCTTGACCAAGGTGGCATCCATAGCCTGCATCCCCTCTTTGCCGCCGGTTTGAATCACCGATTCCAGCTGATGGGTCTTGCCTTCACGAATAATGTTGCGAGCGGCCGGGGTAACCACAAAGATTTCGGAGGCAGCAATACGACCCCCGCCAATGGTCGGGACCAGGCGCTGTGAGCAAATCGCCTGCAGCATGCCGGCAACCTGAACTCGAATCTGCTGCTGCTGATGAGGTGGAAACACATCGATCATACGGTCAACCGACTGGGCGGCGCTGTTGGTATGCAGGGTCGCCAGCACCAAGTGACCGGTCTCAGCTAGGGTAATAGCCGCGCTGATGGTCTCGAGGTCGCGCATCTCACCAACCAGTACCACATCGGGGTCTTGGCGCAGGCTTGAGCGCAGGGCGGCGCCAAACGAGTAGGTATCGTAGTGAATCTCACGCTGGACCACAATCGACTTCTTGGAATGATGAGCATACTCGATTGGATCCTCAATGGTAATAATGTGCTTTGAGGTGTTGCTGTTAATCTGGTCAACAATTGCCGCCAGCGTGGTCGACTTACCCGAACCGGTCGGACCAGTTACCAACACCAAACCTCGGGGATAGTTGGCGAAGGTGCTAACCACCTTTGGCATACCCAGCTCCTCGAGAGTACGAATCTTGGTTGGAATTAAGCGCATCGCCGCCGCGACATTCCCCTTTTCGTGGAAAGCGTTGACGCGAAAACGACCATAGTCGCCAAAACTAAAGCTAAAGTCGACCTCTTTGTCTTTTTCAAAAATCTGCTTTTGATCATCATCCATGATCGAATCAACAATCTTGGCGGTGTCGTTGTCATCAAGTACCGGCGTATCATCAACCGGTTTAAGCGCCCCATCGATGCGCAGCATTGGCGCTAGACCGACTTGAATGTGCAGGTCGGAGGCGTCATGCTTGACCACCTCTTCGAGTAACAGTTCGATTTTGGGAGTTCGTTTTTCCATATGATTCCTTTTAGAAGTCCGATGCCACCCGCGCTACCTCGCTCAGCGTGGTAACACCGTTGAGCACCTTAAGGTAGCCATCTTGCTTCATTGTGACCATGCCCTGCTCCTGAGCCAGGTTCTGCACCTGAGTGGTAGTTGCCTGGCTGGTAAGCAGCTTCTCCATCTCTGGCGTCATGGCAAAGACCTCGTAGATACCGACTCGACCTTTGTAGCCGTCTTTACAGTCCTTGCATCCTTGGCCCTCAAATAAAGTATAAGCGTTTTGACCGGGAGAGGGCAAGACATCATAGCCAATATCTTTTTTGGCTTGATCGGGATCCTTCTTTACCCGCTCGATAATAGCCGACAAGGTCTTGTTGATCGACTCGGCTTCGGCCTGGGTGGCTTTGCGCTCTTTCTTGCAGGTCGGGCACACCCGCCGCACCAAACGCTGGCCAATCACGGTGTTAACGGTTGAACCCACCAGGAATGGCTCCACCTTCATGTCGAGCAGACGCGGCAGCACTCCGGCGGCGCTGTTGGTGTGAATGGTCGACAGCACGATGTGGCCGGTCAAAGCCGCCTGAACCGCCAAGTTGGCGGTCTCGCCGTCGCGAATCTCCCCCACCATCACCACGTTAGGGTCCTGGCGCAGGATTGAACGCAGTCCGCTGGCAAAGGTCAGCCCTACATCGGAATTAACCTGAATCTGGTTGATTCCATCCATTTTGTATTCAACCGGGTCTTCAAGAGTGACAATATTAACCTTAACGTCCTTAATTTCCATGATTGAGGCATACAGTGTGGTCGACTTACCGGAACCGGTCGGTCCGGTGGCTAAGACCATGCCGTGTGGCTTGTGAATACCCTCCTTGATTCGCTGATAAGCAATTCCAGAAAAACCAAGGTTTTCCAAGGTCAACAGTGTGTTGTCCTTATCGAGCAGTCGGATAACCACCTGCTCGCCAAAGGTGATTGGGGCAATAGCAATACGCAAGTCAACAAACTTTTTGCCAGCATGAACCTGAAAACTACCGTCTTGCGGAATGCGATGTTCATCGATTTTGAGATTAGACAGAATCTTAATGCGCGAAATTAGGGCCGGCTCAATGCTCTTGGGTAGCTTCATTGTCTCTTGCAGTACGCCATCGATGCGAAAGCGAATACGCAGATCTTTTTCGCGTGGCTCAATGTGAATATCGGAGGCCCGGCTGTTAACGGCGTATTCCAAAATAGTACTAAGCGCGCGACTGATTGGCGCATCTTGTACCAAGGTTTGAATCGAAGTTGTTCCCTCTCTCTTAGCGTCAGCCAGGTTTTCAGCATCAACGGTTTGAATCGCCTTTTTGATGTCACCCGAGATTTCGGCACTGTACTGCAGCAACACCGCATCAATGCTGGCTTGCGAGGCCATAAAGGTCACAATCTGCTCGCCAACCTTGCGGCTAAGGAAGTCGACTGCCTGGATGTTGGTCGGGTCCAGCATAGCCACCGCTAAGCGACCCTGCACGCGCCCAAACGGCACGCTGTGGTAGCCCTCTGCTACTTCGCGATTAAGCCGATTGAGGACATCAGCGGAAACTACAACTCCAGCCAGGTTAACGTACTGCAAGCCGTTCGCCATGGCCTGGTATCGAACCATGGTCTCCTCGTCAATGATGCCGGCTTTCTGAATAACAGCCAAGAGGGGCTCATTATCTTGAATTGCCTGAAGTTTAAAATCATCGAGCTGCTTCGAAGTTAGCACGTTGCGTTCAAGCAGCAGCTCTTCTAAGTTTTGCTGGGTTTTAGCCGAAAGCATTTCCGCCCCCGATACTACAGTCCGCCAAATGGCGACCGGTTACCAACGCCATTCTTCAGATCTGGCTTGGCATAAAAGTTCTTAGCCTCATTAGCATCTTTTAACTTACTCATTGCACTACTGCTGTAGTCCGACTCAATCATGGTAATAACCTCGTAAGTCATCCCCTTGTTTGCTGCGGCTCCCTTTTTAGGTGTAAGTTGAGTGAAAATAAGCAGGCCGGCCACAAACAGTATGGCAATCGCAACAAAGAGCTGAATAATTTGTTTGGTCTTCATTATTGCACCACCTTCTCTTTATCACTGTAGTCGGCCTCGCCCTGATAGAAAGTCTCGAGCGTGATATCTCCCTTGAGGGAACCGCTGTTGCCTTTTAGGTTGAACGACTGGACCCTGATCGGGCGCACCGACAGCTCAAGATTGCGGAAGTACTGAGTAAATTGTGAGTAGTTACCCTCAATTACGGCTGCCGCCTTAACCGACTGGGGAGCATTATTTGCCGACTGCTGACCACTACTATCCTGAGTCGTTGCTACTGCCGGCTGAGCTGAAGCGGCTGCACTTGAACCGGTTGTACTCGCATCGGTTAAGATGTTGGTTATTGATTTCATCCTGGTACCCGCGCTAGTGTTAGCGGTCTCCATTAAGCTCATTAGCTGAGTGAAGTCAGGACTGTCGGGAAGCGCAGCCTCGATTAAATCTTTGTCTTGGCTGCTCATTCTGCCGTAGTTATCAACTAGGGAATGAGCATTTTCTAACTTTTTACCAATTTCTGACTGAGCCTTCAATTTACCCACTAAAACCTGCCCGTTACGAATATTCTCCTTAACCATAACGTAGCCAAAGTAGCCACCAGCAAAAATCACCAATATAGTAATAGCTGCCATCGCCATTATGTAATTAGTCACTGAAAGCTCTTTCCTGGATTCAATATGCTTAGCGGTTTTAGCTTGCGCTTGCTTAGTTGCCATTGGTCACCTCTTCCGCTAACTGAGCAGTTAGCTCAAAGCTAATTTTGCCGTCTTCCTCTGAGGCAGAATTTACAGTTACCTGAGTGAATAGTGGGTTGTTTGTGCTTGAAGCATTCGGCCCAATTTCAATATTTGCCGCCTCAAAAGCCTTAACCATCTTATCAACCAAGGCATAATTCCTTGATTCGCCGTTAATTTTTAGCAGGGTTGTGCCAGAAAGTTCAATCTGCGCAATGCGAATTCCCTGTGGTTGAAACTCCTCTAATATGGCAAAGAAGCGGCTAATGCGAACCTTCTTGCTAACCAATTCCTCCCAGCTGTTAAGGTGATACTGAGCGGTAACCGCTTTCTTAAGATCGGGAATATTGTTAATTTCATTTTGCTTAGACTTAATGTCATTCGAGGCTAGTGCAATAGCCCCCTTTTGGGCGCCAAGGATTAGCAGCATGACTAAAACGAAACCGCCAACAGCGATACTGGTTATGGTTGCAACCGAAGCTGCAATTCGCTTGTTGCGCTTGTCGCTTTGGTGTTTTTGATAAACCTCTGGAGCAAGGTTAATTCGAGCGCTCATCCCAACATGTCCCTTTCTGCTAAGCCCGCCGCCACGCCGTACTGCGTAGAAATACCCATAAGCGTATCCTGCAACTGAGCTTGATACCCAATCTTAATCCAAGCGTTGCCGATCTCAACACTCAACCCGGTAGCAGTCGACAAATAGGTCGGTAGTTCCGGTAGGGCGGTTGCACCTCCGCTAAGAACGATTTTCTCTAATTTTACATCTGGATACTGACCAAGAAAGAACTTAATTGACTTATCAATTTCGGAGACAAGCTGGTCAAGACTGGGCTTAATCGACTTATAAACCTGGCCCTCTAGTTTGGTTTGCGTCAGCCCAAACTTCTTAGTAAACTGGTCGGCCTGAGCTTCATCCAAGCCTAAATTTTGCCCAACCGACTTGATAAAGGTTGTGCCTCCTACGTTTACTGAGCGAAGTAGTTTGGGTAGATTTGAGTGGACTATCGTAATATCCGTTGCGATACTACCAATATCCAGTACTAGCACCGCCAGATCACTTGGCTGCACCACAGCCCTAGCCAGGGCAACAGCGTTGGGCTCTAGGGCCATTAACTCAAGTCCAGCTTGTTGAAAAATACTAACGTATTTTTCAGTCACCGTATTTGGAGCAGCTACTAGTAAAACCTCTTGCTCTTGCTCGCTCTTACCAGGGCCGATAACCACCCAATCGATCTTAATATCCTTATAGTCCATTGGGATGTACTGATCAGCCTGCAACTGGATCGCCTTAGCTAGCTCAGAGTGATTAAGCTTTGGTGTAGTAATAACACTAGAAAAAACTTTCGAGGATGGAACTCCAGCTATTACATACTTAGTGCTAACTTGAGCGTCTTTGACCAACTGTTTAACCGCGGCGGCAACCTCTGCAATATCCGAAGGCGAATCGCTTGTGGTCAAACCTGTGCGCAGCTCGATATGACCATAAGTTACAAGTGCGGGTTTTTGGCCAGCCTTCTTAAGCTGGACCAGTCGTATACCGCCCGAACCAATATCAATACCGAAATATTCAACTTCTTGTTTGAATAGCCCCATTTGACTTCAGTATAGCAATAGCGCTTACGCTTGCAAAGGCTTTTATACTACTTCCCTTCTAGAACCGAGGCTGTCGTTCGCCCTGATAGTTAGTGCGCACATATTGGGCCGCGAGATCGCTAAATGCGGGTGGCGTTGCTAGAATTAAGCGATTTGAGAAAACAATTTCCTCTGACTTAATTGATGGTTGATCGGGAGCGCTCTTAGGCACTCGGTTGAAGCGGAAAGACCGCCCAAACATGATGCCGTTAACTCTCAGGTTGTTACTGCATTGAGTAACACTATACCCAGCTGTAGGCGGGATCTGTAAATCTGCAACCCCATCCACCTTGTAGCCACGACTCAATGTTTTAATGTTGGTTCCAGCGGTGACTGGTGGGGTTACCTGGGCGGAGCAGGTATTAATAGTCCCACCCGTCAAGGTTCGTCCCTGTGCATAATAATAGCCGTCCAAGCGCGTAACCGCAGGATCAACGTAGATATTTCCTGTAACTACCACCCCAAATGAAGGGCTCACTCCAAATTTATTGCCATCTGCATCCTGGTACCTGACATTACCGGCGATATAGAGGTCTCCATCAACATAAAGTGTCCAGCGCTTGTTAATCACTGTGTCGCTACTACTACCCACCGAACCATTGGTAAGACCAGATCCATTTAGGGCGGTGTTGCTTCCCAACACAAACCTGGAACCTGGTGACGGAGAGTTAAAGGTCATGATTTTGTTATTGATATCCGGCAGGCTTGTATCTGATCCACTAAAGCTACTGCGTGCTGGCCCCCTATAGGCGCCGCCAGGCCTTACTAGCAAAGACTCAGACCGCTGGGCCAAATCAGGGCGGCACTGGGCGGCAGTTGGGCCACTCGCGGTTATTCCCGATAATGAATCGAGGTTAATTGGGCCATCCGGATCCACCGTGGATACCATAAACCAGCCGTTGCCCCTGCCTCCACTTGGGTTATTTTTAAGCGTGTAATCACCAATTGAGTCAAGCGTACAGGGACCTGCTGTATTAGCGCTTACTCCCCCACCAGCTTGAATTCCACCTAAAGCTGTATCGTAAAATGGCTGGTCAATTTTTACTCGCCGAAAATCAACCGTATTAGAAGTAGCGCATGACTCTGGATACCCGGATGGCACTGGCGAAAGCCAGTACTCCTTCCAGCAGACTCTGGCATTGTTGCTAATTACTGAGCCGTATGGCAGATTGTTGCTATTGTTAAATGCGACCCTAAAACGATACTCGGGTGTGTCAAAGCTTTCCAGCGGCGTTGCGGCGGCGGCGCAGTTATTTTCCGGCCAGCGCTGCAAACAAGTTATACCCCATCTCAATAGTCCACCAGGATTATCGTCACCGGCGCTGTAGTTATAGTTTCTGTCTGGCTGATAGCCGCCTGCCATAGCCGACATATTAGTACTTAGTCCGCTAGTCGCCTGATCGCGCACATAGTACTCGATTGGTCCAGCGGTTAGGTCTGGAAATGCCCTAATCTTCATAATTGCCTGGCTATAACTTGGCAAGTCGGTTCGCTCAGACCATATGTAGCTTTGATACGGGATGCCGCATGCGCTACCCGCACTGGTTCCATTAGGGTCAAACTCCGCCAATGCCGATTTAGATACACAGCTAACAGCGCCTGGTATGGGGTGGTACGTATTATTAGATAGGGATGAAGATGGCGGATCGCTGGCTAAACTAGAAATTGCTGAATTATTGTTCATCTGTACGGCAGCCCAGTTGGTTACCCCCTGCAAGCCTACCGATTTGTTTTCGCACCCGGCATAGACTCCCGGCTGACTAAAATCGGCTCCGTACTCGGGGTGATCCACGCCAAGCCACCAGGCGCCCTGGTAAAAACGAGTGGTAGTACAGTAGTTACCGGTCGAAGTAGACATATACACCCCTACGTCTTTAGCCTGTTTGACAAAGCCATGCCAGCGAATCGTCAATGTGCTATAAGCCGGCATTTTGCTTAGTTGAAAAGCTATACGAGGTGGACTATTCACTCCACCCACCGAGGTGGCGCAGCTAGCGCTAGCAAGGTGAGTTGGTGAGCCATCACCATAGACTAAAGGAGTACCCAGTGACGGGCAAACACCGAGCCCAGTACCGTATGGATTAGCACTCCACCCTCCGGGCCTCTCAGTGCCAGTAGGACCGTTATTGGTCGCTAAATCTATACCATCAATAGCTATATTTTGGCGCATATTGAGCGGAACCCAATCGTCAAAACGGACGTTCGGTAGGTTAGCATCAAGGTTATTGGTTAGCGTTACGGTGTAATCAATTCTATCGCCCGGCTTTACGCTTGTGCCGGTGCCAGGTGAGGCGGTTTTCGTAATACCAGGATTTTGTGCTATTGGCTCATAGACAAAATTGAAGCCACCGCAAGGGTTTATGATACATGCATTGACCGAATTCCCTAGATAAGAGGAGGGGCTTGGTGAATTATAGTTTGTACCCCCCGATGAGGTACTACCCGGTGGTGATAAACAGGTATTTTGGCCAACTGTGGTATCAAACTGATAAACTCCGGCCGAATTAGTTGTGGCTGTTTGATTATGTGCCGGATCAAGATCACAATTCCTATTGTAGGTAATGGGTATTCCACCTAGGCCTTTACCGGTAGCATTAGTGGTAGAAGATGTGGCCTGGCCCTGGACCGTACGCCTCACAACTTTATAGCATTGTCGCTTCGATTTCTTAGCAATCTGGGCAAGTGAGGTTGTGTAATCATATCCGTCATATTGGACGCTTATATTTGTACGTAAACAAAATAAACCATCCACTCCGCCCGGTATTTTATTAGATAATTTCATCCTAAAATGAAAGCGTGGATTTTTTTGATTAAAATTAGCAGGCAGGTTGTTAAGCTTCCATACCATCATTTTACCCTCGGCGCCACAGTTGACCTGGGCTTCGTCCGAAGCAAGCGTTGAGTACGGACTGGCATTTTGTGATCCAGTAGCAATACCGTCATAAGGCAAAAGCGGATTTATTATACGAGTTGAACTGTATACTGCACCGGGGGTATTGGTATATTGTCCACTAATTGGAGTGCCAACTGGGAACGCCGACCCAGAACCAGGACAGGCATCGTATTTTCTTTCTACTATATTACCCCCACCATCATTATCTTGTGATGGTAAGAACTGTAGGCTTTCAATCATGTCATTATCAATGTCAATTGTAGTGAATACATAAACATTCTTACTCGACATGCTTCCTTCGCTTGAGCGCCCAAACGCATTTGTGGTAAACCCAGTCATAATATCCATATTTGAATCACCAGGTACAACTGTGTAATCAGCGCCCGTTAGCGTTTCTGTTTCATTTCCATTTGGTGTTCCATTCGCTCCCTGCAAATATACATGTGTATAATCATCACCCTGACCACCGCATATGAAGCGAAATGGAAAATATTCCTGATCATTTGGCGCAGGTGAAGACCCATCCGTGCAGTTACCGCCGCCACCACGAGCAGCATAGACGTTCGCACCCTTAATAGCCACCACAGAACCCACCACAAGAACTGTGGCGGCAAGAAAAATAATACTTAGCCTTTTCACACCCATATAGTGCTTATGCTATATGAATTGGGTGATTGTTGCAATTTTATAAATCCGCTCATAGCCCAACCTGACGGTCAGGCTACAAGTTCACAGCTACGGGCGGCGGGCCCAAACTACGAGCTGGTTGAACCTTACCGGCCCGTTAAGAACGTAGTCGTAGTAACCCCCAGAGGAATCGACGTAGGTGGCCTGGACTGAATTCATGCCATCAACGTAAATCCTGTACTTACAGAGGACGTTTCCGTTAAGTAGCGCCCAGCTGAAGCGAACATTGGAGGGTGTATCCCGCTGTTCCAGGCTCAGGCGAATCTGTGAAAGATTGCCATACCTGTCATCTGTTCCAGTAAACGACGCCTTGTAGGGATTGTCGCAGGAAGAGCCCACGCCACCAGACTGAGAGCCTGAGTTTGCCGAGCTTTTTGCTGCCTTGCGACTCCATACCCTCACTTCTCGGTATGGGAACCGGCTCCCCTTCTTGGCGCGGAAGGAAATGGTTCCACCGGACGTCTTGATGCGCACCAACCTGTACACGCCGCGACGAGTGCGGACCCGCACCTTGGTGACGGCGCAACCCGGCTTGGGCGTGACGTCAACGCGGAACTTGCCGCTGAGCGACGGCAGAGGCGGTGCCTTAATCGACACCACACCCTTATCGCCCCTTGATGAGACCTTCTTGGTCGCTGGATCGCCGACCTTGCGGTCTTTGGCGTAGACGGTCCAGGACTGATAGGTCTTGCCGGCAACAGAACAGCTGGAGGCAACCGCCTGGCTGGCCAAGCAGCTGCCAGTCAAACCCAGCAGCGCGGCCAGGATCGAGATGAGGCCAAAGCGCTTGAACACGCTCCTCACCCTTCCTTTCTCTTCCGGGCGCGCCCGGGTAGTGTGATGGTACTTTCGATTATTGTCACCATTATTGATGGCAACGAACGCTATTATTATACACTATAATAATGCTTTTGTCTACTTATAGTGCTGGTGGAAAATAAAAAACCGCCGTAAAGCGGTTTTGCAATAATTTCGTGATGGTGTGGGGCGGTCCGAAGACCGCCCCACACGCTGACCCTCCGCCTCATCAATGGCTGTAGATGATGAGCCGAAGCCGAGAACCGCGAAGGCGGTTGAGCGGCTGACCCGGCGGGGCGGGCAGGTCGCTGGGCTGCAGCGAGGAGACCGTGACACCGGTCTTCTCGATCCGCAGCTCGCCCTTCTTGGGCGGCGACGTGCGCTGGGCGGGGGTCCGGGTGGAGAGCTGTCCGGGAACCACGATGGCCGTGGCGCCGGTCTTCTCCACCCAGGTGTTGCTCTTGGCCTCGGCCGCAGATGCGGCGAACATCGCGCAGGCGATGGCCAGGAGCAGAACGAGCAAGCGCGGCGAACGCATGATCGCTTCTCCTTTCCGGCCGAGGCCGGGTTTGAGGGGACTGATTCTGAGGGTTTGTATTTGGTACTTCTATTGTAGCCACAGTTTCCTGCAACCACAATAATGTTATACACTATTTTTTTGTTTTTGTAAAGGCTTTTGTTTAAAATTGGTGGGTAGAACGTGCTGTGCTCTATCCCCTTTATCAGGTAAATGGTATAATTTTCCAGATATGAAGATCGGAATCGTGGGTCTGCCCAACGTAGGCAAATCGACCCTATTTAATACTTTAACTAAAAACAATGTACTGGCAGCCAACTACCCCTTTGCCACCATTGAGCCTAATGTAGGCATGGTGCCGGTGCCGGATCCGAGGTTAGCTAAGCTAGCTGAGCTTTATGGTGCCAAAAAGACGATTCCAGCCACGGTTAGTTTTGTCGATATTGCCGGTATTGTCCGTGGGGCTAGCGAGGGCGAAGGCTTGGGTAACAAATTTTTGGCCAACATTCGCGAATGTAATGCGATCGTTCAGGTGGTGCGAGCCTTTGATGATAGCGACGTGACGCACGTTGATGGGTCGGCCGATCCCGCCCGCGACATCGAAACCATTAACACTGAATTAATTCTGGCCGACCTACAGAGCTTAGAAAAACGCCAACAACGCCTCGCTGGCGAGATGAAATCAAACCCTAAGGTGGTCGGCCCGATTAAGGCTACCGTGGACATGGTGGCAAAAGCGCTCGATGAAGGCAAACTGGCTTCGCAGCTTGGCTTGAGCGATGACCAGCTGGAGCACATTCGCGATTTACAGCTTTTAACCGCTAAACCATTTATTTTTGTTTTTAACGTCAATGAAAGCGATTTAAGTAATGACGCCAAGCACCAAGAGTTGGCGGCGTTGGTGCCAGGGCTACCGGTAATCTTGGTTTGCGCCAAGGTTGAGGCCGAGCTAATGGAGCTTCCCGAAGATGAGGCCGCCGAGTTACTGGCTGAACTAGGTCAGAAGCAATCTGGGCTAGAACAGTTAATCGGTGAAGGCTACAAGGTGCTTGGGCTACAAAGCTACCTCACGGCGGGCCCCAAAGAGGTGCGAGCCTGGACAATCACAGCAGGCGCTACCGCTCCCCAGGCAGCCGGGGTAATCCACACCGATTTTGAAAAAGGCTTTATTCGAGCCGAGGTGGTCGGCTATCAAGATCTGGTTGCCGCCGGCTCATTGGCCGCCGCCCGCGCCGCCGGCAAGGCTCGACTGGAGGGCAAAGACTACATTATGCGCCCGGATGATGTGGTTGAGTTTCGTTTTAACGTTTAGGCGGGGCGGTATGCTCAGACCTTACAAAGAGGTGGCCGTCATCGCATAAAAACGTTCGCGGTTGCCCTTAGCCCCAGCAACTCCCGAGTCGGCCGAAGCAATGATATTAAAGCTGCCGGTTAAGGCCTTTTCGAAGGCGGCCAAGATCTCTTGGCGCTCATTCTCGTCATCAATAATGCCCCGAAATCGGTCGGCGGTTTCTTTGTCGGTTTCAAACTGTGGCTTCATCATAGCCACAATCAAACCGTTGGGTTTTACCAGTGCGGCCACCGAGGGTAAAATCTTTGATAAAGAAATAAATGACACGTCGGCCACCGCCATATCTGGCAGCGGATTAAGGTGATATGGCATAACGTCGCGAATATCGGTGCGCTCCATGCTAACAACTCGATTATCCTGGCGGAGCTTGTAGGCCAGCTGAGCGTTACCGACATCAACCGCGTAGACCTTTCGGGCGCCGTTCTGCAGAGCAAAATCGGTGAATCCTCCGGTTGAAGAACCGGCATCAAGTACGACCTTATTCTTAAAATCAAGGTTGAGCGACTGTGCTACTGACGCCAGCTTCTCCCCCGCTCGAGAAACATAGCGAGACTTTTGAGTCACTTCTAGCGGAATATCTTCATCAAAACTTTGGCCCGGCTTAAGCAAGACCATGTCGTTGCTACGCACCTCGCCCGCCATTATCATTGATTGAGCTTGAGTGCGCGAATCGGCTAAGCCGCGCTGTAGCACCAGTTGATCTAGTCGGACTTTAGCCACGACCGGACGGCCTACTTGTGTCGTTCGAGGTAACGACCATCACGCGTATCAACCTTAATAGCGTCACCCTCATTAATAAACAGCGGCACCATAACTTCGAGGCCGGTTTCGGTAATAGCCGGCTTTAGCGCCGTAGTAGCGGTATCGCCCTTAACGCCCGGCTCGGTTTGAGTAATGGTCAGAACAACGTTGTTACCAATATCGATACCAATCGGCTGGTCGTTAAAGTGTAGAATTATCACCTTTGCCTCGCCGACCAAGTACCGAGCAGCGTCACCAACCACATCATGGTTTAGGCCAACCTGCTCAAAGCTGTTTTGGTCCATAAAGTAGTGAGCGTCGTCGTCGCTGTAAAGATACTGCATGTTCACGCGCGACATGTCGGCGCTTTCAATCTTGTCGGACGCCCGGAAAGAGCGGTCAAAAATGGCGCCGTTAACCAGGTTTTTAAGCTTGGTTCGCATAACCGCGCCGCCTCGACCCATTGCAATATGAGACGACTCTAAAACCAAGTGTGGCGCTCCATCAATCTGAATCGCAACACCTTTCTTAAGATCGGTATGACCGTACATCATCGCTATTAGCCTTTGCCTAAATTAACGAACCACAAACGGCAGCAAGGCTAAATGACGTGAGCGCTTGAGCGCAACCGCCACGCGACGCTGGTGCTTCATGCAGGTACCGGTTCGCTTCCGGGTTTCGATTTTACCGTAGCCATTTAGGTAGCGCTGCAGTAGCTTAACATCTTTGTAGTCAACCTCATCCACCTTTTCGGCGCAAAAGCGGCAGACCTTTTTACTGTAAAAATTTGCCATAATCTTCCTTCGTTTCTCTAATTAAAATGGGATCTCATCTAGGTTGACTGGCTCGTCATCCTTAAGATCTTCAATTACCACATCCTTCTTCTTGGCCGGTGCTGCGGGAGCTGATGCAGCCGGTTCGGCTGGAGTATAATCGCCGCCACCTTCGCCCGGACGATCCAAGAAGTTGATGTCGCTAGCCACGATCTCGGTACGCTGTCGCTTTACACCATCCTTTTCCCAACTCTGGGTCTGCAGACGTCCAACCACCATAACCTTGCGGCCCTTGCCTAAGTATTGATTGGCCAGCTCACCGAGCTTACCCCAGGCGACGATTTCGTGATATTCAACCGCCTCCTTACGCTCCCCGCTACCATCTACCCAGTTTCGGTTGGTGGCGACCGCAAAAGAAGCTACCGCTTGACCACTTGGGGTGGTCCGCAGCTCCGGATCGCGTGTTAAGTTACCCATTACAATTGCTTGG
Source organism: Patescibacteria group bacterium (assembly GCA_004297735.1). Lineage (NCBI taxonomy): Bacteria > Patescibacteria group bacterium. The sequence goes on from SCTI01000002.1 coordinate 244,129, forward strand.
TTAAAGCTTTTTGCCATACTACTTTCCCTCTTCTGCAGCTGGCTCTGCCGCTGCGGTTACCTCTTTCTGCTTTGGTGTATCAAGTGGCTTACGATGCTCAACAACTCGGTTCACGATTAGGAATCGCATTACCTCTTCGGTGATACGAAGCGCCGCCTCAAGCGGGCGAATTTGTTGTGGATCAAGCTCTACCTCAAAGTAAATATAGATACCAAACTGTTGTTTGCGTACTGGGTAAGCTAGTCGCTTTTTACCCCAGTTGTCACGCTTTGAGATTGTACCTCCGACGCCTTTAATCAGCTTTTCGACAGCTGCAATTGGCGTATCAACGTCAATCTCTAGATCAGGGTGCAATAGCACCACTAGTTCATACGGTTTCACACACACTCCTTTCTGTGGTACCTGCCGTAAACAGGTGCCGCTTGCTTAAGGCAAGGGGCAAAAAGGTTGTTAATCTTCCGTACGAGAATACCAGTTTATACCTGATACGTCAAGGTGTGCCGCCATGACACACTCCTATGCTAACAACTAAATATTAAATAATTCTAAACCGATTGGCCCAAAAGCTATTTTTAAAGATAATAGAGGTATGTATATTCTGCAAAGTCAACTGCGCAACCTGCCAATCATGAGCCTGCAAACCGGTAAAAGTGTGGGTATAATGCGCGAACCAATTATTAATATGGCGACGCTTGAGGTAATGGCGGTAAGCTGTCAACCGGCCGATAACAAGCGCCAATTACAGATTTTGCTTATGCGCGACATTCGGCAAATGTCGCCAGATGGCGCCATTATTGACTCTTTTGAAGACTTTTCTGATCCGCAGGATATTGTTCGGCTTCAGCCAATTCTGCAACAGCACTACAACCCGCTGGGGGCTCGCGTGATCGACCAGCACAGTCACCGTCTCGGCAAGGTTGAGGACTACACCATCAGCCTAAAGACGAATCAGGTTCAAAAGCTGTATGTCCACCAGTCATTAATCCGGAGTATGGTTTTTAACAACGCCATTATTGATCGATCGCAAATTATTGATGTAAAGCCAAAACAATTTGTGGTCAGCGATACCGCAACACCGCGGTTGTCTCCGGCTGTGAAAACCGTGCCCAAACCCGCCAGCAGTCGCCCATAAAACCATTGCCGCTTTGTGGCATAAGCGTTAACATAAAATCAGTAAGTAGGTGGAACGAGTTGCTAACAACAGCTTTATGGATTTTGGCATTTGGTATTGCCTATCGAGTGCTCGCAACCAACGTGCGCTAAGCTATTTTTGCGCAATCGCTTGTTTAATGGCAGTGTAGCCAAACCCTTTGCGGCGCAAATAACCAATTAAATCCTGATCATCCGGGTACCGTTGTCGCAAACCGTACAGGTCAACGCACCGCTTAACAACCTCAATCTCCTCCTGGTCGGTATACTCGGCCAACGCCGCCGCAATAATATCGCGAGCAATACCCTTGCGCTGAAGTTCGACTTGAATCTGCAAGCGACTACGCTTGGCCGAGCGGATCCGATCTTGCACCCACAGCCGCGCGAACCGGTCATCGTTGATTAAATCGTGCTCTTGCAGCTGCTCAAGGGCCTGCCTCACAACCTGGTTACTAAAACCCTTACGAGCAAGTGCCTGCTCAAGCTCATACCGACTGCGCGGCCGGTATGAGAGTAAGTTAGAAGCCGCCACCACCGCTTGCTGCAGGCGCTCTGAATCAGCCAAGGCCTTGCCCTAAGCGGCTACCTTACGTACCGCCGCGTCCAACTCCTTTAGGGCTTTGCCGTTTTCCTCTAAAAAGGCTTTGGCGGCCTCTCGCCCCTGACCCATCTTTTCACCCTTGTACTCATACCAGGAGCCACTCTTTTTAACCAGGTCGTACTTAACGGCTAAATCAAGTAGCTCGCCGGCAACCGAGATCCCGCGATTGTACATAATGTCGAACTCGGCCACACGGAACGGCGGAGCGATTTTATTCTTTACTACCTTGGTACGAACTCGGTTTCCAACAACCCGATCTCCCTCTTTAAGCTGCTCGATTCGACGGATGTCGACACGAACCGAGGAGTAGTACTTAAGCGCATTGCCGCCAGCGGTAACCTCAGGGTTTCCAAACATAACGCCAATCTTCATCCTTAGTTGGTTGATGAATACAACGGTGGTGTTTGACTTGTTTATAACGCCGGTAAGCTTACGTAAAGCCTGTGACATCAACCTAGCCTGCATGCCCATTTGAGCGTCGCCCATGCTGCCCTCGAGCTCAGCCCTAGGCACCAACGCCGCTACCGAGTCGACCACGACAATGTTTACTGCATTAGAACGAACCAGGGTTTCGGTGATCTCCAGCGCCTGCTCACCGGTATCCGGCTGCGAAACCAAGAGGTTATCGAGATTCACGCCAATTTTTTTAGCGTACTCAGGGTCAAGAGCATGCTCGGCGTCAACGTAGGCTGCCAAGCCACCGTTTTTTTGAACTTGCGCTACCGCATGTAGGGCTAAAGTGGTTTTACCGCTTGATTCTGGACCATAAATTTCAACTACTCGACCTTGAGGATATCCCCCTCCGAGAGCTAAATCCAAAGATAGGCTGCCGCTAGGGATGGTTTTAACGTCAATCTTATGGGTGTCGCCCAGCTTCATAATTGAGCCGCTACCAAACTGTTTTTCGATTTGGCTGACCGCTAAGTCAACGGCTTTTAAACGAGCAGCTTTGTCATCCTTGCCAGCTGTTTCCACGATTCCGGATGCCTCCTTAGATGTTGTTGTGGTTGATGTTGTCATTGTACCATGTCCCTTCTGTTGATTTGCTATGGGCCATACTATAATCAATCATTATTAAATTATTCTTTACTTTATTAGGAAGACCGGATGGGATGCGCCCCAGCACCAACGACGCATCCCGGTTTTGGAAGCTCAATGTCTGTGTTTGCCCCGGTCTGTATTAAGGTTAACCGAACAAAAAGCGAACGTCAAGCTATTTATGCTTTTAGCGAAACTCGGTATCGCGAGCAAACTCCAAATTGTTGCGTGACTGCCCGAGCTGCCCAATTGCCCCCAGGTTTACCGCGGCACTTAAAGTATTACTGACGCTTAACTGAGTGGCGCCGGCATTGCTGGTTGAAACAATAATTTTATTGGTGGCACGAAAGTTTTGAACCGTACCCGGCAACATGGTGCCCTGAAAAACCTGCTTACCATCGGACCTGACGGTCACCGAGGTGGTAGCATCCTTAATCTTGATACTAACCGCCACCCCGTCAAAAGTACCGGCCGGTAAATTAGTGGAGGCGTCTGCGGCCGGCACGCGTGCCAAAATGTTACGAGTAATCGTGCTGGTCTTACCAAGCTGGTTTTTGGCGGTAACACGAATAACATTAACCCCCTCTTGCAGCGCAATCGGGCTCTCAAAGTTACCTTGAGCGTCACTTAAAATTGGCGTGTCATTAATAAAAACATTGGCCCCGCCATCAACCTGGCCCTTAACTGTTAGCAAGCTGCCATATAAAACCTCATCCTTAACCGGCGAGGACAGCTGTAGCTTTGGTGGCGCGGTTAAAGCACTGAACTGCCAAAAAAAGTAGCCAACCACCATTAGGACTACCAGGGTAATAACGGCCAAGGTGATTTTGCGGGGCGAAATGGTTGAACCCAAACTAATGCTACCCATTGGATGCCCCAACTGGGGTTGGTGCTGGCCTAGTTCCTCTTGGTATCGTTCAACCAGCGGCTGGCTGTCAATTTCGAGTAGCTCGGCATAGCTCTGAATAAAGCCTTTGGTGTAGGCCAGATGCGGCAGGGTTTGGTAATCACCTTGTTCTAGCGCGGTCAGGTATTTGCCACGAATACGAGTGGCTTGCTCAACCTCGGCTAGCGATAGGCCTTTATCGGTTCGGGCCTGGCGCAGGATCTCGCCGAGCGGCTTAGCCTTCCGACTCGTCATCGTCGGATCCTTCGGTCTCACTTAAGCTAGAGACTAGAACCTGTCGTGGGCGGGCGCCATCGGCGGGGCCAACTATCCCCCGCTCCTCCAACAGGTCAAGCAAACGGGCGGCGCGAGCGTAACCCACCCGCAAGCGGCGCTGTAGCAACGACGCCGACGCCTTGCCGGTGCGAATAACCGTCTCGGCGGCATCCTGGAATAGATCGTCATCGGCATCGCCCAAGTCGCCGGCACCATGGTGGCCACCGCCAACGTTAACCGGCTGGGCCAGCACCTCTTCGTTATAAAGTGGCTGGCGAGCCTGGCGCAAGTAGTCGGTTACCGGCTTGGTCTCTTTTTCTTCGGTAAATATGCCTTGGATACGACGCGGCTTAGGCGTGTCGGCGCTACTAAACATCATATCGCCCCGCCCGAGCAACTTTTCGGCTCCACCGGCATCAAGAATGGTGCGAGAATCAACATTTGAGGCCACACGGAAGGCAATTCGGGCCGGAATGTTGGCCTTGATCAAACCGGTAATTACGTTAACACTTGGTCGCTGAGTGGCCAGCACCAAATGAATTCCTGCAGCGCGAGCCAACTGGGCCAAACGTACGATTAAAGCCTCAACCTCGGCTCCAGCCAGCATCATCAGGTCGGCCATCTCATCAATCACGATAACGATATAAGGCATGCTCTCTTCTTGCTTAATCGAGTTGTACTCAGCGATGTTGCGCTTGCCAACCTCGGCAAAGGTTTTTAAGCGGCGCTCCATCTCGGCCACCGCCCACTTAAGCGCCGAGATAGTTTTTTCTGGCTCAACAATAACCGGGGTGAGCAGATGTGGAATGTCATTGTATAGATTCAACTCCACTCGCTTTGGGTCGACCAAGATCAGTTTAAGCTGGGCCGGCGAGTTACGGTACAGCAAGGTGGTTAACAAGGTGTTAATCATGACCGACTTACCTGCTCCGGTGGCACCAGCGATCAAAAGGTGTGGCATGGTGGCTAAATCGGCCATAGCGGTGGCACCGGCGACATCCTGGCCCAGGATTATGTTTAGCGGTGAGGTGGTAGATTTATACTCTGGCGTGTCCATTAGCTGGCGCAGACGAACGGTGGCAATCGATGGGTTGGGCAGCTCAACACCAACCGCACCTTTACCCGGAATTGGTGCCTCAACTCGAATTGCAGGAGCGGCCAAGGCTAGTGCCAGGTTGTGTTCGAGGCCGGTAATTTTGGTTAGCTTAACACCGCTGGCCGGCTTCATGGTGTATTGAGTAACCGTAGGGCCAACGTTGACCTCGCCCATGGCCACATCCACCCCAAAGCTAGCTAGAGTATTTTGAATGATGGCGGCGTTCTCTTTTACGTTACCGGCATCAGGATTAGAAGAGCTTTTGCTAAGCAAGTCGAGCGATGGTGGAACCCAATCGGGGTCATCAACGCTGGTGAGGGCGACCAATTCCTTAACCTTTTCTTTCTTGGATCCCTTTGAGCCACTACCAACGTTTAAGGCACCCTTAATCTCTAGGGTCGGGACTCCAGCCGGCTGGTTGATGGTAATTTCCTCTTGTGGCTCCGGACGCTTAAACAAGCTCATAATCTTAGCGATCAGGGCGCTCAAGCGAGTGTTGGTGGCGATTACTACCGCGATAATTAATAGCGCGGTTAAAACTATGGTTGAGGCGGGTACATTCAGAACCGTCAAAAAGGCCGATGATACTCCGAGGCCAACCATGCCTCCCCCGTCACCATCGCTAGCAAAGGTGGGGGCTTGAGCCTGTGGGATGCCAATGTGGAACAAGCCACTTAAAATCACGATAAAACCAATGAATCCAAGGTAGTTGTAAAAATGCAGCTCATATTTGGCGGGCTGGAACAGCATAAAGGCCAGCAGTAAAAGTACCGGCGCTAGTAAAAAGGCGCTGTAACCAATTAGCCACCGTAGACCTTCAAACAGACTGGTGGCAAGTACACCGCCAAAGTTAAAGGTAGCGAACAGTAAAATAATTGCTATCGCCACCAATAAAATGGCGATAATTTCGCGTGCTACCCCCTCGCTCAGCTGAGGCTTGAGACTGAGGCTTGGTACCGACTTTTTTTTGCTTTTACGTCGCGCCATACTCCTGATAGTATAGCGCTTACTCCAAGAGTTGTATAGCAATCGCTTTCGTTTTAACCAGGCTTATTGCTGGGGTGCACCCGAAGGCTGATTTTTAGAAGAGCGTGAATCAACCTCGTGTACCACCGGCAGAACCATTGGGCTACGCTTGGTTTTAGCGTAAAGCAGATCGGACACCTCATCGCGCAGCTGGAGCTTAAAGCGCTGCCAGTCAGCTGGACGGCCCTTATCGCGGCGTTCAAACGACTTGCGAATTTCTTGGCGCATGCGGCCAATTAGCTCCTCGCTCTCCTTCATATGAACAAAGCCGCGCGAAATGATATCGGGGCTGCCAAGTAAGCGGCCGCTGCGCTTATCGACCACCGCCACTACCACTACCATGCCGTCGGAACCCAGGGTCATGCGATCGCGCAAGACCAAGTTTTCGACATCGCCGACACCGGCACCGTCAACAAACACTACGCCCGATGGTACGCGCTCCTTGCACTCAGCCTTATCGGCGGTTAGTTCTAGTACGTCGCCAATATCAAGAACAAAAATGTTCTCTTTCTTAACGCCATTTTCAATCCCAACCTCGGCGTGGCGAGTTTGCATTGCAAAGGTACCGTGAATTGGCATCAAGAACTTGGGGCGGATAATCGAGATTAGCTCACCAATATCATCACGGAAGGCGTGACCCGATGTATGCAGCATACCCGAACCGTCAATCGCCTGCGTGCCAGCCTGGTAAACCTTGGCACCCTCACGCATCAGCTGATCAACCAAATCTCCAACCTGAACGATGTTTCCACCAATTGGGTTAGAGGTCAGAATCACGGTGTCATTGGACTTAATCTTAACGTGTGGATGGTCACCGGTGGCCATCCGGCTAAGCGCGGCGTTAACCTCACCTTGCGAGCCGGTACACAAAATAACCATTTTATCGCCTTCTTGCTTTACGCCATCCTGCACCCTGGTAATCATCCCTGGCGGAACCTTGATGTAGCCAAGTTTGACGCCCAGCTCAACGTTGGCCAGCATGCTTCGCCCAACAAAGGCCAGCTTGCGGCCAGCCTTTTCGGCGGCGTTAATGATTAGCTGAACGCGGTTTACCGAGCTAGCAAAGGTCGAGATGATAATGCGGCCGTTGGCGCGATCAAAAAGATCATCAAAGGTCGGAGCAATTAAGTGCTCTTCGGGAGTCTGGCCGGCACGAGCGGCGTTGGTACTATCACCAAGTAGCAGTAATACACCTTCGTCGCCAATCTCGCGCAAGCGATCAATATCCATTGGCGGCCCAATGATTGGATTGGGCTCAAAGCGCCAGTCTCCGGTATCGATAACCGTACCGACTGGGGTCCGAATTACCACTGCGGTGGCGTCAGGAATTGAGTGTCCGACCCGAACCAGCTCAATGTTAAAGGCGCCGATCTGGACTCGTTCGTGCTTATCGGGATCCATAATCGTAAAACGAGGCTGGACCTGGAGCTTAAACTCCTCAATCTGCTTTTCGAGCATAGCAATGGTGAACCGTGAGCCGTAAATTGGGGCCGGTAGCTTGGGTAGTAAATAGCCAGCACCACCGATGTGGTCCATGTGACCGTGGGTAATAATTACACCCTTAATCTTGTGCTTATTCTTTTCTAAGTAAGTAATGTCAGGAATTAGGTGGTCAACGCCTGGCTGATTCTCATCGGCAAACTTGGAGCCAACGTCCAATACGATGATGTCATCACCATACTCTAACGCGGTCATATTTTTACCGATTTCACCAAGACCACCGAGCGACATAACTCGCAAACGGGTCTGGCTATCAGCCTGGTTAGCCACACGGGACTTAACCTGGGTGCGCTGCTCGCCCGAAGCACCGTTAAACTGTGATTTGTTAACCGGTATTGCCGGCTGGTTCATCAAGCGGACGGCCATGGGGTTGGCCTGCTGCTGTCGCCGACGATTTTTAGCCGAACCATTGCCATTTGGACGACGACGTTGATCGCCGGCCGTCTTGGGTTGCGGCTTAGATGTTTCTTTATCCATATTAATTTAAACCTTTTTTAGTAGTTGTGGAATAACGCTAAAATCTTGCAATAACGTCTGTCTCATCCCGCCGTTATAGAGGGCGGCAGCTGGGTGATAAAGTGGCAGGTAAACCTTGCCATCTTTACGGAACGCTCGGCCGTGGGCCTGGCTTATCCTCAGCTCAGGTAGGAACACGTTCATCGAGTGCCTACCTAAGAAGACGATCAATTTGGGCTGAATGATATCCAGTTGCTGCTTGAGATATGGCATAAAGGCCTGGATCTCTTGGGGCAACGGATCACGGTTACCGGGAGGGCGGTATTTGACGATGTTGGTAATGTACACCTTACTGCGCTCAAGTTCAATGCTTGCCAACATCTCATCGAGGAACTTGCCGGCAGCGCCAACAAAGGGGCGACCCAGCTCATCCTCCTTGGCACCGGGTGCCTCGCCAATAAAGACCACCTCGGCATCTAAGCTGCCCTCCCCCATTACCAGCTGCTTGGCACCAGCCGCTAAATCAGGAGTAACTCCCGACGAAACTATCTCTTCCGCCATGGCGCCGAGTCGCTCAGCTTTGGTCTTAGTTTTGGGCATGCTCCTTTACCGCTTTCATACTTAAGTTTAATCGGCCCTGGGTATCAATTTCCATCAATTTAACCTGAACCTCATCACCCTCCTTTAGCACGTCTGAAACCTTTTCGATGCGCTTATCGGCGATCTGAGAAATGTGAACCAGACCGTCTTTTCCAGGTAGAACTTCGACAAAGGCGCCAAATTCCATGATCTTAACCACCTTGCCGGTGTAGACCTTGCCAACCTCTGGCTTAGCGGTAATCTGCTCAATCCACTCGATAGCTTTTTTAGCAGCCTCGCCGTCGCTACTGGCAATCATGATTAAGCCGTCGTCATCAATATCAATCTCTACCCCAGTGGCATCAATAATCTTATTAATGGTTTCGCCGCCCTTACCAATAACCTCGCGGATCTGATCTGGCTCAATCTTGAGCTTAGAAATACGGGGGGCATGATCGGCTAATTCTGGTCGCGGCTTACTAATGATCTCCATCATCTTACCCATAATGTGAGCCCGCCCCTCTTTGGCCTGAGCCAAAGCTTGATCCATGATCTTGGCGGTAATACCCTTAACCTTAATGTCCATTTGCAGGGCGGTGATACCATCATCGGTACCGGCCACCTTAAAGTCCATATGCCCAGCAAAGTCTTCCGCGCCCTGAATGTCGCTTAAGATAACAAACTGATCGCCCTCGCCCTTAACCAGACCCATGGCAATACCGGCCACCGGCTTACTAATTGGCACTCCGGCATCCATTAGGCTGAGGGTTGAACCGCAAACGCTAGCCATCGAGGTAGAACCGTTCGAAGCCACTGCTTCCGACACGGTACGAATGGTGTACGGGAAGTCCTCAACCGGAGGTATAACCGGTAGCAGGGCGCGTTCAGCTAAGGCTCCATGACCAATCTCGCGGCGACCGGGGCTGCGCATTGGGCGAGTCTCACCGGTTGAATATGGAGGGAAGTTGTAATGATGCATGTAACGCTTGGTGGTATCTAGCTCCATGGTATCGAGGATCTGAGCATAGCTAGTCGAAGCCAGTGTGGTGATGTTAAGAATCTGGGTGCTCCCACGAGTAAACAAGCCCGAACCGTGACTGCGCGGAATCAAGCCAACCTGACCAGAAATCGGCCGAATCTCGGTTGAAGTACGCCCATCAGGGCGCGCCCCTTCCTCTAAAATGGCGCGGCGAACCTCGTTGTCGATAACTTGCTCAAAAGCCTGCTCGAGCTCATCGCTATCGTGCTGGCTGTCCTCACCGGCATAGGTGTCCATTAGCTCACGGCGGAGATTCTTAATAGCATCATGTCGCTGGTACTGATCTTGGTGACGAATTGCGGCACCAAGACGATCTTTAAGGAAATCCTGCACCAAAACCACTACCTCATGGCTGGGCTTGACCAGCTCAAACTCTTTAGCGGTTACACCAACCTCTTTAATTAGGCGCTCCTGCAACTCAATCACCGGCTGAATCGCCTGATGAGCCAGCTCAATCGCCTTAACCATGGTAGCTTCGTCAACCTCATTGGCGCCGGCCTCAACCATCATAATGGCCTCTTTGGTTCCAGCCACTACGAGGTCGAGCTGGCTGTCTTTCATCTGGTCGGCGGCTGGATAAGCTACCAGCTCACCGTCAATCAAACCAACTCGTACGCCGGCAACTGGACCCTCAAACGGCGCTCCCGACAGCATTAAAGCGGTCGAAATGGCGGCCATAGCGATAACATCGGGAGTGTGAACCAAATCGGCGCTTAAGACCGTGGCAATACCCTGGACATCATTACGGAAACCCTTGGGGAACAGCGGCCGAATTGGACGGTCAATCAGACGAGCGGTTAAGGTAGCAGCTTCGCTGGCACGACCCTCTCGCTTAATAAATCGACTACCGGATATCTTACCGGAAGCGTACATGCGCTCTTCGTAATCGATCATCAGCGGGAAGAAGTCGATACCAGGACGAGGGCTGTTTGATACCACCGCGGTACCAAGTACCATGGTGTCGCCATAGCGAACGGTCACAGCGCCATCGGCCAAAAAGGCCATGGTGCCGGTTTCAATACTTAATGTTTTGCCACAAAACTCGGTTTCGAGGCGAACGGTTTTACCACCAAACGGGTGAATAATTTTGGTAACTGACATACTCTCCTTTACGGAAACCATACGTGGTAGGGTTAAGATTCCAATGCCTGATTGGAGTCAAAGCTCTAACACGTAATGCCGTTGTTAGTTATAGCTGCGCGCTAGTGTGAGCGCAGTTAGGCGCTGCAGTTACTGAAGCACCCGGGTGCGATCAAACTAACGACGAAGGTTGAGTTTTTGGCGCAGGGCTTCATAGCGCCCAGCGTCGGTACGATGAAGGTAATCAAGCAAACGACGTCGCTTACCTACCATCTTTAAAAGACCTCGGCGAGAGTGTTCATCTTTTTTATGCACCTGAAGGTGCTTGGTGAGCTCTTGGATTTTTTGAGTAAAAATACTGATCTGAACCTCCGGTGAGCCGGTGTCCTTTTTATGAGTCTGGCTAGAGCCAATAATCTTCTTTTTTGCTTCGGTCTTTAACATAGTGCCTACACTCTAACAGATTAGAGTCGAAAATGCAATGCCTAAGCTCCAGATTGATTATCTGATCGTTTATTCTCTAGTCGAGCCAAGCGAAAGCCGTGCTCGCTCACCATTTGTTTAACTACGTGTAGATCCTCACGCGTAACCGCAATGTCGGTAAAAACGGTGTGAAACTTACGATTGGTGGCTGCGGTCAAGTTGTCGACGTCAACCTTAAGCTGGCCAAAACGCTCCTCGATTCGCTGATTGGTCAGCTCGAGGCGCTTGTGAGTTTCGGCAAAACGAGGCTCGACCACATCTACGACGCTGGTCTTGATTTGTTGGATGTCATTTGCTGTTAGTGCCATACGTTGTCCTTGTGGTTAATTGTATCGTACTGCCCTCACTGTCGTCTATGCTACCGAACAAAAGGTGAACAAACAAGTCTGTTTCTTCTGTTGGAGGGGGTATATAATGAGGTGATGTTAGGGCGATGGTTTCATTAAATGGGACGAAACAGCGGCCGGATTCACATCATCAAGCTTGATAGCCTGCTCGACGGTGTAATCGCCGATTGACAGCCGCCGGAGCGCGGTTAGGTATGCTCCTGTTCCTAGTTGTCGGCCAATATCTTCGGCCAGAGTTCGAATATAAGTTCCGCTTGAAACATTGGCACTTACCGCCAAGTTTGGGTAAGAAAAGTCCAGAATCTGCAAATCATGAATGGTAACCTGCCGTGACGGGATCTCAACCTTCTCGCCACGACGAGCCCTTTTATAAGCCGCTACGCCCTTGATCTTGATAGCGGAGTAGGCGGGCGGCGTCTGGGTGATCAAGCCGGTATGATGCGAGATTGCCTGGTCCAGCTCTGCAGGCGATGGCACGCGATCGGATACCGGGGTAAGCTCGCCCTCGGCGTCCCCAGTGGAGCTGTTTGCTCCAAGCTGGATGGTCGCGCGGTAACACTTGTCTAGCTTTAAAAATCGATCGGCCTGCTTGGTGGCGGCACCAATTAATACAATCATCAAACCGGTCGCCATCGGGTCGAGCGTACCAGCGTGGCCGGCTTTAGCTACTCCGCCCTCACGACGAAGGTGGCGGATTACGTCAAACGAGGTGATACCTTGCGGCTTATCAACCAGTAAAATTCCTGCTTGATCCGAGTGATTAGCTACCACGGTAAGCGGTTGGCAAATACTGGATTATTGGTTGGATTGGCTGAAACGTGGTGGGCAGCAGGTTGCGCGGCCGGATTATCCGGAGCGGCCTGATTGGTGACGGTTGGAGCGGGCTCGCTACCGTTAATCAACGGCTCGGGCTGCGAACTGGCCTGAACCAGCTCCTGGATTGCCTGGCTTACCGCCGCTGGCTCCGAGGGTGCCACTTCAGGGTCGGTAACTACCGGTGCCTCAGGGTCAATTGCGGTATCGGCCGGGGGGTGAATAATTTCTAGCTCTGGGGCGGGTTCAAAGGCAGCAGCCGGCTGAACCGGCTCAGGCAAAATCGGCTGGGCTGGTACCGTGGGGGCTACCGGCTCAGGAGTGGCTAAAATACGGGGCGGCTCAACCACCGGCTCTTCGGGGTTAACTGGCTGGGTTTGGCTAGCCATTTGGGGAGCGTCATGGACTGGAGCTTCAACTGGCTGAGCAATCGGCTTTGGCGACTGAATAGGCTGCTCGACCTTAGCTATAGGAGCCTGAACCGGCTGAGTCGGTTTTTGACTCCCCTGCTGAGCTCGAACCGAACCTTGCCCCTGCCTGGTGCGGCTATCGCTTTTATCGCCCTTATCCTGTCGATACAGGCCACGGACCACAGTTTGTTGATCGGCGCCCATTGCCATCATCTGGGCGGCAACAGTTAGCGCTTTGCTGGTGGTATGGGTAGCGGTAAACCGATCGGTACTGGCCATGATGCCGGCTAGTATGGTGGTGGCAATTGGCTGATCAATCAATCCAGTCTGAAGTGACTCAGACAAAGCTACCAGAATCTCGCCCAGACCGGCAGCGGTGGCGTCAATTAAGTTGACTGCGCCATACTGCTCGTTGCTACGGTGGTAGTCGATATTAACAATTGGGATATGCTGTAGAACCGCTTGGTTTTGCGCAAACACTTTATCGATGCGAGCATACGAGGCCACTCCCAGCACAACGATTAAGTCATAGTGGAAGTCGCCATAATCAAAACTTACATCTTGAGCCGAAAAGCCACCGGCAAACGGCGAAACGTAAATGTTGAGCTTACCATCCTCAACCATCCACTTAAGCGTATCGACCTCTCCCCGATCCAGGCCAATTCGTAAGATAAAATCACGCAAGCCATCAAGGTTTTGCTCTAAATAAGGGCGGGGTAGAAAACGGGCGCCAGCTGGAACCTCATCGCTAACAACGGTGGTAACCTTCTTGCCAAACTTGCGCAGCACAGCACCTAGCGCCACGGTTGATGCAACCTGGTCGATTGAGGGACGTTGGCCGGTTAAGATTAAAATGCTATCGGCCTGGCGGATCGCCTCAGAAGTCTGTTGTTTGGGGGTTAATTCTCTATCCATAGTGAAACTCACAAGATTACATATCTTATCAGATATAGGCCTTTTTGTCAACAGATATATTGTTCTTATGGTTGGGACACAAATCAACCTCTTTACAGGTCGATGTTTTTAGCGTATAGTTCTTCGAGTTATGCCAATTATTAAATCTGCAATGAAACGAGTACGACAGGCCGCCAAGCGGCGCAGTCGTAACCTGCAAATCAAGCGGGCGGTCCATCAGGACGTTCGTAGTCTTAAGGATGCAGTGGCAAGTGAAGACTCTAAACAGACCACCGAGGCTCTACGACAAGCAATTTCTGAGATTGACCGAGCGGTTAAAAAGGGTGTGCTCCACAAAAACACCGCGGCTCGGCGTAAATCGCAATTAACCAAGCTATCAAACACGGTTGCTAAGCCGGTAAAAGCCAAGGCAACTGCCAAGGCCAAGCCAAAGGCTACTGCAGCCGCCAAGCCGGCCGCCAAAAAGCCCGCTACCAAGAAAGCCGCTAAATAGCGGCTTTCTTTCTGATAAACTAAAGGCATGGCCCAAACCGAAGACACCTCCGTAATTATTCATCAGCAGTGCGAAGAGCTGATCGCCCAAGTTAAACAGTTTCGAGACTACGCCACCACGCCCAACAGCACTTGGTTGGCCAAGAGTGAGCTAAACCGTATTCAAGCCTTAATTAGCGAGATCGAGCAGGTTTTGCAGCGGATTGACTCACCTGCTTCATAAGGGCGGCCACGTCGGTAATTAAGCGCTCAATTAAAGCATCTGGCAAACCATCGCCGGTTTTAATCCGATACTCGGTTTCGACGGTCAGCAAAAAGGCCTGTTTTAGCTGCTGATCGCTAAATAAATGGCGCCGAGCCAACATTTTTTCGGCGACATATGGTGACATCCCCGCTTGCTTGGCTAGCTGAGGCGCGGTTACTCTTCCGGCCGACTTGGCAAGCAAGAGATTGCGCAGCTGCCAGGTAATCATACTTAAAATATATAATTGATTATGCCCATCGGCCCGCAGCGTATGGTAGCCTTCAAGCGCCTGACTTAAGCGGCCGGCCGTAACCGCCTCAATTAAGGCAAAGACGTTGTCGTCGGGACTAGACTCAACCATCGACTCAACCGACTCAACGGTTATTGCCGGGTTATACTGGCTGAGCTTGGTCAGCTCATTATCCAGTCGCCACTGGTCATCCCCTACGATCTCTAGCAATTTACCTAAAGCTGGTCGGCTTATAGTGGCGCCAAGCTGCTCAACCCGCTGACTCACCCATCGATGCAACTGGGCGGTGGCCAAGGGCTTAAACTCCACCGACTTAGTCGCCTGCGCCTGCATCACCTTGGTGTAGCTGGTTCGCTTGTCGAGTGATGGCTCGTAAAAAACCGCTACGGTGGTACTGGGTATATCATCCAGTAATTCCGGTACCTTTGGTGCTACCGACTTATTGCCACCCACACCCTCAATAATAGCTAGGCGACTGGCTGCTAAAAATGGAACCGCCTGCAATGACGCTCGTAGCTGAGCCATCGTAACGGTACGGCCATCAATACGCTCAATGCCTAAGTTGCTACCGGTCTTAGACTCGTACTGCGCCACAAGCTTAGCCAGCTGCTGCCGCGCCTCGTAGCTATTAGACCCGTAAAAAAACAAGATCATGGTCGCCAGCCCCGTGGTGGTTTTTGGCAGACCGTGCAGTAATGCGTCCCCCTGCCGGCCACTCGAGTTTTAATGATAACGGTGCCGCAGACTGGGCAGGTTAAGCCCTGGCGCCTAAAGACCCGAGCGTGATGCAAGTAATCGCCGGTGCCGCCAAGCGCATTAACGTAGTTGGTAAAACTGGTACCACCATGTTCAACCCCAAGAGCAATAATGGTCTTAATGGCCTCATAGAGGCGCTTAATCTGTACCGGCTTAAGGTCTGCGGCTAATGTAGCAGGATGAATTTTAGCTAAATGGAGCGACTCATCAGCATAAATATTACCCACACCAGCCACCACCGACTGGTCTAAAATCACCGCTTTAATGGGTGACTTTGGTCGTCGTGCAAGGGTTTGCGAGAAACCTTTTAGCTCAAACTTTTCGGTTAATGGCTCCGGACCAAGGCGAGCGATGAGCGTATCGTTTAACACCTCCGAATTGGGTACCAATTTTACCCAACCAAAGATGCGCTGGTCGTTGAAGTACAGGGTTGAGCCATCGTCTAGGCGGAAAATAATCTTGGTGCTTTTATCTGGGAGCTTATCGGCCATACTCCTGGTGGGATGTCCGCCGGCATGTCGGGCACCATCGGGGCCGACCAGTACAATTTGACCGGTCATTTTTAAGTGAAACAGCAGACTCCAGCCACTACTTAAACGCATAACTAGCACCTTGCCAAAGCGCTTAAACTCAACGATGTCTGAACCAATCGCGTGTTCATCAATTAATTCAGCGCTGGTCTGGAGCGACTTGGGGTGGAGTGATTCAACATCAACGATCCGCCGACCGATAACGGTCTGCTCAAGCCCACGACGAATTGTTTCAACTTCTGGCAACTCCGGCATGGGGCTATTATAGCTGATTATCAGGTTAGCGGGTTAAAACTCATCCTTGGTGTAATGGTGAGTTTCTTCGACAAAGACGCCCTTAGTACCCAGAATCATCTCCAGCTCGGTTTCAAAGCTGGTGTAGCGTTTCTCCAGCAGGCGGGCCTCATCGACGGTCATCCACTGGTTGATTCCCCCTTCGAATTTCTCGATCAGCTCGCCGCTGGAGTTGGTACAGTGCACCACAAAGAAGACCTTGTCCTCAACCGCCTCTTCCTCGCCCTCTAGATAGGCGTGCTCGTGGTAAACACCGGCAATTCGGTAGTCGGCGGCAAGGCCGGTCTCCTCGTCGAGCTCGCGGGCGGCGGTTTGGGTGATGGTCTCGCCCCAGCGCATCTTGCCCGACGGAAAGCCCCAGTAGCCGAAGTACGGATTCTTGGTACGTTGCTGGAATAATAGCTGGGTCTTACCGTCGAGCTCACGCTCCACTGCGAGCAGTACCGCTACCTTAGGCTGGCGCTCGATGGTTTTGTTGTCGGTATCGAGCTTGTTGGCGTACTCCTTGCCCTTGTGGGTCAGGCGGTAGCGCCCCCGGTTCACCTTTTCGACTAGCTTGAGGTCAACCAGGCGGCCAATGTGAAAGTTGAAATGATCACTGGTTAAGCTGGTTGGTTTTTGCAGCTCGGCATAGGTCGCCTCAGGTACAAATAACAGCTCCCGCAAAATACTGGTCTGGGCGTCATGGATTTTAACTTCGTGGCTCATTGGTAACTCCGCTTTGCATCTGACTGTAGCGAAGCTTACAGCCGGGCGCTAGTAAAGTCGAGTTTAGTATTACAGTTCGCCCCAGTTGGTACCAACGGCGGTATCGACGGCAATCGGAACGCCAAGATCATAGACATTTTCCATGGTGTCTTTGAGGATTTTCTGAACCTTATCGGCTTGGGATTGATCGCATTCAACTATTAATTCGTCATGAATCTGGAGGAGGAGCTTGGCGCCCTCTGGCAGCTTTGGCGGCAGCGCAATCATAGCCAGCTTCATAATGTCGGCGGCGGTACCCTGGATCGGAACGTTAACCGCTACCCTCTCGGCGGCGGTACGGATCATAAAGTTATTCGAGTTAATATCAGGGCATGGCCGGCGGCGACCCAGCAGAGTCTCGGTGTACTGATTTTTGCGCGCAAACTCTTTAGTCTCTTCGATGTACTTTTTGAGGTCACCACGGATCTCAAAGTAACGCTCGATAAAGGCATTGGCCTCATCGCGAGTCATGCCGGTGGCGACCACCAGACCATGAGGACTCATACCATAGAGCACACCAAAGTTGATGGTCTTGGCGCTGTAGCGCTGTTCCTTCGTTACCTCTTCTAGTGGGATATTAGCCATCTGGGCGGCGGTTTGTTGATGAAGGTCTATTCCGTCTTTAAAAGTTTTAATCATCCCTTCATCTTTACTGAGGGCGGCGGCTACACGGAGTTCAATCTGGGAGTAGTCCGCTGAAACCAGGACACGGCCTTTGGGCGCGACGAAGGCTTTGCGGATCTCGCGGCCGAGTTCGGTGCGAACGGGAATGTTCTGCAAATTGGGATCGTTTGAGCTGAGGCGGCCGGTTTGAGCAATGGTTTGGCTGTAACGGGTGTGCAAACGACTCTTGTCGTCGACCATGAGTGGGAGTGTATCAACATAGGTACTCTTCAGTTTGGTCAGCTCACGATATTCCGAAATAAGTGGAATAATTTTGTGTTCGTTGCGCAGCTTTTCGAGCTCATTAGCGGCCGTGGAGTAGCCGGTCTTACCCTTTTTAACCGTGGCGGTGCTGAGTTCGAGCTTGGTGAATAAAATCTCCGAGAGCTGTGCTGGCGAGCTGATGTTAAACTCCTCCCCCGCCGCTTTCCAAATGGCTTTTTGGAGCTTATCAATCTCTTTTTCAATAGTTGAACTAAATTTTTGCAAAAAATCGGTGTTCAATTCAATGCCAGCTAGCTCCATGTCACCCAAAACCTCAATCAGCGGCCATTCGGTAGCTTCGGCCAGCTTGGTTGCACCGGCCTTTTTGAGCTGAGGCTCCATAATTTCATACAAGCGCCAGGTCATATCGGAATCCTCAGCCGCGTACGTAGTGGCCTCATCGATTGGGACGGTTGCAAAGGTGGTTTGGCTCTTACCGGTGCCAATCAGTTCGGTGATCGGTATCATCTCGATGCCGAACTCACGATAGGTCAGGTCATCCAGGGATTGTGAGCGACCAATTGGGTTTATAAGAAAGGCGGCAATCATGGTATCGAAGCTGATTGGACTGGGAGTAATGCCGTGGCGTTTAAGAATTTTGTAATCGAACTTGGCGTTATGCGCGACTTTACCGATCTTTGGGTCCTCAAAGGGGGGCTTGAGGGCTTTGACCACTTCTTCGAGCGATAGTTGCTCGCCTTCATCGTGCCTAACCGGGATGTAATAGCCCTCTTTAGCCTTAAAACTAACTGATATGCCTACCAGTTCGGCAGTAATCTCATTAACACTGGTGGTCTCAGTGTCAAAGGCGAAAACCTTTTGCTTACTCAAATCATTCGCCAGCTGGTTAAGCTGCTCGACGGTAGTAACCTCGTGGTATTTCACCTCTTTCAGGTGATCACGAGCCTTGGTTACCGGAGCTGCATCGTCAAACAGAGTTGGCGTGGCACTCATTTCGGGTGGGAGCTTTGAAAGCAAGCTCTTGAACTCAAGTCGGCGGAACAGGTCATGGATATGCTGACGAATATACTGCCCCACTTCGGCCGGCTTGAGGTCGAGCTCAACCGGCGCATCAAGCACAATGGTTGAGAGTTTTTGGCTAAGGTAGGCTAGGTCTTTATTCTCCTCAATCCGCTCCTTGAGCTTGCCTTTGAGTTCATGGGTGTTCTCATACACGCCATCGAGGCTGCCATATTTTGTAATTAGATCCTTGGCGGTCTTCTCCCCCACTCCTGGTACGCCCGGAATATTGTCGCTGGCATCACCCTTGAGCGCCTTCAGATCGATGAACTGCTGTGGGTCCACCCCGTACCGCTCCTTTAAGGCATCGAGGTCGTAAATCACCGTATCGGTGAAGCCTTTGCGCATGGTGTAGATCTTGGTGTTATCATCGATCAGTTGCAGCTCATCCAGGTCACCGGTGACGATAATGGTTTCAAGGCCGCGCTTTTCGGCCTGGCGACCGAGCGTGCCAATTATGTCGTCGGCCTCATACTTGTCGAGCTCAATCCAGGGCATGCCCATGGCCTCGGTAACCTCGCGGGCATACGGCATTTGCTGATACAGATCGTCGGGCTGCTTTTTACGATGAGCCTTGTACTCCGGGTAGATGTCCTTACGGAAGGTGTCGCCGGACTTGTCCCAGGTCATAATAGCGTATTTGGGTTTGAGATCGGCCAGTACCCGCAGCAAAATAGTGGTAAAGCCAAGAGTGGCGTTGGTCGGAATGCCCTCAGCGTTACTAAGTGGTGGAATAGCGTGATACCCACGGTGAAACACCGCGCTACCATCAACTAAAACTAGGCGATCTTTTTTGGCCATAAAGCCATTATACAGGTTAGATCAGTGGTTTGGATCCGGAAGTTTATCTTCGGGGTTGTCGGTGTCGGGGTGTGGCTGATCGTGGTCAATTTCTGGTTGAGATTCGGCCACTGCGGCATCAACGGCTTCACGAGCATCTTTAATAGCCTCGCGACGAGCAATCTCTGCATTTACCTCATGTAGTTCCGCCTTAGGGTCTCGGCCCTGTAACTCGGAAACACTGCCGGGGGCATACGACTTGTCATCTTCACGCTCAGCGTTACCTGCTGCCGCCAATGCTGCCTTTTGCTCCCAGCGAAGCTCACTTAACTTTTGTTCATCTGTAGGAAAGTTTTTTTCTGGTGTACTCATGCCACCATCATACCAAAAAGGCCTGCGAAGAGCAGGGCCTAGTTGGTGGTTGAGGGTCCGACCTTTTGATGGGTCCGACCCGTAAAGAGGTCCGACCTCTTTTAAGCCAGGTAGTCCTTCAACTTCTTGCTCTCGCGGTGCTTGCGCAACTTGGTCAGGGCCTTGGCCTCAATCTGACGAATACGCTCACGAGTAACGCCAAACTCTAGTCCAACCTCTTCCAGGGTATGGCCGCGACCATCCTCTAGACCAAAGCGCATGCGCAAAATCTTCTGCTCCCGCGGGGTCAGTAGGGCTAGAACGTCAGCCACCTGTTCTTTGAGCAACTGGTTGGCGGCAATTTCGGGAGGAGTCATGTTGTCCTCGTCCTCAATAAACTCGCTCAAGCTAGAATCACCATCATCACCAACTGGCGACTCAAGCGAAACAATGTCCTGCTTAATCTTTAAGATATGGTTAACCTTTTCAACGTCCAGCTCCATCTCGGCAGCAATCTCTTCGGGCAGCGGCTCACGGCCCAGCTCCTGAGTCAGGCGACGATGGGTGCGAATCAGCTTGTTAATGGTTTCAACCATGTGAACCGGAATACGAATGGTTCGAGCCTGGTCGGCAATGGCGCGGGTTATGGCCTGGCGAATCCACCAGGTTGCATAGGTACTGAACTTAAATCCCTTGGTGTAATCAAACTTTTCGACGGCGCGAAGCAAGCCACTCGAACCCTCTTGGATCAGGTCGAGCAGATCCAGACCGCGGCCAATATACTTCTTGGCAATTGAGACCACCAGACGGAGGTTGGCTTCAACCATGGCGTCCTTAGCGGCTTTATCTCCCTTGGCAATTCGCTTGGCTAACTCGATCTCCTGATCGGCGGTCAGCAAAGGTACGCGACCAATTTCGCGCAAGTAAAGACGTACCGAGTCGTCGGCAATATCCTTGGCGTAATCTTCATCGGCGGCGCCTTCGGCATTCTCGCCTTCGTTGTTGTCCCAGATTAAACGATCTTTTTGATCGGTTAATTGAACGCCATTTTCAAGCAAGGCAGCATAGAGCTCATCAAGCTCCTCAAGGTTATCTTCGGCATCCGGAAAGACCTGCGACACCTCTTGTTGGGTCACAAATCCTTGCTCTTTACCTTTTTGAATTAGTCGTTCGATTTCGGGGCTATATTTTGCATCTTTTTCTTCGGGCATGGGGGCGGGGGCGGCTTTTTTGGGCAAGACAACTTCCTTTCAATATAATTAACTGTCGTGCTCTCCGAGTAGCGCTTGGTACTGGGTGAGCAAAGTATGAACAAGCTGCTGGTCGCCCTTATCTTGGGCTTCACGCAACTTGCGGCTGAGCTTGGTTTTGGTGTCTTTATTGGAAGCAATTTGCAGTCTTCTTGCCAGCTCGAATACTTCGAGACTGCGATCTGCGGGAGCGAATGAGCCATATTCCTCTTCACCCCGTAATGCCAGGATTTTAACATAATCTGCCTGATTTGGCAACCGAGCGGCTACGGTCTCTAAATCAGCGTTACCCACCCTCTGGAGGGTTTCGACAATCAGCTGGTGATCGGGATCACTAAAGTGGGCGGGGGTTAGATCTTCTAGGCTCAGTCGCAGCTCGGGGTAACAAAGGTTGAGCGCCAGCACCGACTCCTCCAGCAGCAGCTTGGCTGGCTTAGCAACCGGCACGGTTTGAGTGGCTGCTGGGCGGGGCGGTTCGGCCACTGGAGCAATCGGAGCTGTTTTGGCGGTTTGAGATAATTTACGCTGAATCACATCTGGTGAACTATCCAACTTATCGGCCAGGCGCTTTACATAATGATCCTGCTCCACCGGGTCGGCCAGCCGTCTAATGCTGGTTACCAAGTGGTCGCTATACTGTCGTTTGCCCTGAGCCGTTGATAAATCATACTCATCCGCCAACCGATCAAGCAGGTAATCCATGGCCGGCTTAGACCTAGCTATCACCTGCTTCCATTCGGCTGGTCGCTGAGCTAAGTCATCGGGGTCGCTGCCGGATGGCAGTTCTACCACCGATAAATTAATTGGTAACTTCTGACTCAGCTCAATCGCGCGCTCGGTTGCCTTTAGTCCAGCAGCATCGGCGTCAAAACACAGCTTAATGTTGCGAGTTAGTCGGCTTAGAGTCTTAAGCTGATCAGCGGTCATAGCGGTGCCACTCATCGCTACCACCTGGCGTACACCCGCTTGATGGCTCGAAACCACGTCCATGTTGCCCTCGACAATCACCACCTCATCCTGCTCGCGAATGGCCGGCTTAGCCAAGTGCAAGCCAAAAATCACCCTGCTCTTATCGTATAGCGGGGTTTGTGGAGAGTTTAAGTACTTCGGCTCCTGCTCTGGCGCTAGCACTCGGCCGGTAAAACCCACCGTACGGCCTTGGTCGTCACAAATCGGGAACATCAACCTCGCCCGAAACAAGTCGTAAACGGTGGACTTGCCAGCTTTTTGACCAGCCAGGCCAGCCTGCTTAAGTTGCGCTTGGCTAATACCTTTCTTTTCTAAGAAGTTGGTTAACGCGTTCCAATCATCGGGAGCATAACCAATCTCAAAATCTTTAATCGTCGGTTTGGTTAACTTGCGCTGCTTAACGGCATATTCCAGCGCGCCTCGGTTTTTTGCCAAACTGGCGTGATAATACTGAGTGGCCAGCTCCATTACTCGCAGTAAATCTTCTTGCTGCTTTTTTGCCTTGGCGTCCTCGCTTGAACGTGGCTTAAGGCTGACACCGGCCTGGCGGGCCAGCTTTTCGAGGGCCTGACGGAACTCAATGCCCTCATACTTCATTACAAACTTAAAAATGTCGCCACCCTCGCTGCAACCAAAACAGTGCCAAATGCCCTTTTCGGGACTAACCATAAAACTAGCACTTTTTTCATTATGAAACGGGCAGGGCGCCTTTAAGTTACGTCCGGCCGGTTTAAGCTGTATGTAGCTGCCAACCACCTCCGCTACATCAAGCCGCTCTTTAATCTGCTCGACGTCGGTCATAGTCCTATTATACACCGACAGAACCAAACAAAAAGCGAAACTATAAAGACGAATACGGGCCGCCCCCTGGTTGGGGCGGCCCTCACACACGTGCGGGCTAGAACGGGATGTCGTCCTTCTTTTCTTTCTTGGGCACGAAGGGGTTGAATTCAGTGAAGTCGACAACCACGAAAGGCCTCATCCGGCCGACCTCGTAGTATCTTCTTCCCCTTAGGTCCTCGATGTACACCTCGGCTTGCGAGGTGCCGAAGTTCATCCTCATGTAGGGTCCAATCAGTCCGCGAAGACCACTCGCCATTACGGCGGCGTACTTACGATCGGAATCTTCCTTCTTGCCGAGGACGTAGGCCTGGGTGCGGTTGAACCAATTTCCAGACTTTAGGTCAAACCCCCAGCCGAGAGAGGTAACACCATCAAGCGGCGAGTTGTAGTGATCCGACCACGTCTCCTCGCTGACCACCCCGTAGGGGCCAAGATCTACAACCAGTTCACGAAAGACCTGCTCGGAAATCTGACCCATCTTGGTGCGAGTAAGGCCAGGGATATTGCTTGAGCTGCCCTTTTTTAGAAGGTTTTGGCGCTCGGCCTCCTCCAGGTCAAGTTCATGACCAAGAGGGCACTTCGCAATCGGCTTGAGCATCTCCGCAACCGGCATAAGCGAGCCGCAGAATGAACAGCGACTAAAGCCTTCCGGGGCATCAGAAAGGGAGGCTGGATTGGTACGCCGACGACGAATTGTGTGGTATCTGCCCTGAGGCTCAGAAAGGGCGGCGGTCGCAAAAGTTGCTGCACCCTCCCCCTCATTGCGAAGTCGAGCACGACTAATAACAACCATTTGTCCCCTCCTCTCTAGGGCGGACGTGTGTTAAAGATCGTCAGGTAAGATTACTCCACCTCACCATAACAACTTTCATTATGCTCTGGCTTAATTGAAAGCTCAAGAGGAAACTGTTCGGAATAAGTTCGGTATAAGTCCTAGTGGGAGGTGGCGCAGCGTGATGCCGCGCCACCCGTTCACGATCGAGGGGCCTTGGGGCGATAGGAGCGAACCGGTGCGGGTGGACCGGTACGACCCGGCTTTGGGCGCGGGCGGATCAGAGCGATTCGTCTAAATCCGTTGCCAGCAGCACGAACCGCCTCCACACTTGGACCCCTGCCCTGCGAATCCTTCTTTGAAGCAGAAATTTTGAACTCCTTGCTCTACGCAAAACCTTCTGCGCAAGTTGGTGCAACCGTGCCCTCTATTTATATGATGGTGACGCTTTTAAAGCAACCAACGCATAAATGCTTTTAAGCAAATTTAAGCATTATTAATTGGAAGTAATGCCGAAGCTTAATTCTAGTGATATAAACCCGGGTTGGCGCCATGTGGCTGCATGTGGATACTCATGACCGGCTGGGTATGAGCCACCGGACCATGCTGGTGCAAAAAGGCCTCGGTCATCTTAATTTTGTCGCGAACGGCAATACTATGGCTGCCTTCAATATGTTCAACCGCTGCGCCAATGCCGGGATGACTCATGGTCTCCACCACCCTAAAGCGCTGACGATCCATAATACTGTTATGCCCCTGAACTTCAACTAAATCCCCCACCCGAATTTGCTGATGATGAATATCTTGCATCCGCAGCACGACTGGGGTGGAGTGCTTAAGCAGCAAATCATGTGGCTGCTTAGTGACGGCAATGGTTCGCGCCAATTGAGACATGGTTAGTTCTCTTTATATAGGTATTATAGCGCTAAAATAATTTCTGGCGGAGAGAGTGGGATTCGAACCCACGATACGGTTGCCCGCATACACGCTTTCCAAGCGTGCGCCTTCAGCCACTCGGCCACCTCTCCAGACCTGGAAATTATACCTGAGCCTGGTTGATTTTGGTAGTTGCTGTAATATTAACGTATGGCCTTAATCGAATTAAAGAAAATTCATAAGCACTACGTTACCGGCGACACCGAGACGGTGGCGCTTGCCGAAATTAATCTCAATATCAACGAGGGTGAGTTTATCTCGATAATTGGCCCCTCTGGATCCGGCAAATCAACACTAATGCATATACTGGGGCTGCTTGATTCCCCCACCAGCGGCGAATACAAGCTAAACGGTGATCAAATGGTCAATCGCAGCGATAAAGAGTTGGCTCGGTTGCGACGCGACTCGATTGGCTTTGTGTTCCAATCATTCAACCTATTAAATAAGTTAACCGTGCTCCAAAACGTCATGCTACCAATGGCTTACGCTGGGCTCTCAACCCGAAAGCGTAAAGAAAAGGGCCACGAGCTGCTGCGCCGAGTGGGAATCGAAGATAAAGCAGCCAGTCGAATCAATCAAATATCGGGCGGTCAGACTCAGAGAGTGGCGGTGGCTCGGGCGCTCGCAAACGATCCCAGCTTGATCCTAGCGGACGAGCCAACCGGCAACCTTGATACCAAGTCTAGCGCCAAGGTGATTGAGCTACTAAAGGGGTTGAACGACGAAGGTCACACCATCGTGATTGTGACTCATAACCCCGAGATTGCCGAGATGACCGACCGGGTAATTGAGATTAAAGATGGCGCTATTGTAGCCGATCGCAAAGCAGGATCGCTTAAGCGCCAACGAAAGGCGGTTGTATGATCTGGGAAAATCTCAAAATGGCCGGCCGTTCAATTATGAACAACAAGCTGCGCAGCTTCTTAACCATGCTGGGTATTATCATTGGGGTTGGAGCGGTGTCGGCGGTGATTGCGATCGGCAATGGCGTTAAAGCCTCAATCACCAATCAGGTAGATGAGCTTGGTACCAATCTGATTCAAGTTAACCCCGGGCAGGGCTTTACCGAAGAGGGCGGTGGCGGGGCGGCCAGCTTTGCTTCGTCGCTGGGTGCCTCAACCCTGACCGAAAAAGACGTAGCCACCATCAGTGGTATCGACGGCGTAGCGGCGGTGGCTCCAGCCATGCTGGTATCTGGTGCCCCAAGCCTTAATGGCAAAGTTGCGGCCGGATCGATCGTGTTCGCCACTACCGGTGACTACGATGAGGCGGTTAAAACCGAGATGGAAAATGGCCACTTTTTAGATACTGGCGAGACCAAGCAAGCGGTAATTGGCAGCAAGGTTGCCGAAAGTCTATTTGGCAGCTTAGATGTTGCTGGCAAAGAGATAACCTTGCGCAACCAGCAGTTCCGAGTGGTTGGCGTAACCAAAAAGCCTGATAGCGAATCCTTGAACTTAGGACCAAGCCTCGATTCGGTGGTTTATATCCAGTTTGAGGACGGTAAGACCTTTAATAATGGCACCGCCAACATCAATGAGATTGAGGTTAAGGCGGCCGACCCCAACCGGGTTGGCGAGATTAAGCAGGCGATTAAAGATAAGGTTAAAGTTAACCACGACGGCGAAAGCGACTTCTCGGTCTCTGACGCCAAGGAGCAGCTCAAGGTGTTTGACAGCATCCTGGCAATCATGACTAGCTTTGTGGCGGGTATTGCTGGTATTTCTCTACTGGTTGGCGGCATTGGCATTATGAACATTATGCTGGTATCAGTGACCGAACGTACCCGTGAGATCGGCTTACGCAAAGCGATTGGCGCCACCAGCGGTATGGTACTAAGCCAATTTTTGATTGAGGCGGTGGTGCTTACCCTGCTAGGCGGAGTTCTGGGGCTCGGTTTTGCCTGGCTGCTTGGTTTAATTATGGAATTAGCGGCCAACATCAAGCCGGTCTTTACGGTTGAAGCGGTGGTGGTGGCCTTTAGTATCTCAACCATAGTTGGCATCATTTTTGGTATTGCGCCGGCAATTAAGGCGGCTCGAATGAAGCCGATCGACGCGTTGCGCTATGAATAGGTTACCGATCTGGTTTGAGCGAGTTGAGGGCGGCCTGATTTTGTTTGGTGCCAGCGCGCTCTACTTTACACTCGGCAATAACTGGCTGACTTTCGTGCTACTCTTCTTTATTTTTGACCTATCCTTTGCTGGCTACCTGGCCGGCCCGCGAGTGGGAGCGATTATCTACAACCTGGCTCACACCTTAACCTTTCCAATTATTTTGATCGCGCTAGGTATTACAGCTCAGACACTACTACCAGCTGCCAGCTTCGGCCTGATTTGGCTGGCTCATATTGGTTTTGACCGAGCTTTAGGCTACGGGTTGAAATATCCCGATGGCTTTACTCACACCACCCTTGGTTGGATCGGTAAAGATAAGAGCAAGAACCGGGTTTAACCCAGCTCTTTTTTAAGCTTCTCGATTAACTCAACCGGCACCGGATCTACCTGGTTAAGCATTGCCAGATAGGTTGCGACGAAGTCGCCTAAGAGCATGCTCCACAACATCTGCTGTAGCTTGGTTTGACCCTGTGCCGTCACAATAATTGGCGCCGGCATGGTTCCGCTAAGCAAGCGGTTACTGACCTCAAAGCGTTTAGCAACTCGATCGTTATCGAGGCTGGAGTGAAGCTGAACCACTCGCATTAAGCTGTCTTTCGGGTTGCCCCACCCGATGAACTCATTGTGATTAAACTCCGGCAGTTGATTCCAGAAAGCAATATTCTTGGCGTTCTCGTTAAAATCAATCTTCCACTTCATAGCGGGCATAGCAAGAGTCGGGCCACCATACATCACGACTGGATGACCAACCAGTTGCTTGGCAATCTGCTTGGCAACATTGTCATCCTCTGGAATATTTGGCGCAAAGTGCGAAATCTCATCAAGCAGCCACTTGGCGGCGGCTTCAAGCTCTGCCACCACACCTTCAACCAACTTAAGCTGTTCGAGCAGTACAGCAATTGCTTTGGCCTCATACAAAACTGCAAATCGGGGCTGCATGCCGGCTGGGACCTCAATAAGAGTGCCGGCGTCACTGCTTTCGGCCAGCTTGCCCCCGGCAGTCATTCGCACCATGGTCGCTCCGGTTTGTGTCACCTGCCTTAAGCAACTCAGCGTCTCTTCGGTGTTACCGGAATAGCTCGATACAATCACCAAGCTATTTTCGCCAACATAGGCGGGCAGATCATAACCGCGCACAATCTCAAACGGAACGGCTAGTCGGTCGCTCAACCAACTGCGAATAAACTCGGCGGCCAGGGCTGAGCCACCCATGCCAGTTAAAACAACATTATGAATCTGGTTGGCTGCCGGCGCCTCAAATTTATACTGATAGCGCAGTTGTTCCGGTTGTCCCGCCACCATGGCAAAGCCATCGGATCGATCAAAACGAGCAATATATTTTGGGTCGTCGAGCATACAATCTCCTTTCCCCTATTGTACAAGATGAGGCTCCGGAAAGAAGTATAAAAGCGCTTAGCCAACAAAAAACCGGCCTGAGGCCGGGGTTCAGCGGTTAAGCTGGAAACAAGATAGAACGTAGGGCGCTACGCACGGGACGGCCAAGGCCGACCGCCCCGTTGCGTAACTGCCGCGAGTATGTAGTTTTTGGCCGAAGCCATCTAACCGGGCATTAGCCCTCCTTCATCGAGGAACAGTGGGCGTTCCAGCACTACGAGGTAGTGCTTTTTGCGCCCTGGTAGAAGCTTGGTCTGATGCGGGGGCGCGAGACCGGTCGGCTCGTCCACTAGGAGTTGCCTCCTTTTTGGCGAGTTAACACAGCGCCTCGCGCCTCTCACCGCGTCAGTTGTCCGCGCGTACTCGAGGGAGGCAGTCAGACTGCGACTGTCGAGCGGCGGAACGTCCCGGTTGGGGCGCAAGATACTTCGTGTTCGAGTACTGCCCGGGAACGGCTCTCAGCCTAGGGCTGATCGAGCCGTTCCCGGCGCCGAGAGGTTCCTACGTGAGCGGGACGACCTCGGGCGCGCCACGCGAGCCGGTCGAGGTGCGGCCGGCGGTGCCGCCGCCGTCGCCGGCGACGTAGCCGGCATCGAGGGCGATGTTCGTCGCCGCGCGCTCGTGCTCGAGGGCGGGGCCGACGGAGAGGTCCTGCGAGGTGTTGCAAAGCCACTTCTCCGAGCCGACGTCGGTGACGGTCGGCGGGGCGTGCGTCGTGACGCGGATACGCATCAGTCCTTTCGGGCACTGCGATGGAGTGAATGGACTATAACGGCTCTTTGATGGAAGGGGTTTGGCATTCTAATGCCGGAGCTGGTGTGCTCCACTTCCACTTTTGAGCGTTTTTTGCAGAGAGACCCGCTCGGGGCAGAGGTGTTGAGAGAGAACCTCTCGCAACCTACAGCCACCGTATCGGGTGACATTGCGGGTGTCTCGGGCAGTAAATCACCGTTCATGCGAACCGTAACTTGCTGCCCGAGACATTGTCTACGTTCTATCTTGTCAAAGAAATAGTTCCGAGCTGGTGTTGGTTAAGCTCACAACTATATGGTTATGGATTCTAACAAAAACTGTTAATTTTGTCAATAATATTTATGGTTTAAATGTGAAACGATTGAACTTATACCAAAAGGAGGCCCTGCTAGGCCTCCTTTTGACTTGAACAAAATCTTTTTGGTTTGAGTCTAGTACATCCCGCCCATATCAGGTGCTGCCGGTGCGGCCGGCTTGTCTTCTGGAATCTCAACAATGAGGGTTCCCATGGTCATAGCGGTACCAGCAATCGAGACCGCATTCTGAACCGCCTCACGTGTCACCTTGGCTGGATCAACCACGCCTTCGGCCTTTAGGTCGATTAACTTAGCTGGATTGTTAACGTCAAAGCCAAGACCAGGCTTGGTATCATCAAGTACCTTGGCCAACTTTTCTTCGGCATTGAGCCCGGCGTTGCTCATCAACTGCTTAAACGGCTGCTGTAGGGCATTCTTGAGGATCAACCTACCGGCATCGGCCGAACTACCAACTCGGGTGGCTTCAATGTCGATGTCGCGGCTTAGATCAACCAGGGTCACTCCTCCACCCGGGACAATACCTTCGGCGACGGCCGCCTTGGTGGCAGCAACGGCATCATCAACCCGGTACTTCTTTTCCTCGATCTCGGTCTCGGTAGCACCACCAACCTTAATGACGGCAACCTTACCGGCCAGAGCCGCCAGGCGCTCTTCCAGCTTTTCTTTATCGAACTCGCTGGTAACATTCTCGAGCTGGGCCTTGATCTGGTTGATTCGCTCGGTTACCTCACCGGACTTGCCACCGCCTTCGATGATGGTTGAGTCATCCTTGGTGGCAATGATCTTGCGGGCGGTACCAAGCATATCAATATCGGCATTCTCAAAAGTAATACCCTGCTCGTCACTGATAACGGTAGCACCGGTCAGGATAGCGATATCCTCCATGATCTCTTTGCGACGATCACCAAAGCTTGGAGCCTTAATGGCAACGGCGTTAAAGACTCCCTTAATGCGGTTAAGGATAAGCGTCGCCAGTGCCTCGCCATCAACGTCTTCAGCAATGATGACCAACTCTTTCTTGCCGGTCTGAGCCACCTTTTCGAGTAACGGTAAAATGTCCTGGATTGAGCTAATCTTCTTATCGGTCAGCAGAATGTATGGCTTGTCGTAAGCCGCCTCCATGCGAGTGGTATCGGTAACCATATAGGGACTGACGTAACCACTGTCGACAGTAAAGCCATCTACGATTTCTTTTTCCATGCCCAATGCCTGAGACTGCTCAACTGTTACCCTTCCGCTCCCTCCAATCGTAGAAATTACATCCGCAATTAACTCGCCAATTTGAGAATCACCAGCAGAAATAGTAGCCACCTGGGCTATCTTGGACTTATCGCTAGCAATTTTTTCACTGAGATTGGTAATTCTTCCGGTAATGGTGGTGGCAGCTTCGTCCAGGCCCTTCTTAAGGTCCATCGGATTATGACCAGCCTCAATCATTCGATTGGCCTCGCTTAAAATGTGGTAGGTCAGCACGGTAGCAGTAGTAGTACCGTCACCAACATCATCGCCAGTCTTGCTGGCAGCTTGCTTGACTAGCTCGGCGCCAACGCCACGACCAAGTGTGTCATCGTCCTTTGCCTGCTCAATGTCAACTGCCTTTGCCACCGTCACCCCATCATGGGTAACCGATGGGCCACCGTAGCTTTTGCCAATAACCACGTTACGACCTTTTGGACCCATAGTGACGCGAACTGCATTGTAGAGCTCCTCAGCACCTTCTAGTACGCGCTTACGGGCTTCGCCTTCAGCAATAATTCGTTTTGCCATTATACTCTCTACTCCTAAAAATATTTAGTTTGCAACAATTGCCAGAACATCTTCTTCTTTTAGAAGAATGAGTTCTGATTCATCAAAATTTACACTTCTTTTTGAGCTTGAATGATGATCATCATAAATAATGCTGTCATCTACCTTAACATTCTTAACTTCCGGCCCTACTGCTATAACCTTTGCCACAACTGGTTCTTGCTGTGATGATGGTGGGATAAAAATACCTGATGCAGTTTTCTCGGGAGCTTTAAGCTGCTCAGCAACTATTCTGTTAGAAAGTGGCTTAATTTTCATGAAACTCCTTTAGTTATTTAGATTAGCAATCATGCAACTTGAGTGCTAATTTATGATAGCGATAAGCAATAAAAGCTTCAAGCATATCCTTTAACATACTTCTTGGCGGACTCAGTCAAGCGAGTATAATATCCTGCATGAGCAAAGCAATTCTAATGTGCCCACCCACCTATTTTGAGGTGGCCTATGAGATTAATGCTTGGATGCACGTAGGAACTGTAATCGATGTTGAGCTGGCCAAGCGACAGTGGCAGGCACTCTACGATACTTATCAGGATCTCGGTTATAAGGTTGAGCTAATTGAACCGGTTCGCGGCCTGCCCGACATGGTGTTTGCTGCCAACGGCGCCCTGGTAATCGAGGGCAAGGTGTTTTCAACTCACTTTGGCGAGCACGCGGCTGAGCGACAGGGCGAAACACCGGCTTATGAGGCATGGTTTCGGGAGAATGGGTTTACCAATATTTATCAGCCCAAGCACCCCAGCGAAGGCGAGGGCGATATTTTATACGGAGCCGGTTGCGACACCATCTTTGCCGGATATGGTCAGAGACGATCAAGCAAAACCTCTCATCCCGAACTGGCCGAGTTCTTTGGCAAGGAGGTGGTAAGCATGCACCTGGTGGATCCGTTCTTTTACCACCTAGATACGGCCATGTCGCCAATAGATAATGACACCGTTATGTACTACCCCGGAGCCTTTACCGAAGAGGGCCGAGCCGAACTTGAGAAGCGATTCAAGAACAAGATCTACGCCACCAGAGAGGATGCCATGGGCTTTGGGCTGAACACGGTTAGTGATGGCGAGAATGTGGTCCTGAGTGAGGCCGCAACCGATTTGATACAGCAACTTAAAGACCGAGGCTACAATCCGATCGGTCGTGATATGACAGAGTTTCGTAAGTCGGGCGGAGCGGTTAAGTGCTGCTCGTTAGAGCTGCGGTATAAATAAGGGTTAGCTCTCTAGAGCCGCCTGAATCGCGGTCTTGGCCTCGCCCACCTCATCCCATAAATGCTCGCCGTCGGCGCGCTCAATCGTCTTTTCGTGACCCTTGCCTAGTAGCATTACAGTGTCGCCCTTCTTAGCCTGAGCAATGGTGTAATTGATCGCCTCAACCCGATTGTGAATACAGAACAAGTCCTTATCGCGCACCTTGCCGGAGCTCTCCGCCCCTTCGGCAATCTGCTGCATAATAGCCAGACCATCGGCGTCACGGTCGTCCTCTTCGGTGACAACTACTAGATCGGCATACTTTCCGGCGATAGCACCCTGCTTGGCGCGCTTGGTTTCATCGCGGCGGCCAGCAGAACCAAACATGACGATGAGTCGTCCAGGTGCTACAGTGGCTTTCTTCATATCACTCAGTAGTTTCTCGAACGAGTCGGGGGTGTGAGCGAAGTCGACCACTACCGAAAAGTCCTGACCCTCATCTATGTAGGTCATTCGCCCCTCAACCGCTTTGAGCGAGGCTATGCCATCTTCAATCTGTTTACTGGTAAGGCCCAGAGCGAAGCCTACACAGATAGCGGCCAGTGAGTTAGAGACGTTAAATCCACCAGGGATATTTACTTTTATCTTGAGCGTATCGTCGCCACGCTTTACCTGGTAGGTGCTACCGGTGCCGCTGGTTTTAACCTTGGTGGCGTGAATATCGCCGTAACTCACCCCGTAGCGCATAGGCTTAGGCACCTCACCACTAAACTGGGGTGCTGATGGGTCGTCGGCGTTCACCACGCCAACCTGGCGCCCTTTTTTATTGGCGGCGGTCAGACGGAATAGCTTGCGCTTGGCATCCAAGTAGCGATCAAAGGTGCCGTGGTAATCAAGGTGTTCATGGCCAACATTGGTCATAACGGCCACATCAAAGGGAATTCCCCAGACTCGGTTTTGGGCCAGAGCGTGGCTGGTGACCTCAAGCACCAAATGGTCAATGCCATCGGCTCGGAGCTCTTTGATGCGGCGCATCATCGGGAACGCCTGCATGGTGGTCATATGTACCTTGTTGGGAATTTGGCGCTTGGGTGAGCCATAGCCGATAGTGGTCATATAGCCAACGTTGTAGCCAGAATCCTTAAGTAGGTTCCAGATCATGGTGGTGGTAGTAGTCTTGCCGTCGGTGCCGGTAACGCCAATCACCTTGAGGCCTCGAGCCGGGAAGCCATAGCGGACCTGGGCTAAGAAGGTTTCTACCAGATGACCATAGGGCTCAACCTGCTTAAACAGTTTATGAGGAATAAGGGCTTTGACCAGCTTTCTCATGTGACTATTATGTCTCAAGAGGTCCGACCTGGCAAAGGGTTTGGGGGCGAGGTTAAGCCCCTAATACCACAGTCGGTGCCGGAAACGATACTCGTATGCCACAACCACGCGCTCGCCAAGCCGGCGGAACCAGGAGTACTTGGACTGGTTCAGTACAATGTCGTAAGTGCCAATGTATTCGGTGATCTCTTTGTTAAAGCCGGTTTTAAAACGAGCCAAGCCGGCTAGTGGATGCTTTGGGTCCTCAATCTTGTCGGCCGGGGGCGTGCCGTGCAGGTCGTATTCAGTGACACCGTGCTGTTTGAGCCACTGCATGACCCCCCACTGCAACGCGTAGGGCGCCTGGACCTCAGAGTGCAACCGCAGCGAGCCTCCGTCCTTATACAGCGCCTTACGGCCAATATGAGTCACAAAGGCGCCGGCCAAAACCTGACCTTCATATTTTGCAAAAAACAGCTGCCCGGCCCCTCTCGCAGCGTGAGCCCGGTAAAAATCAACAAAGTACTGCTTATCGCGCAGGTAGACCCCGGCGCGCTCGGTCATGGCCCGGGTCAGCTCATACATAATGTCGATGTTTTCCGCGGTGCACTCAACCGCCTCCACCGTGACACCCCTTTTAGCTGCCAACCGAATGTTGTAGCGAGTCTTCTGCTTAAAGCTGGCTAAAATATCATCCTCGCCCGGGCGCAAATCAATAATGGCGGTATTGGTGTTGTACTGAATATCACGAGGCGCCTTAACCATGCCAAGGCGCTTGAGTTCCGCTGGCTTAATAGCGCCAGTCGCAATCTCTGGATCAACTCGCACCGCAAAAGGACCATTGGCCGGCAGTGCCTTAATAAACTTTTTAAGCTCGGTTGCAGTGCTGACACCCGGTCCTTTTGGTACGTACCAAAACCGACCCAGCAGCGGAACCTGACGCTCCAGTACCAGCACCGCTAGCTTATCAGCCATAAAATAGCGCGGCGTCCAACCATGCTTACCCTTGGTCTCACCAAAAGCCTTAGACTGCAGTACATTTCCGCCGTCAGGGTTAGCGACAATCAACTCGTCCCAACCAGCCAATTGCTCCTCGGTTGCCGGCTGCATTTACTGACGCCCCCGCAAACGGCGATACACCGTATACAACCGATACTTTTGGGGTTTGAGCGGAATGTCCCAGGTACCGGCGTACTCAACCTGAGCCCCACCATAACCCTGCTTGAACCGAGTTATCCCAGCCCAACTATGCTTAGGATCATCGGTTGGTGCTATCCCCCACAGATCAAACTTAGTCATTCCAGCATCCTTGGCGTCCATCATCGCCTGCCACACCAGCGATACCGATGCCTTAGCCTGACGATTTTTTTCCTGCCAAGCGCCGGCATACAGATAAGAGCGAGTCTTACCGCAATCCAAAAAAATAGCGCCGGCTACTGGCTGCCCATCAACACTAGCGACATAAAGCTTAGCTACATCGGCAGGCTGAAGCGTCGACCACAGGGTTTGAAAGTAGTAGTCATCCTGAAACACGGTGTGCGAGCGACGAGCGGTATCCTTAAGCATCTCAATAAACTTGTTAAGGTTATGGCGGTCGCTCACCTGGGCGATACTTACACCTCGACGTTCGGTGCCATTAATTAGGTTGCGGTGCCCCGAAGCTAAATCGCCACGCAGCTCATCCAGGCTCTTAGTTAAATCGACCACTTGAGTATGCGATGGCTGGTTGTCGGCAATATGCCGAGCGCCCTTAGCCTTTAACTCTTTAGCAAAACGATGATCTTGCGGATCTAGTCGAATAAAATCAACCCCCAACTGGCGACCGGCATCAATTAACGACTTAACTGCGGGCGCAGGATCAGCGCCCTTAGCCAACACCGGTCCGTAACTGCAAACCAAGTAACGCAATCCGTGACTGGTCCAAACGCTCCCCAGCCACTGGTAGTCATCTTCTTGCTGCCATACCGGCTGGTGACCCAAGGCATCCTGAAACTCAGCCCAATGCCTCGACTGCACAATACTGCCCCCATTACGTTCCAGCTGCTCATCCCACGAAAGGGGCGGTATTCCAGTCTTCATATCGCCTATTGTACCGTACTCAGCTCCAATCGGTGTATACTGAGCGGCATGAAGATCTTAGGAATTGAGAGTAGCGCTGACGAAACCGCCGCCGCCGTAGTCCAAGACGGCACCGAGGTGCTAAGCAGCGTGGTGGCCAGCCAGATAGACATCCACAAAGAGTTTGGCGGCATGGTACCAGAGGTAGCTGCCCGCTCACACCTAGAGGTTATTTTACCGGTGATCCAAAAGGCGCTTAATGAAGCCCAGGTTGAGCTAAATGATATTGACGGCATTGCGGTAACCTACGGGCCCGGTCTGGTTGGCTCGCTGCTGATTGGCAGTCTAACCGCCCGTACGCTGGCCGAGCTTACCGGCAAGCCCCTCTATGGCATCAATCACGTTGAGGCACATGTGTATGCTAACTTTCTAACCGAGCCACTCCCCTCTTTTCCGCTGCTAGCATTGATCGTATCTGGCGGTCACACTCAGCTGGCACTGTTCAGTGATCACGGTAGCTACAAGTTGCTTGGCCAAACCAGGGATGACGCTGCTGGCGAGGCCTTTGACAAGGTAGCCCGAATCATTGGACTCCCCTACCCTGGAGGCTCTTCGGTTGCCGAGGCGGCAAAGACTGGGGATGAGCATGCTTTTGCCTTTCCTAAGCCACAATTAGGTAAAGAGAGTCTTGATTTTAGCTTTAGCGGGCTTAAAACCGCGGTACTACGTACCGCCCAAGCCGAGGTTGGTGGTGATTTCCGTACTAAATCGTATGAAATTCCGGCTCTACTAAGCCAAAAACAGCGTAATGACATTGCCGCCAGCTTTCAAAAGACGGTGGTTGGTATCCTGGTTGGGCGCGTTTTACAAGCATATGAGAAGTACCAGCCGGCTTCGGTAGTTATATCCGGAGGGGTGGCCGCCAACCTATCGCTCCAAGAGGCGCTCCAGAAACGACTCCCTTCCCCCATACATTACGCGCCAATCAAGTACTACACCGACAACGCCGCCATGATTGCGAGTTTGGGGTATTTTTACTCGCTTGACCGCAAGCCAATAAGGCCACTAGATTTAACCGTCGACCCTATTCTTTCAATGTAGCCAGTGCTAATATTTGCTTATGCTAAAAAAGCTTTCACTATACTTAATTGCCGGCTTAACAGCACTCTATGTTAGCGGAACTTCTTGGCTTTTATTTCGTACAATATTTGAAGAAATGCTTAAACCATCCGTTCGTTTTGGTGGGCTTGCAATTATGATTTATCTTGTAATGTGGGTGGCTAGTCTTGGTGTTCTCATTACAGTAGCCGCAATAAGCAAGCTTAATTGGTGGGTCGTAACTTTAATGGCAGCCATAGCTACCTTGGCCGGGTTGGCATTATCCACATTTATCGCTACAAAAAATGCCACTCTAGCAACCGTAGTAGTTTTTCCAGTAATCTTGCTAGATAACCTGAGCGGGCAAGTTTTCATTATCATTATGGGACTTATTGCTGTTGCCGCTTCGGTCGCGTTTCGCTCACCCAGGTAATCTACTCCTAATATGCTAAAATAACCTCAAGATGAGGATGGAAAAAGCCTACGAGCCCGGTAAACACGAGGCCCGCATTTATAAGATGTGGGAAGATTCTGGCGCCTTTAAGCCAGCTGGGGATTCCAACAAAGAGCCGTTCTCGATCATCATGCCACCACCCAACGCCAACGGCAGCTTACATACTGGTCACGCCATGTTTACGGTTGAGGACATCATGGTTCGCTACCATCGGATGCAGGGCAACCCCACTCTATGGCTTCCGGGGACCGATCACGCCGGCATCGAGACCCAGGTGGTGTTTGAGCGCGAGCTAGAAAAAGAGGGCAAGGACCGCTTTGATCTGGGACCAGAAGAGTTTTACAAGCAAGTTATGGCTTACACCAAGGATAACCAGGGCACTATCATTGGTCAGCTCAAGAGCCTGGGCTTTAGCGCCGACTGGAGTCGCCTCAAGTTCACCCTGGACGACGACATTGTTGATACGGTTTACGACACCTTTAAACGCTTACACGATGATGGGCTGGTATACCGTGCCAACCGAATTGTAAACTGGTGCCCTCGCTGCAACGCCGCCTTTGCTGATATTGAGATCAATCATCGCGAGCAGGCTGATCCCCTCTACTACCTGAAGTACGGGCCTTTTGTGCTGGCTACGGTTCGACCAGAAACCAAGTTTGGTGATACCGCTGTCGCGGTTCACCCAGATGATGAGCGCTACCAGAAGTACATTGGTCAGGAGATAGAGGTTGAGGGACTGCTTGGTGCCTTTAAGCTTAAGGTAATTGCTGATGAGCATGTGAATCCTGAGTTTGGTACCGGAGTGGTTAAGGTTACCCCTGCTCATGATCCTAACGATTGGGAGATTGGCCAACGTCATAACCTAGAGGTCAAGCAAGCTATTGGCACCGATGGTCGCCTAACCGAGCTAGCTGGGAAGTACGCCGGAATGAAGGCTTCTGAGGCTCGTGAGGAGATTGCTCGAGATCTAGAAGTGATGGGCCTAATGGATCACATCGATATGAACTACACCCATAGTGTCGCCTATCATGGCCGCTGTGGAACCCAGATAGAGCCGCTGGTAACCGAGCAGTGGTGGCTTAAGGTAAAACCTTTGGTTGAACCA
Source organism: Patescibacteria group bacterium (assembly GCA_004297735.1). Lineage (NCBI taxonomy): Bacteria > Patescibacteria group bacterium. The sequence goes on from SCTI01000002.1 coordinate 282,582, forward strand.
GCTATTAAGGCGGTTGAATCAGGTGAAATCCAGATAGTCCCCTCTCGCTTTAAAAAGGTTTATATCGATTGGCTTAACAACCTTAAGGACTGGAATATTAGCCGCCAGATCTGGTGGGGCATCCAGATTCCGGTGTATTACAACGCCGACGAAAGCAATGGCAAGGATAAGTACCGAGTGTTTTCACGTGAAAACGATGCTATTGAATACTACGGCAAAGACGGTTACGAAGCAGATGTCGACACCTTTGATACCTGGTTTTCTAGTAGCCAATGGCCATTTGCCACGCTGATGGCAACCGGTGACTTTGACCGGTTCTACCCTACTTCGGTTATGGAGACCGGTCGGGACATCCTCTTTCAGTGGGTTACTCGTATGGTTATGCTCGGGATATATCGCACCGGCAAGGTGCCATTTAAAACCATATATCTACACGGCTTGGTAAATGACGCTAAAGGGAAAAAGATGAGCAAGTCCAAGGGCAATGTAATCAACCCCTTGGAACTAACCGGGAAGTACGGTACCGACGCCCTGCGCTTAGCCCTTTCTATTGGTATTACTCCTGGGAATGACGGTTCTTTAGGTGAAAAAAAGGTTGAAGGTTATCGCAACTTTGCTAACAAGCTCTGGAATGTGGCTCGGTTTATCTTGGATAAAGCCGGGGACGACTACTCCTCTACCCCACCTAAAGCTGAGACGTTGGCAGACACCTGGATTATGGATACGTTTTCACGTGAAAACGCGGCTATCACCAAGGCAATTGAAGGTTATAGGTTTAGCGAAGCTGGCGAAGGGGTCTACTCCCTACTCTGGAACGACCTGGCCGACTGGTATCTAGAGGCCTCCAAAGATCAAGCTAATACTCCCCTATTGGTTTGGTGCTTAGAGAACATTCTGAAGCTAGCCCACCCCTTTGCTCCGTTTGTGACCGAAGCAATTTGGCAAGAAATGCCTTGGCAAAAGCAAAATCTAATTGTTAGTCGATGGCCAGAATTAAAAGAAACCAGTAAAGAAGCGGCGCAATTTACCGGTATTATGGCTTTGGTAAGCCAGATTCGTAGCTTAAAGACTGAGTTAAAGATGGCCAAGCCAACCGTTCTTTACCTGAAATCTGATGCACTAACCGAGAACTCTAACCTAATTAAACGCTTAGCCGGAGTAGGGGAGTTAAAGGTAGCCGAAAGGGGAAGTGGGCTGCGTATACCGGTAACCGAGTTTGATGCTTGGCTCCAGGTGGATAATGAAACTTTGAACTCATACCGGGCCTCCTTGGAAAGCCGCCGCAAGGAAGCAGGGGAGTACCTTAAGCGGCTTGAGGGCCAGCTCAAGAATGAAAGTTATCTTAAAAATGCTCCAGCTAACCTGGTAGAAGAAACCAAGGATCGCGCCAAAGAGACCAAGCTGCTACTATCAAAGTTAGATGAACAGTTGGCTGCAATCGAGTAATAAGAGTTTTTGGGCAGTAGCGATAAGCACTCTGGTGGTGGCTGCCTGCACCATGGTAGCTGGGGCAAGTCTTGGCCAGCACTATATTCATAATCGCGCTCACGATTTAGCCGTACTAAGCCAGCAACAACAGATTGAGCCAGAAGTAGGTTACCAGGCGGCACTACTGCTCAATCCCAATGAGTCAACCGCTTTAAGCGGCCTTGGGGAGTACTACATTAGCCGTTGGCAGCCCGCCAAGGCGCTTGAGAGGCTGCCAGAAGCTTCGAACACCGCTGAGCTGCGACTTACTCGAGCCAAAGCGCTTATGGAGCTAGGAAGGGCCGAGAATGCGGCAGAGGCAACTCAAATTAGCGCCGAGGAGCAACAAGCGATTAAGAGTGGGGGAGTGGCTGCGGCTGAAGTGTTGCTGCAAAAGGGAATGCCTCAATCGGCTTTACGGGTATTGCAGTCAGATAGCACCGACTCAGCCCGACGCTATATGGTAGAGGCTTCAATTTGGATCAATAAGCCTGGGGCTACCAAGGAGGAGCAGGAGCGCGCTATCTCGGTACTTAATGACGGCATTAAACGCCACCCGGTTAACCTGGCGCTGCAGAAACAGCTCTACCAGACTTATCTTGATTTGGGCCAGGAAGACGAGGCTAACCGTCAGCTGGAGCTGGTGCAAAAATTAGAAGCGGGCAAGTTTTAATAATTCCTGGCGGAGAGGGAGGGATTCGAACCCTCGCGGGAGATTGCTCCCCCCTACCGGTTTAGCAAACCAGCCCCTTCAGCCACTTGGGTACCTCTCCGTGTTGGTGGCTACAACCGATGATTATACGCAAAAAAGTCCTATCTGGGAACAGTGTTGTCTTGGTATTCGGGCGTTTGGTAACGGTCAGGATAGTAAAGATCCATAATCTGATAAGCAAATTTTGGGTTGGCGCCCCTTTTGATAAAGTTTTTCTTAATGTCATCTTCAATTTCTTTTGGAGTTGGAGGCTCCTCGCCTTCTCGATAAGGACGATAATTATCCATGGCATCAAACTTATCACCAGCTTCAAGAAACTGCTGCAAAATTCTAATCTTTTTGCGATCCTCTTTACTGTGGATACCTAAATCAACCATTACCGATTCAGCGTCACTTGAGGACAAGGTGGGGTATTCTTGAAGCTGGTGATGTAGAGCTACCAGAGCTAAGATTCGGGGATCATCTACTGGGTGCTCCCGCTGTAAACGCCTTACACTTAGCAGGGGATGGGAGTGGAGCTTAACTTTTTTACGCTCATCAGATTTAAACCGTCGCTTTACCTGGTGAGCCAAAACCATTTCGTCAGTTAGATTGCCTTTTTTGTCATTTTGTTGAAGTTTTGGCAGATCGAGCTTGCCGATATCGTGCAGGAAGCCTGCTTGAGCAAGAATCTTAATGTCCTCAGCTGTTATTCCCTCTAGGTGACGGTTGATCCAGGCTAATGCTACAGCATTCTGGGTTACTCCCATGGTATGCTCATGGGTTTCTGGGTCTAGCTTTTTTAGGTCTGCTAAGTGAAAACGAGTTTCTGGACGATGAAGGGCGTGCTCATATAGAGTGTACGGCTCCCGCGGAAGAACCATGTGTCTTTCGTCCCCCTCGCCTTCAACTCTTGGAGAACTTCCGCCAAGCTGCTGCTCAAGCTGGCGGAGGGAATCAGATTTATCACGCTCTTCTAATGGAGAATGGAACTTGGATTCTTCTGATTCTTCGGGGTGAATAAGTAATTCTGGCATAGCGGTTGTGCTTTCTATGCTCAGTATACCGCATCTAATAAGTCCTGGCGGAGAGGGTGGGATTCGAACCCACGATACCCTTTCGGGCATACCGCTTTTCGAGAGCGGCGCCTTCAACCACTCGGCCACCTCTCCAGGTGGGGCTGGGGCAAGGTCCGACCCGGCAAAAGGTCCGACCTCTTTATAATTCCTGGCGCGCTCGGCAGGATTCGAACCTGCGACCTCCAGTACCGCAAACTGACGCTCTATCCAGCTGAGCTACGAGCGCACGTACCAAGGAATTAACTGCTAAAGATTAGCACAAATCAGGTGTGGTGAAAAGCCTAAAACCGGAGGTAGCGAGTTAGGCTTTCAATCCAATCGGGATCGCGATCGACTCGCGGCAAATGCTGGCTCAGAATTTGATCGATTGTTTGAATGTCATCATTTTCGCAAATAAGGGTCAGGCGGGGAACAAAGCGCTTGATTGGCTCGAGGTCAACGCTGTACCAGCCGGTGTCCTGCATCACGCTATAGGAGTGAAAGGAGGAGTAGGCGGTGATGTTGCCATGGATATTGACCCCGCTTGCATCTAGCTGGTAGCTGAGGGTTCGTGGCTGCTTACGGGAGTAGATCATAACTGCGAGCGCCATAACCACCACCACAGCAATACTCAGCCACTGCTGAAAAAAGCCCAGTACTGCAGCAATTATGGCTGTGGCAAGCCATAAACCCAAATACCAAAAGGCCGGCTTTTGGTGGTAAATATACTCGGAGGCCTCCCAGGTATAGCTTTGGGGGAGGTTAGGGTCAACGACCGGAGCGGCTGGAGGAGGAGGGGTGGCTGCTGGTTTATCGCCCTCGGGTTGAGGCTGTGCTTCCGGTTGGGGAGCTGGAGCCGATGGGGGAGTTGGCGGCTGCGGAACGGGTGGTACAGCTGGAGTCGGTGGGGTCGGGAGGGGTGGCACCGGAGTAGGGTTATTTGGTTGTCCGGTTTGTGGATCCACGCTCGCCTCATTTAGGTTATCTTTATTATAACTGTTGGCGGTGAGCTGGCAATGAGCTAAAATGAGGTCCGACCCGGCAAAAGGTCAGACCTTCAGCTAGGTCAGACCTCTACGCGGAGGGGTGGCCGAGTGGTTGAAGGCACTGGTCTTGAAAACCAGCAGGCCCGAAAGGGTCTCGTGGGTTCGAATCCCACCTCCTCCGCCATTGCAATTATTAGAATATAAGCTCAATAACAAAAGAAGCCTTGCGGAAGGAGCATACTGCTCCGTGCAGGATTCGTATCTCTTGTTGACGCTATGACGTCATAGCGCTATAATGGCTATATGAGTAATCTAACCAATAAAACCACTATTTATCTTGATGCTTCTGTGAAGAAATTTATGCAGCATAAAGCTGTAGCTGAGGGGCGCTCGGTGTCTGAAATTGTTAATGAACAGTTTGCCGACATGATGGAGGACTTACACGACATTAAGGTTGTCCATGAGCGGCGCAATGAGCCGACATACCCATTTGAAAAGGTTATGCAGGAGCTCGGTATAACCTATGACCAGTTACGAGATTGAGTTCACCAAAAGCGCTCAAAAGGAGTTATCTAAGCTACCTTCAAAAACCCGTCTCCGAATAGCAAAGGCCATTTATCAACTGCGAGAGAATCCTCGAACCGGCAACACTCGCTCCATGGTGGGCATACCAAGTTGGCGACTCCGAGTTGGTGATTACCGTGTGGTATATGACATTACCGATCAAAAACTTACTATTTTGGTGGTGAGGGTACGTCATCGTCGCGATATTTATAAGCAGCTTTAGTCGAGTAATTATCTGCCAGTACGGCCGCCCAGACCTGGGTGGCCCCAGCTTGGCGTAGCAACTCGGCCCCAGTCGCCAGTGTCGCACCAGTTGAGATAACATCGTCTACCAGAAGGACCCGTTGACCAGCGAGGTTAGCCGTCGTGCCATAGTTAGCCCGGGCCTGCTCCATTCGCTTAACCCGCGAATGCCCCAACTGCCTTTCTTGTGACCTGCGAAACAACAGCTGGCGATAGGGGAGCCGAAGCTCATGTGCAACGTGAAGCCCAAGCAGCTTACCGTGATCAAAACCCCGCTGCCGCACACGTTTGGTAGCGGTTGGTGTTGTGGTAACTACATCAAAGTCGCGATGGGGGAGAGCGGCAATAATTAGCCCCGCAATAACTTTTGCGGCCTCTCTTTGGCGCTCAAATTTGAGCCGATGAACAAGCTGCTTACCCAAACCGTCATAGCTAAAAACGGCCGACAAGCCGGTGAGCGGAAATTGTGTTCGCCTAGCAACGTTCGCTCGCTGCGCAGTCGCAATGCAGTTTTGACAGACCACAATACCCGGCTTTTTACAGCCAACACAGGCAGGCGGAGCTAAGAGCCGGGCTAAGGGTTGGAGCATATTACAAGTTTAGATAACTTAAATTAAATATTGATGAACGCGCCAGCGGTTGCGTAAAAATAAGGAATATGGCTATAATGAGCCAAAGGCAGTGGGGAACGCAGAGGGTGAGAGCCGTATCCAGCTGTTCGCTAATCTAAGGAGAGGACCGTGGCAAAAAAGAATCCGACCAACGATGAAAGCGTTTTGCAGGACGAGTTCCTACAGGACGAAGAGGTTAACACCAACTGGCTCAACGATGATGAGGGTGCTGGCATTGAAGGTCAGCTAGCCGTTGACGTTTACCAGACCAAAGAGAGTGTGGTTATTAAGGCCCCGATTGCCGGCGTTGATTTCCGCAACCTCGATGTTGCCATCGCCGAAGACGTTGTAACCATTCGGGGTGAACGAGTCGAAGAAGAATCAATCAGCCGTGAAGACTACTACGTGGCTGAATGTTACTGGGGAGCCTTTAGTCGCTCAATCATTATGCCGGTAAGCGTTAATGCCGATAAGGCGGAAGCCAGCTTAAAGAACGGCGTACTGGTTATTACCATCCCTAAGGTGGTGCAGGATAAGGTTAAGAAGATCAAGGTTGTTGCTAGCTAAGATTTATTAATCGACCATTAAAAAAGAGCCTTAACGGCTCTTTTTTAATTACTGAGCTTAAACTTAGCTAGTTGGGCTAGCGGTTAATGAACCGGTGACAAAACCGACCACGGCGTAGGCCAAAATAGCGACTACGATACCAACGATTGAGTAAATGATGGTGTTTTTAGCAGCGGTTACTTGGTCGGAGTTACCGGATGAAATCACGTACCGGAATCCACCGTAAATCAACATGATAACCGAAACAGCACCCACCAAGAAGATGAGGATGTTTGAGATTTGCGAGAAGACGCCGTTGGCGCCAAACAAGCTGTCGGCACTACTGGTACCCTTGGAGCAGTCTACGCCCTGATTGATCGTGGAGTTGGCCGGATCAATGGTGGCGGGGCAGTCCGGGCCGGCGGCACCCATGGCGGTGGCTGGCAAAAAGGTGCTAGCAACCACACTGGCGCGCAGGGCGGTGTGTGCAATTGGATTTGATGTTAGTGATTTCACAAGTCTATTCCTGCTTAATGCTTATACTTAGTTTCTGAGGCGAGTATATACCATCTGGCCTTCAGGTTGCAAATCTGTCTAGCCCAGAGCGCCTACAACAAAGTTGACGACCGCGTAGGCCAAGATTGCAACCACAATCCCGATGATGGCATAGAGGATGGTACTTTTAGCGTCCTCAACGTTCTTGGAGTTACCGGCGGATGTAACATACCGGAACCCACCGTAAATCAGGGCGATGACAGCCACGGCCCCAACCAAGAAGAGAACGGTGTTGGTAATGTCGCGGAATGATGTAGTAAGGTCGGCTGGAGTGGTACCCTTAAAGTCAGTGCCAGCACCCTCGCCAGGACGGGACGATTGCGCCCCTTGCTTAATTGGCGATACAGGCTCGTCAGCAAAAACAGCCGGTGTGTATGCTGTTAATATCGCAGCCGCCATTAAAAGTTGATGTTTTGCCTTACGAAACACAATTATCCTCCTAACCAATTCTACTTATGATGAAGTTTACTATAGCGTAAGCCAGAATTGCCACCACCAGACCGGTTATAGCATAAATGATGGTATGCTTGGCGGCCTCAATTTGGGCAGAATTACCGGTTGAGGCAACGTAGCGGAATCCACCGTAAATCAAGGCGATAACTGCGATAGCTCCAACCAAATAAAGCAGGACGTTGGAAGCTGTACGAAAGGTTTTCTTGAGTGAGTCATCGGAGGTACCTGGGCTACCACTGCAAGAATTACCTCCACCAATGTTCGCCCCATTACAAATCTCGCTTTCGGTAGTGGCATGAGCTGCAGGAGCAACAGTCACAGCGACTGGCGCAGAAAAAATAAGCGCCAAGAACACAATATGCAGAGAAGCAATAAATCGTCTCATTAGAATAAACTCCCAATCACAAAGCCAACGATCTGTCGTGCCAACAGCGCTACAATTAGGCCGGTAACGGCGTAAACAATGGTGTTTTTAGCCTGCTTAATCCGATCTTGGTCGCCGGTAGAAGTGACATAACGTACCGCGCCTATTAGCAGAGCAATGACAGCAAGCGCGCCAACTAGGAAGAAAACCGAGTTGAGAATGTTTCCCAGGGCACCCTCAAATCCGCTCTTGTCACAAGGGGCACCAGCTGCACTGGCGCCTTTGCAGGCTGGACTCGGAGTATCTTCTGCCAAAGCGGCGAGGGGGGAGGATAAGACGGCTACTTGAACCGCAACCGTTACAGCAAGTAATTTTTTATTTAATGGCTTCATTGCCCTAATGTTCCAATTACAAATCCAATAATAACACGTGCTAAAGCTACCACCACCAGGCCAGCTACAGCGTAGGTAATGGTTTTTTTAGCCGATTCAACTCGGCCTCTATCGCCAGTTGAGGTTATGTAGCCGATTCCACCTATAACCAGAAAGACAACCGATACCAGTCCGCCAATATAGATAAAGGCGTTGGTGAGGGTAGTAAGGTAGGCCGGCGTGCCGTCCTCTTGATTTTGAAGGTCACCAGCTTTGGTGCAGCCGGCCACGTCGCCACCAGCCTTCTTAATGTCCTCGCAAGCCGGCTTGGTAAGCAGGTCGGAGGGAGTGGCGGCTTGCGCTGTGTCCATATGTAAAACTTGAGGCATTGCCACTACCGCCACGACGGCTAGCACAAGAGTGATAATTCCGGTAAGTATAAGCCGTTTCATGGCTTGCATTGTATCTGATGTCAGATGGGGTGTAAAGTTAGCCCGACGGACTACTGGCAATAACAAAGCCAACTATTGCTCCGGCGGTAATTGACACAACCAGACCAATAATGGCGTAGGTTATGGTATTTTTGGCACTTTGAATCTTTCCGCTATCCCCATTGGAGCTGGAGTATTTAATTCCACCAATAACAAGGTAAATTACCGATAGGGCACCGGCAACAGTCGACAACACACCCACAGCGGTTTTAGCAATATTACTTAAGCTAATAACAGGTATTCCGAGTGGGTCATGAGACCTCTCGCCAGCTGGCTTTTGCGAAGGGGAGTCGAGACAGTTTTTATAGTCTGCATCCTTACAGCCAGTGATGCTTTCGGCAGCCATGGTTGGCTGAAAAGAAAAACCGAGAGCTACGATAAGAGTAGTCGCTAAAGTTAGGCCTGTTGCAAAACGCTTGAGCTTCATACTGATCATCCTATCTCATTTAGACATTGCTATGCTAGTCGAACTGCCGAACAAGGTATTCAACAATAAGGTATGAGCCGCTAGCCAAAATAAGACCTAGCACCGCGTAGGTGATGGTATTTTTAGCTTCGGAAACCTTTCTAGGGTCACCCTGCGAGGTGATGTATTGAATACCTGCCCAGGTCACAATAATAACGGCTACCACGCCGCACAGAGTAGTTATTAGTTGGATGGCGTTGGCCAACAAAATTCCAAAAACATCAATATTATCAAACTTAGGTGGATTGGACAGACCATTATATAGACTAGGCAGGACATCGCGGCGATCCTGATCGGCCAATTTAACGATTAAACTCATCTAAACACCTTTGCCCCTTCTGGTAGCAGAAACTGCAGAATTGAGAACATAAGTAAGTATAGAACCAAACCAGTAACCGCTCCCTTTAATCTATCTTTAGCCCCTTGAACCTGACTTGAGTCTCCGGCGGAGATAACATACTGGAATCCAGCTATCGCCACTATTAGTATGAGAATGAGGCCAAAAATAGCACTAAACCAGCGAATGGCAGCAGATAAAAAGGCGAAGATAGGGTTTTGCGAACTGTCGCCAATGCACTCGTCGCCCAGGGTGTGGTTAGGGGTCCCGCTCTTATCCCTGCCATTCCATATTGTACTAACCGGCACCCCACCTTTATCTTTACAGGCTTTTTGCAAATCGGTATCAGCATAGGCTGGCGCGCTAAAGCTGCCAAGCATTGTGACTAGCATGGCGGGAACCATAAGAATGAGAGCAAGTCGTTTCATCTGCGCCCATTCTATAAACCTAAAGCATATCCTGTCAAAGCTAACGCTTATTGAAGATGGTGCAATTCAGGTAGAAATCTATTAAACTTATGCTTATGAAGGTGGGTATTTACAAAAGATTTTCAATCGCCCTTATTTTAATTGCAGCGACTGCTAGCCTTGGCTTGCCATTTTTTAGTGAACCTGCTCATGCCGCCAGTGAAAGCTACCTATTCTTTTTTAAGGATGGTGACAAGAGTGATGTTCAAAAAGGGCTAGACGGCAAAACGGACCTAGATCGAAACAACCTCACAAAAACAACCGTTTACATAAAGGATGGCATTTTTGGGGATAATAAGGTGCCTTTATATTATGATTCCTCCGGATCATCGGTAGCAGGAAAGCCGCGTTATACAACCACTTATTACTGCTTTAACAATAAGCCGGTGACTTCACTGCCCCCAAATCAAGCAATCCCTTCTTACCAGACCATTGAATTAACTGCAACGATCACGGGGAGTCCAGATGTTACAAAGAGTGGTATAAGCTCTCATATTTTACCAGCAAAACTAAGCTATGATGCCACTTATATAGGAACGGGTCCCGGTTCAGTCCCTCGCTCCTGTCTACCTTCAGCCGTCAGTCCGAGTAGTAGTCAAGGTAGTGTGGGCTTAGAAAACTATAATCAGCTTACGTCCGGCGGCAAAAGAGCGTGGGGTAGCCTACAGACGAGTACTGAGGCTAGTGCCGCCTCCAACCCAAGCACAAGTGCTGGCACTGGAGAGGATGACGACGAGCCAACCTGTCAATCCGAAGGCGGCGCATTAGCCTGGGTTTTCTGCCCAATGATTGAAATAATTCATGACACTGTTGGCAAGATGATGAAGGATTTCATTCTTAACCAACTAGAATATGACCCCCTGAGCGTCGTACCGGGCGACGGAAATACAGCGGCAAATAATTTATACAACGTGTGGGGCAACATCCGTGCTCTTGCCAATATACTGTTTGTGCTAATCTTCTTGTTCATTGTATTTGCTAACACGGTCGGTATGAATATCAATGCCTACACCGTTAAAAAAATGCTGCCCCGTCTGGTCGCTGCGGTTGTACTGGTTCAGGTTTCATTTATTATCTGCTCCTTAGTTATTGATGCTGGAAATATAGCCGGACAAGGACTAGGTAGCCTTATAACCACCGCTCTTCCAGGCGCAGTAACCGAAGGGGCGGGTAGTGGAATTGGGGTAGGCTGGTCGGTTTTGAGTGGAGCTATTTTAGCCATTTTAGCGGTGGTCATCATTACAAAAATTGGTATTGCTGCGGTTCTTTTACTCGCATTAGGAGCGTTTTTCTCGGTTTTGTCGGTGGTTATAACGCTAATACTGCGCGACCTCATTATTAGCGTACTAGTAATTACCTCGCCACTTGCCTTTGCCGCCTGGGTCCTGCCAGGAACTGAGAAAATATTTAAAACTTGGTGGCGATTGTTTGTTCGCATAATTGTAATGTACCCAATGATTGTGCTGCTGTTTTCAGTGAGTAGCGTTCTGTCGGCAGCCAGCGCCGGTACCACCGGAACGGCCGGTTTTGTTCAATCGGTTATCGCTGGAATATTCCCAATTATTGCCTTCTTTATGGTGCCATGGACCTTTAAGTGGGCCGGTGGCGCCATGGCAATGACGGCGGGTTATGTGGATGGCTGGACTAGCCGAGCAGGCGCGGCAACCGACAGAGGTCTTAGGAATAGCAAGCCCTACCAAGCTAACCAGCAGCGCCTCCAGGCACGGCGCGATTTAAGAAGCAGCCAGAAGCTCGGAAATCAATTAGGTAGCAGTAATGCTGCCAGGAGGGCCTGGGGAACTTTTATGGCTACGGGGGCGCCATTTGGGGGAAGGCTTAACCCAAATGGTGGATGGGGCAAAACAAGTCCTGCGGTTCAGCAAAAAGCCGATGACGCATTAAAGCAAGCCCGGGAAACCGCCCAAAATAATCTCCAGAACACCGGCACACAAGACCTTAAAGATAAGTTTGCAGCAACCGATGCTAGCGGCAAACTCAAGAACAAGACAATGGGTGTGGCAGCAATTGGTGAGCTTGCAAAGCGGGGTCAGCTTACCAGTCAACATTTGGCGGCAATTCAAAAGACGTACGGAGCTGGCAGCCGTGAGGCAGGAATAGCCATGAAGTATGCACAGGGTCAGATGAGTGATAAGGCTAAAGATAATCACCCAATTTTGGCTTATGCGGACGCCGGCGCCAAGATTGATGCTGCCGGTAACTTTACCGAAATCAGCAAGAGCACTCATGACAGAATCACACAGAACACCTCTCCAAAATCGCTTGGTAGTCTGACTCAGCAGGGCCTGGCGGACATGCTGAACGCCACTGTTAAAGATGAAAAAGGCAACGACATGACATATACAGATAGTCGAGGAAATACTCGGAAGAGAAATGGCTTAGATGCTGTAGCCACGCACACCCTAAATGCCGCGGTTAATGATCCGAAGATTACTCGCAACATGCATCCAGACGTCCTTCGTGACCTTAGGGCTGAAGCGAGGAATCGCTAAAAGCCGACTTACCTTAACCCGCTTATCCTTGTATCTGTACACCAGATGGGATACGATGTTCTATTCGTCTTTGTATAAAGGTAGAGCAAATTATCATGCAGACAATCAGGCGAGCAGTACTGGCGGCGCTGCTGGCATACACCATGCTGATCGGTATTATTGGACCGCTCAGCCAGATGTCGTTGACCGCTGGTGCCAAGCCCGCGGCTTTTAGCATTGGTAAGCCCGCCTACGCCGCCACCGCGCAAGAAGCATGTAGCTCTTATACGGGCAAAGATAAGTCTGCCTGCGAGTCCGGGTACAGGGGTGGCGATGACGGTAAGACCCGTTCTGAAACTTGTGACAGGTATGCCAATAGCAATCAAAGTGCCTTAGCCTGCTCGGCTGGATTTGATGCGGCGTTGATGTTGCACAATGGTAATCCAACCACCACTAGTTCAAATGGCGAGTCTGGCTCAACCGATCGCGAAGAGGGCTGCGCTAAGGCTCAGGGGCCAGCGGCTTGGTTTACCTGTCCAATGTTTGATCGCATCACCAACTTTATGGTTGAGGGCGGCCAAGAGATTATTAGGCAGTTCTTGGTAATTGAGCCGCTTAAGTTTGAGGGTCCAATGTATGACACCTGGAATACGGTTCGTACGCTTACAAATGTGCTGTTTGTATTGATCTTTTTGGTGGTTATATTTGGCAACACAGTCGGTATGAGCGCCTACCATATTCGCAGCATGATACCAAAGTTGGTTGTGGCGGTTTTACTGGTGCAAGCATCATTCTTAATCACCGCGGTAGGGGTTGATATTGGCAACATTCTTGGAGCTGGGGTGGTTCAGTTGATATCGGGCGTAATGAACCATGGAGCGACCGTTAGCGGGCCCAGTGGTGACGCCTTAGCGGGTAACCTCTTTTTAGCGGCCGGGTTGGTTGTTTTGGTAACAATCGGGTGGGAGATTGCCGGACCTTTGTTGCTATTGGTGTTTTTGAGCGCCATCGCCATGATTGTAACTTTAGCTTTTCGCTACTTTTTAATTGGCGTACTGATTGTTGTTTCTCCGCTAGCCTTCGCGGCGATGGTGTTGCCAGGAACAGAACAGTACTTTGACCGCTGGCGCAGCACTTTTATTAGACTTATTTTAATGTACCCAATCATCATGGCGTTACTGGCTCTGGCCGCAAATGTAGGGGCATTAATGCCGGTGTCGGCTGACAGTGGTGCGTTTGGCGGCGATGCCGCCCAAGCCCTGGCGCCAATTGTAATTAAGGTCTTGGTTTTAATTGCCTGTTTTTCGGCCGTACCAATGACCTTTAAGTGGGCCGGCGGTTTTATGGAGCTGGCTGCCAGTCGGATAGATGATATTCGCAAGGGCGGTCACCGCGCGGTTAGAGGTAGCGATGCGTGGAAGGCGGGGCGTCACCGTCAGGCTAGTCGGGCGGCCAACCGGGCCGATCGAGCGGCGGCGTTTGCCAACGAAGGAGCCGGTAAAAACATTTTTGGCCGCGACAACTCGGCCAGCAGGTTCTTACAGGGGGCCTTGGTTGGAGTGGCTGGTGCGTCGGCAGGTGGCGGCCTGGATGGCGCTCTAACACGGGAACGACGCAAGCAAGCGGCCATTGGTAAAATTATGGATGACTTTAAGAGTCTGAACGTGTCGCGCGGAGACAAGCAAAAGCTGGTGGCGGCCCGGTCTAAGCGAGAGGTGCCGGCCAGCCTGCAGCCTTACTACTCAACACTTGGGCAAGCGGCGGCGTTTCGTTCGCTCAACAAGGATAAGGCCCGGGGTGAGGCGGCGAGCAGTGAGGCGGCTCTGGCGGCAATGGCGGTTACCGCCGAAGGAAAGCGGCGAGCCGAAGAGATTCGCAAGCTGGCCTACCAAGGTGAAGGCGGAGCAATGTATGGCGCCGACCCGGCTCTGGCTAATGGTGGTCTGGGCGGTAAACAAGCGCTTAAGCCCGGTTCTGGTAGCAAGATTAAATCGAGCGATGTAGCTGGCATTATGTCGAATGTTGATTCGGTCCGCCGCAACTTTGGCCACAGCCTGAGTGGTGGGGTAGAAAAAGCCACCCGTCAAATGGGAGCGGTTAATGCAGCAGGCAAGGTAACCGGCCCCGATTTTGTTGAGCAGCACTTGCAGGCCCACGGCCTGGTTGGCGGTCTGGCCACCGACTTAAGTGTTCAGGCCTTTAAGGACTCCTTAAAAGGTCGGCATTTCTCGGAGACATCGGGTGATGCTAGACGTGAGATGAAGGACGTATTAACCAATGCCGAAGCTGGCCGGCGAATTATGGTGCTGCAAAACTTTGAGGCGAGCTTGCGGGCAGCTGGTCGCACCACCGAAGCCAACGAGGTACAACGGCGCCATACCAATCTGCAAAACCTACGTAACGAAGCCAATACTTTAATTACCGACTAACTCCTTACCGGTCGACAACCATAACCATTTTTTATAAGATAGGGTCAGGAGAGGTATGGGCACATATAAGGTTCCACAGAACGTTGAGGCCGAGGATAAAATCCTAGGGCCGTTGTCGCTCAAGCAGTTCATTTATGCACTGATTGGCTTGGCGTGGGGCTTTTTAACCTTCGCGCTGTTTCGCCAGGTGATTGTGCTGTGGGTTTTAATTGGTATTCCACCGGCACTTTTCTTATTGGCGCTTGGACTCTACCAGAAAGAGGATCAGCCGCTTGAGACCTTTGTAATTGCCATTTTCCAGTTCCTGGTTAGACCAAAGACCAGACTATGGCACAAGGAGCCAATTGCCGAGGTGTTTCGCCTAGAGCCACCCCCACCCAAGGCCGAGATCGCTCACCGAGATCCACGCGAAGTTAGGGGACAGCTGCAGCGTTTAGCCGAGCTGGTTGATACACGAGGTTGGTCGGCCAAGCAGCCAGAGCTACAAGAGGCGGGGGACGAAGCTCCGGTAATCGACTTAATGGACCGGATTGGTGCCGGTGCGCTGGTGCCACAACAAACCCCTTCACTGGGTGGAGCAGCGGTACTAACTCCAGCGCCAGCCGGCATGGTGGCGGCACCCGCTACTACCGACGCCCCCGCCGCACCTAATCCTGGCGACCCAGGTATTACCGAAGAAGATGACATCTTGGCCGAAGGTGGCCAGGTCAGCCAAAACCTTAACACGCTGATTCAAAACAGCGTTAAAAGTATGCGCGCCGAAGCGGTTGAACGCATGAAAAAACCGACCGCTCCGGTTGCAGCGAAAAAGGTTTCGCCCACCACTCCAAGCACAAGCGGATTAACAGCGCCTCTATCTGGTGATATACTTAAGCTAGCAACTGAAGGTGGAGATCTGACGGTGGCTCAAATTGCCGCTCAGGCTCACAGGAAACAAGATTTAGTAGAGGGTCAAACGGTACAAGTTCGGAATGGCAACACCACAACCACAACCAGCTAAAAAGGGCCCAAAAAAGAACGGGACCCAGGACACCATTTTAATTTCGGAGATCCGAGATGGAATTGTGGTGATGCGTGATGGCAGCTTACGGGCCGTAGTTATGGCCAGCGCAATTAACTTCGACTTAATGAGCCCTCAAGAACGCGACTCGGTTGAGTACGCCTACCAGAGCTTTTTAAACTCGCTTCACTTTCCAGTTCAGATCCTAATTAAGTCACAGAAGCTCGATTTAGATAACTACATCGCCAAACTGGCTCAGCTGCGCCAAGACCAAGACAACGATTTGCTCGGTCTACTAATGGACGACTACATTGCCAACATTCAATCGCTGGTTGACGAGGTGAACATCATGGATAAGCAGTTCTATGTGGTGGTTCCGTTCTTCCCGCCAGCAATGACCAAGGTTAAGAAGGGTAATTTGGCTACCGGCTTAATGGGTGCCTTAAAACAGCAAGACGTAACCACCGTAAACGAAACCGATTTTGCGGCGTTTAAGGAAGAGTTAACCCAGCGGGTTCAAATGGTATCATCGGGACTCAGTCAGATGGGGGTACGCAACATTCCACTTAACACCCAGGAGCTAATTGAGCTTTATTACAGCAGCTACAACCCAGATGTGGCCCAAAACCAGCGCTTAACCGAAGCAGCGCAGCTGCAAACCGCCGCGGTCACCAAGGGTGAGGGGCAGGCTCCAACTCAACTAGCTCAAGGAGGACCTTTCTAGTGGGGCTTTTTGGTAAAAAACCAGATCAAGATCCGGTAGCGCTGGCCGAAGCCCAGCGGTTACGCGAACAACAAGAAGCCGAGGCGATCTACCGCCAGGGCATTGTGAGTCTACGCGACCTAATCGCGCCTCCATCACTCGAAATTGCTGGCGACCACCTGCGAGTAGGCACCCGGTTTGCTCGTACCTTATACGTGTACGGTTACCCGCGACAGATTTACACCGGCTGGTTGAGCCCAATCATCAACCTCGATGAGGTGCTCGACATCAGTATGTTTATCTACCCGGTTGAGAGCCAGGTGGTTCTAAACAACCTACGCCGAAAGGTGGGTCAGCTCGAAGCCAGCTACGCCATCAACCAAGAAAAGGGGAGGGTTCGTGACCCAGCCCTAGAGGCAGCCATTCTCGATGCCGAAGAACTACGTGACAAGCTGCAGGTGGGCGAGGAGCGATTCTTCCGCTTTGGACTTTACGTTACCATCTACGGCGATAGCATGGATGAGATTAAAAATGTTCAACGAAAACTTGAGGGAATCTTTGGTCAGTCGCTGGTATACAGTAAGCCGGCCAGCATGCAAATGGAGCCAGGCTTTAACTCAACCCTGCCGATGGCTAACGACCAGCTTCAGGTTAGCCGCAACATGAACACCGGGGCGCTATCGACCAGCTTCCCATTTACCTCGGCCGAACTCAGCCACAACGAAGGCGTGCTTTACGGCGTCAACCGTCACAACAACGGCTTGGTTTTGTTTGACCGCTTTACGCTCGAAAACGCCAATATGGTGGTATTCGCTAAGTCCGGTGGCGGTAAGTCGTTTGCGGTTAAACTAGAGGCCTTGCGCAGCTTAATGATCGGTACCGAGGTATTGGTAATCGACCCCGAAAACGAGTATCAAACCCTGTGCGAAGCGGTTGGTGGTAGCTATTTGCGACTGAGCCTAGCCTCACAGAACCGCCTTAACCCGTTTGATCTACCGCACGTACTCGATAGCGAGGATGCCGATAACGCCCTGCGGGCCAACATCATCACCCTGCACGGCCTGCTACGGCTAATGATGGGTGGTGACGCCGCGCCGCTCAGCCCGGCCGAAGACGCCGACTTAGATG